>JANLPY010000421.1:0-103723 GCA_031367505.1 Hyphomicrobiaceae bacterium | reverse complement strand
GTTCCGAAATCGAACGAATCCTGGCTACACTCTGTCGGCATCGGGGAAGTCCTCGCTCAAACGTGAAGTCGTTGCTGCACAACAACTTTCGCTGAGTCGGAGCCCCGATGCGACTACCCAGCTTGAGAAGGCCGGGCTAGTTGTACTCCGTGCGCCCATGAAGCGCGTGACCATCTTATAAAATCCAAACCAGGCGAACACGCCTAGCGTAATGACTGGCCCCGCCAGGAGAACGGCAGTTTCAACAGGATCAGTCGGATAATAAAGCGACTTATGACGCAAGCAGAGCGCGACCCAGATCGCGATGCTGAGAATAAAAAAATCAATGCAAACGAGAACCGCACGCTTCAACAAACGTGGGCGCTCGAGCAACCACCGGCCTATCCGAACGACGCCACCGGATCTTCGAGTTCGGATTCCGGCAATAGACTTTTCCTGCATCCTACTGTTCCCCGCTGACAGGACGCTACTCTACCTAACAATCGCGCCGCTAGACTAAACGCCAATCGCACTCAGCACTCTTCGCATCAGTATTTGTCTCCTCAGCCCTCAATGATCACAGGATTATCGGTCCCGAGGGCACGACCGGCGGAACTTAGCATGCATCGAGCGACCTCTGCATACAGGCGAAGTCGCGCTCGCGACAATCAAACTGAAATGAGCACTGGATCTTAAGGCTGGTTCGCCGTGTCGTTTGGTAGTGTCTCAGTTTGAAATTTGATGCTGTTGACATCCAGTTCGTCGGTTTGCCCAACTCGTGCTATGCTTAGCGCAAAGCAGCTGGAGTGCAATCATGCGGACGAGGCTCGCCATTCTAGCAGTGTTGGGTTCATATGGCGCAGCTAACGCCGATGACCGCAGACCACCAGATGGGATGCCGAGACTCGCCTACGAGACAAGGTGCACCAAAGCCGCGTTCACTTGGGCCGAAGTCTGGGGCAAGCCGCCAGGTGAGCGTAGCCATCTCCTTGAAGAATGCCTCTCAAACGAAGAAAAAGCGATTGACCAACTGTTTGAGACTTGGCCCAAAGCGACGGCTCAACTTCAGGCTATTTGCGCCAAGGAATGGAGCTATCCGCTGATGGCCAAATGCATCCACGAACAACAGCAAAGATAGGCAAGAACTGGGTGATGTCGAATGCCTAAAGGACCAAAGGGCGAGAAGCGCCCTGCTGACGTGATCGGCAACGCTATCAAGGTTGCCCGTATCGCTACAGGTGAAGAGAAGGATGAAGTGACTGACGACGGCAAGGACCAAGCTGCCGTCAGTCTTGGTAAGCGTGGCGGCAAAGCACGCGCTGAAGGAATGACGGCAGAGCGCCGTGCAGAGATCGCCAGAAAAGCAGCAAAGAAACGGTGGGAGAAATAATTTCTTATGCTCTTTCCCAGATGGATTTCCAGCTAAAGAATTCTGATGGCCTAATGCGGTAGCGCGCAAAGTTGCCCTCATGGAGCCCTAGCAACTCTGTTTCAGCGGCTTCAATAAATCTTTCGACGTCATCCGTAGGTGCCGCATCTTTTGCATATTGCGGTATGGTTTTAGATGCTGTCGCTTTGTCTAGCTTCTCGCGCACGACTCGTGAGATCACCTCACGTAGTTGCTCTCTGTATTTGAGCCTAAATGGGTCTGGCTCACCTATTGATTGACGAATGGCGGCATATCGCCTTGCTGATCGTTCGTAAGCCCACACAAACATATCCCTTGCCAGTTCTGTTTTATTGTACTCGTAGATACTAAGCATAGCCTCATTGTAGGTCTCGACGGGAACATCAATGAACGAAATAGGGCTAAGGTTACGCTTGATGAAAGGTATATTTGCCACCAACCTAGACACGCGCTTGTTCACGTCAGCAAAGGGCTGGAGGTATGGCAACTGTATTACTAAAAAAAAAGATTGCTCGAATGGGTCCTTGATAGACTCAGCCTTTGCCAACAATTCGTTGAAGCACTCTTCTATAACCGGCGGAGTTTGCAAAGGTCTATAATTTGATCCTGTTATTCCTATAATTTTTTGTCGAAGCCTGCCGGATGATTGAGGGTCAATGAGGTTGTGTGATAGCAGGCCGTGAACGTTTAATAGCGTGTGTCTATTAAAGCCAATTTCATTGGCGGCCTCAACTAAAAACTCAATAGCGTCTTTGTGATTAAGTATCATTTGAGTTTCTTCTGCACTTTTCCCTTCGGCTACTTTGCCGTGCTCTATAAGCTCATGCGTATCCAATATAGAATATTTATTGCCTTCCAACCGACTGGAGTTCCATGATAAATCGATAAGCAGCCTATCAAGAATATGTCGCGCATGCGTCCCTGCTGGCTGCCCAACTCCTACATCGACAATTCCTTTTTTAAAAAGGAAGTCGCGCTCGCGTGCTGTAAGGTAGAATGTAGAGTTGGGTCGATACCCCGACAGGAACTCTCGTTTATACCCCACCTCGGGCCGCTCATCCGTCGGTTGTGTTAAAAGGCTTTGTAACTTACGGCCTGCGTCCGATATCGGGACGAAGAAACCGCCTTCATCCTCTAGATGAGCTTCGTCCTGGTGTAGTTGGCTCGTCTGTTCTGGCGCAGCCTGTAAAAAATATCGCGTGTGCCTACCTGAACCTGTTGCCCGTATTCTTAGGGTACCTCGCAACTTTTCCAGGCGTCGCTGCATCGCCCGCCTGATGGCCTGGTTAGCGTCGGCTCCAACTAAATCGTTAATGGATACCCCGTCCGGTCTATCCTCCATGACGGTTACGATCGAGTCTAACTCAGATTGAGGAATCTGTTTTGGCATGTCGTAGGCGCTCCGTTTAGTCTTACGCAACGCTATGTACCGTTACGTAACGCTAAAATGCCATCATCGCAACGTTATAAAGCATCTACGCAACGGTTTATTCGTTGCGCAAGATGTTTTTTTCGTTGCGTAAAGGCGTGCCCATGCTTGACACTAAGCATATAATTTCATACATTAGCGGTATGAACAAGCTCCCGATAGCCAAGCGCGTCCAAATCCTCTCAATGCTCTGCGAAGGCAGCAGCATGAGGTCGATTTCTCGCGTCTGCGACGTGAGCATCAACACAGTCGCCAAGATCCTCGAAGACGCCGGCAAAATTTGCATGCAGTTCCACGATGAAACCGTGCGGAACGTCAGTTCCAAGCGGGTTCAGATGGACGAAATTTGGAGTTTCACGGCTGCGAAGCAGAAGAACGTCGCCAGCATGAAGAAGCCGATCGAGGGCGCTGGCGACACTTGGACTTGGACCGCGATCGACGCCGACAGCAAGTTGATCTTGCAGTGGTATGTGGGCGATCGCAGCGGCGAAACCGCCAAGTTCTTCGTGAACGGCGTTGCCGATCGGCTGGCTACCCGTGTCCAGCTTACGACCGATGGCCTGAAAGCCTACCTTGATGCCGTAGAGGGTGCGTTCGGTGCCGACGTTGACTACGCCCAGCTTATAAAGCTCTACGGTGCCTCGCCTGAGACCGCCAAGGGCCGCTACAGCCCTGCCGAGTGCACCGGCATCATCAAGACACCCATCGAAGGCGGTCCTGACCAGAAGCACATCAGCACGAGCTACGTCGAACGGCAGAACCTCACCATGCGCATGAGCATGTGCCGGTTCACCCGCCTGACCAACGCGTTCTCGAAGAAGCTCGAAAGCCACATCTACGCGATTTCTCTCTACTTCGTGTTCTACAACTTTTGCCGCATCCACAAGACGCTTAAGATCACGCCAGCAATGGCAGCGGGATTAACCGGAACGCTGATGAACATGGAAGATGTGGTTGCACTGATCGACGCAGCAGCGCCGAAACCGGGTAGGTCGAAGACCTACAAGAAGCGCGCCGATACTCCCGTTTGATTCTGGTGGGCAACTACTTGCACTCGGTTTCATCCGGGTATGAATCGCGACATGCTGCCACGGTTCAAAACCGAAAGGATGTAACAATGGCAAGCAACGAAAAGACCGGAAGCAAAGTTGGCAGCATTGCATCGAAGGCGATGACCAAGCCCAGCAGCCTGACCAACAAAGAGATCAAGTCGCTTGGGGCATCAGCGATGACCCAGCGTCCTGACAAGTCAAAGAAGAAGTGATTTCGCTGAGACTTATCATCTCGACCACGCAGCGAGCGGGAATAGTCATAACCCCGCTCGCTTGCATGCACTCAGGATCGGCCGGATCGCCTAGGGTCTGACAAATCACTTTGTCGTCGCCACCCCGGAGCAACCAACCCACCGTTGTGCACTGGAGCGACGCTCGCTCTTGAAGATCAGAGACGTATTGCCAAGTTGGGACTGGCTGTCGGCTATCAACCCATCGAATCATCACCAGCCGCAGATCATGATTTTGCATGGCACCCTGATTTTTCAAACTGAGACACTACCGACCGGCGCGGTCGATTGCGTGCCCGCAATGAACGTGGTAGTCGCCGCAGCCGGGAAAAAGCGCTTTATGAAAAATTCAAATAGCAAGTTAGGGTGACGCCATGAAGCCAATTCGAGAGGTTTCGCTCGATCAGTCGACAGAGGTCAAAGCTCGCCTGCAGGATTTGGAAGATCAAAATGCGTTATTTGCAACGCTTCTCAAGCTCTGTGTGAGGGAACTTTATATCGCCACGGGCGGGTCGGCGAAATCGCGTGACTTACATCCCTCATCCGCTCTGCTTGAGCGAATTGATTGCGCACTTTCGAACGCTGGAATGGATGATGAGACTTAACGTAACCGTCGCTAATGGCCATCGACGCAGCAGTTGGCCGTTGTTCAGCCCTGCTTGTGCTAGACTTTGTCGTTAAGCGCTACTGAACGCGTGTTTGTTTCTTCACTCTGCTTTTTGACTAGCGTCCTATCGGCGCGCTTTATCATGGCTGCAATCATCGCAGCGCCAGCAGTCAATTGCTGACTGGCTTGGGTTTCGCCGCTTTTCGCTGCGATTGATGATCCGCCAACACCCGCAGCACCCCGGTCACTTGCTCTTCGCTTAGGGTGAAGGAGAACCATCCTAAGCCCGGATGCTGGACGTGAAATATGGTCTCGTCCAACATTCCATCTCGGTTGACAACTATTGTCGGTCTGCGCAGCCCCTCGACCCGAACTCCGATCGGCGCTGGCTGTGACTTTCCTTTGGCGAAGCCGGCGCGGTGCTTGAGCAGAAGCCGGATCGTCCTGTCCAATTCGACAATCGTAAAATTGAACGTGAGGCTTGGACTGGTCGGCAATCGAATCTTGAATTTCTCATCGCAGCTAGCAATTGCGGCTGCCGGTGTTTCAATTTTGTCGGCGTCAACGATCAATTGCGCGTCTGGCGTTCGCTTTCGCGACTTCTGCTTCTTGGCCATTACCAACGTGCTCCTTACCCAGAATTGCGATAAGCATCCAGCCTTCATAAATCATCGGCAAGACGTGCAGTTCAAGCGATATGCGCTTCGCACAATACCCACACATCAAACTGCCGACCATCGCAAACGGTTTATGCTTCTGGCACGCACGTTAGACATCTTCTCATCCACAGGGAATGATGTGGCACGACGCGCACCATGCGTTGGCTGGACAATCGATTACTGATCGGTAGGGTGCGTCGGGCGGATTCCACAAGATTGGTAACTCGAGGGACGCCGTCAACTGGTTGCCCCAGAGAGCCGGCGAAGATAAGCGATTATTTTGACGACGATCGCAGCATGTGGTTTCTGACGGAATACGCTTTCTCATACAATAGCAACGTCCTCGATCAAGCCACCAGTGGATTTCAGTTATCGTTTGCGCGTGCGAGCCTTGCCTTCAAATTTGTCGTCGCAACTCACATCGAACGGAGGCTAGAGGCATGCACACGGAGAGGTTTGCTGCCGAACTATTGCACCGTATTGATACGCGCAGCGCGCTGATCGGCGTAATTGGGCTGGGTTACGTCGGATTGCCTTTAGCCATCGCCGTTGTTCGGGCTGGCTTCCACGCGGTCGGTTTCGATATCGACCCCATAAAACCGGCACGCCTCAACGCCGGTAAGTCGTACATAGACGCCGTGAGTCAGGCAGACTTGACTGCTGCACGAGCGACTGGTCGCTTTCGCGCCAC
Organism: Hyphomicrobiaceae bacterium; assembly: GCA_031367505.1. Lineage (GTDB taxonomy): Bacteria > Pseudomonadota > Alphaproteobacteria > Rhizobiales > Hyphomicrobiaceae > JAKFWF01. The sequence continues at coordinate 97,668 of JANLPY010000421.1, read as the reverse complement.
GGTGGATATGACCGAACTCGGCGCCTGTGACGTTATTATCATCTGTGTGCCGACCCCACTTACGAGGCATCGTGAGCCGGATTTGACATACGTTGAAGCGACGGCACGCGCCATCGCGACCCATCTTGCGCCGGGTAAGCTCGTTGTCCTCGAATCAACCACCTATCCGGGCACGACATCCGAGATCCTACAGCCGATCCTCGAAGCCAACGGGTTGCGCTCTGGCATCGATCTGTTTGTTGGGTTCTCGCCGGAGCGCGAGGATCCAGGTAACGCGAACTACGCGACTGCGACGATCCCCAAGGTTGTTGCAGGCGACGGGCCAGACGCGTCGCGGTTGATGCAGGCCTTCTACGGTGCCGTCGTTGAACGAGTAGTGCCAGTATCCTCCTGTGCAGTCGCGGAAGCCGTCAAGATTACTGAAAACATCTTCAGAGCGGTCAATATTGCCTTGGTCAACGAACTCAAGGTTGTTTATGAGGCCATGGGGATTGACGTTTGGGAGGTGATCGACGCAGCTAAAACCAAGCCATTTGGCTACATGCCATTCTATCCGGGACCGGGCCTCGGCGGTCACTGCATCCCGATCGATCCTTTCTACCTAACATGGAAGGCGCGCGAGTTTGAGATCAGCACGCGATTCGTTGAACTTGCGGGTGAGATCAATACGGCGATGCCACGGTATGTGATCGATCGGCTGATCGATGCGCTCAATAAGCGGTTTAGCCAGGGCTTAAACTCAGCGCGTATCTTAATCATCGGCCTTGCCTACAAACGAAATGTTTCTGACGTGCGTGAAAGCCCGTCGTTTAAACTGATGGACTTGATCGAGCGTGGCGGCGCTATTTGCGACTACCATGATCCCCACGTGACGCAAATTCCGCGGATGCGAGAGCATGCCGGCTTCGCTGGACGATATGCAGTCCCCCTCGAAGCAGGCACGCTGGGAACCTATAACGCAGTCGTCATTTCGACTGATCACGACAAGATCGACTATGCATTGATACAACGTGAGGCCCGGCTGGTGATCGACACTCGAAATGTGTTTGCGCGCAAAGGCATTGCAGGACAAAACATTTTGAAAGCTTGACTGATGGGATGAGGTATCAGAGAGCGCTGCTGACCAGATCGGCGCCGATGCCAGTTTGGCGATCAACAGTATCGAACAGCGCTGCATCGCCCCTGGTTTTCGTGCCATCTGGGGGCAACGTCAGTCGGCGTTGACACCCGCTGCCGCTGCTGGCCTTTGTGGTGTTCGCGACGCTCAGTCTCTACCTGCTGATGAAGGCGTCCGAGACGATCCCGCTCGGCACGTCGTACGCGGTGTGGACCGGCATCGGCGCGGCCGGCACCGTGTTGATCGGGCTCGTCTATTTCGGCGAGCCTGCCACCACATTGCGATTGCTTTTCCTCTCCACCCTCATCGCCTCGATCGTCGGGTTAAAGCTGGTGGGATAAGTGGTGATGATAAGGCGGCTCGCATCCCCTCAAGCGAAGCGCCGTGCACCGAACACGCAAAAGATAACACCGACCGTGACCGCGAGCATGAACCCGCTCACCGGTTCATGGAGCAGAACCGCCGCTAAAGCCAGGCCGAAGAATGGCTGTAGCAATTGCAATTGGCCGACCGACGCGATGCCGCCTTGCGCTAAGCCGCGATACCAAAACACGAACCCGATCAACATGCTGAACAGCGACACGTAGGCGAGGCTAAACCACGCCGCATTGCTAATGCCGGTAAACGACGACGGCATTAGCATAAGAGCCAGCGGCGACATGACCGGAAGTGCGATCACGAGTGCCCACGAGATAACTTGCCAACCACCGAGCGTCCGCGACAGCGTTGCGCCTTCCGCATAACCAAGTCCGCAAACGATGATAGCTGCGAGCATCAGTGCGTCACCGATGGGCGATACAGACATGCTCTGAGTTAGCGCGAAACCCGCAACGAGGGCACTGCCAAGTCCAGAAAACAACCAGAAAGCCGGGCCGGGCCGTTCGCCGCCGCGCAGCACGCCGAAGATCGCTGTCGCGAGCGGTAGTAGTCCGATGAAGACGATGGAGTGCGCCGAAGTGATGTGCTGAAGCGCCAGGGCCGTCAGTAACGGAAATCCAACGACCACGCCCAACGCGACAATCGCCAACGGAATGAAATCTGCGCGCGCCGGGCGCTTTTCTTTGAACACGAGCAGCAGGCATAATCCTAGTATGCCGGCGATCGCCGCTCGCGCTGCGGTCACAAACAGGGGATCGAATTCCAGCACCGCCACGCGTGTCGCCGGCAATGAGGCGCTAAAGATCAGTACGCCGAGCAAGCCGTTGATCAATCCGCTTGTCGTACTCTTCATGTAGCGCTTTCGTTTGCTGGGCACAGCAACGCTACCCCGCCATTTACTGAAGTGAAATCAACTTAGCACTTGCTGCATCTTTCAGCATGGGGCGAACACTGATATTGCAGTTTTGCAACCGATCAACTTGCTGCCCCGATCGCGGTTGGGCGTGGCGACCTGCGGAGTTCAACGGACAATGGGTAATTTTATACGGTGCGTGACACTCGCCATCGCGGTCGTCAATCTTTCCGGCTATGCCAGCGCCCAAGCTCCAAAGCCGGCTCTCATTGCCAAGGTCAACGCAGCCATTGACGCAGATTCGACTCGGCTGACCGCGATCTTCAAGGATCTACATCAGAACCCAGAGCTTGCGTTTACTGAAACGCGTACCGCGGGCATTGTTGCCAAGGAACTCACCAGTCTCGGTTTTGCAGTGACGACCGGCATCGGAAAAACCGGCGTCGTCGGCATCCTAAAAAACGGGCCTGGCCGTACGCTGTGGTTTCGCGCGGACATGGATGCGAATGCCGTGCTTGAGGATACAGGCCTGCCCTATGCTGCGACCAAGCCGCAAAAGCAGGCCGACGGCAGCGAAGTCAGTGTCATGCATGCGTGTGGACATGACGCCCACGTGACCTGGCTGCTGGGCCTAGCAAAGGCCATGGTAACCCTACAAGCTGAATGGTCCGGCACACTTGTCGTCTATGCCCAGCCTGCGGAGGAGATCGGACTGGGTGCGCAGGCGATGGTCAAGGACGGTCTTTGGGAGCGTGGTTTCCCGAAACCCGATTTCGCTCTTGCAAGTCATACCGCCCCCGGGCCGGTTGGTTACGTTTCGAATACCGCTGGCGTGCGTATGGCCGGTGTCGATCAGCTTGACATAACATTCACCGGTGTCGGCGGTCATGGCTCGACGCCAGAGATGACCATCGACCCGGTGGTAATGGCCGCGCAAGCAGTCCTCGCCTATCAGACGATCATCAGTCGCACGGTCAACCCGCAATCAGCCGCAGTGCTGACGGTAGGTTCGATCCAAGCGGGTCGCGATAACAACGTGATCCCGCAAACAGCGACTTTGAAGCTCAACCTGCGCTGGCTTCAACCCGAAGTTCGCGAGACGATGCTGAAGCGGATCGACGAGATCAACAATGGGATCGCAATCGGTGCGGGCGTTGAACCAGACAAGATGCCGACACGGACGGCGACGGCAGAGTACACGGGGCGCTTCCCGGTCCGCAAGATGAAGGGTGGCTCCGGTCCGCTGATCAATGATGCGAAGCTTGTCGAACTTGTGAACCCCAGTTTGTCGGCGCTGCTGGGTATTGGCCGGGTCGTCAACAACTTTCCAACCGTCATGGGATCTGAGGATTTCCAGGATGCGATGGATGCTGTGAAGGCACCGTATGTCTTTTTGCTCATCGGCGTGGCGCCTGTCGAATTATTTCAAGCTGCGCAAAAGGCCGGCAAACCGTTTCCCTATTCCAACCACAACAACAACTTCTTCGTCGATCTAGCCGCCATCCCCACTGGTGCCAAGGTCAACGTGATGGCAGCTCTGACGCTTCTCGCAAAATCGAACTGATCCGGCGGCCTGCTAGATGGTTCGGTGTACTCTCGCGAGATTACGCCGAACCGCTATCATTGGCCCCTGCGATGGCCCATCCGCGCCGATCACGCATGCCCGAGCCCCCCCCCTTCACACGGCCGACAAACAGGTCTGTAATGGGTGGTACTTTATCGAGGACACACCGCCCATGATGCCCAACACCGCGCCTATTAGCGTCAAACAGCTTGCGGCCCGCATCCCCGATGGCGCGTCGATTGCGATTCCGCCAGACTACTCGGGCTGTGCGATGACAGCTGTCGCCGCCCTGATCCGGCGGCGCGCGCGCAATCTGCATTTGATCGGCGTGCCGGCCGGTGGTGTGCAAGCCGACTGGCTGATCGGCGCGGGCTGCGTGTCGATCATGGAGGCGGCCGCGTTGACACTCGGCGAGCATGGCACGCCGCCGCGTTTCGTCGCCGCGATGAAGGCCGGCGAAATCCAGATGCGCGATGCGACGTGCCCGGTTATTCACGCCGGATTGCAGGCGTCAGAGAAGGGCATTCCGTTCATGCCGTTGCGCGGCATTCTTGGCTCGGATTTGCTTAAGCTCCGGCCCGATTGGAAAGTCATCGACAATCCGCTAGCGCCCCCCGGCGACCGCATCGTCATTGTGCCCGCGATCCGTCCCGATGTGGCGCTGTTCCACGCCCGCTACGCCGACCGGCAAGGCAACGTGTGGATCGGCGTTAGGCGCGAACTGATGTTGATGGCGCATGCGTCGCGCGAAACGTTCGTCACCGTGGAGGAGTTCGTCGATGGCGATTTTCTCGTCGACGATGCCAAGGCCGCCGGCACGATCCCGGCGATGTACATTAGCGGCATTGCCCATGCGCCGCGCGGCGCCGATCCGATTGGCCTGGCCGGTGCCTATCCAGCCGATGCGGACGCGATCGCGCGTTATGCCCGCGCCGCACAAACCGCTACCGGCTTCCGGGAGTGGCTCGATGAAAACATCATGGACTCCGTGCTGGCATGAACGTCCAACTTCCATCGACGCCCGAGATCATGATCGGTGCAATTGCTCGCCTGCTGGAAGGCTTGGGCCATGTGGCGGTTGGCTCATCGTCGCCGATCCCAGGTTCGGCCGCACTGCTGGCGCGCGCGCTATCGGGTGGCCGGATGCGCGTGTCATTGCTCGGCAGCGAGGCGCACAATCCGTTCACCGATGGTGGCCGCGAGCTGTTCGACTGCGCAGCTCAGGGGCGTATCGATGCGTTCTTTTTATCGGGCGGCCAGATCGACGGTCACGGCAATATCAATCTTGTGGGTTTGGGCGATCCGCAAAAGCCGAAGGTGCGGTTTCCCGGATCGTTCGGATCTGCCTACCTCTATCACTTGATCCCTCGCGTCATCTTGTTCCGCGAAGAGCATTCACCGCGCACGCTGGTGCCCAAAGTCGATTTCATTAGCGCCACCGGTACATCACCGGAAGGCGAGTATCGGCCCGGCGGCCCGTATGCGCTGGTCACCGGTCTGTGCGCGTTCTCGTTCGAAAAGGCACGCGGCGGGTTTCGTCTGGAAAGTACGCATCCAGGTGTAAGTGCGGCTGACGTCCGCGCGGCAACCGGTTTCGAATACGACGCGCCAGCCGATGTACCTCACACGAAAGCCTTGGCGGCCGATGCATTGACATTGTTGCGCACGCGTGTTGCGCGGGAGGTCGCCGAAACGTATCCAGGTTTTGCCCGCACGCAGTGGGACACGCAAATTTAGGCGACGCCGCGAACTTTCTCACGCCACGCGATCACCGCGCCACTAGCCACGATAATCGCGATGCCGATCCACGTCGTGCGATCGGGCAGGTCGGCGAAGATGAAATAGCCGAGCAGGGTCGCCGAGATGATCTCGATATATGCCAAGGGCGCCAGCAGCGACGCCGGTGCATTCTCAGATGCCCGGATCACGCAGTAATGACCGGCGGCCGAGACCAGTCCGATTAGGGCCATCAGCGCCCAATCTCCCGGTCCAGGCATCACCCAGACCGCAGGTAAAATGCAGCTCGTGACCAGCAGACCGACGCACCCGGTAAAGTACAGCGTAACGAACGGCCGATCGATGCCAGCGAGCTTGCGTGTACTCAGTGCGTAAAAGCTGTAGCAAAGCCCGGCGCCGATCGCGAATAACACGCCGTATGAAAGTGAAGCGAAGCCCGGCTGAATAATCACCAATGCGCCGGCAAAGCCGATGATCGTCGCGGTCCACCGCCATACACCGACACGGTCGCCCAGAACCCAAGGCGCTAACGCCGTGATAACGAACGGGTAGATGAAGAATACCGCCAGCGTATCGGCCAGCGGCATCGACGCGACCGCCCTGAAGAACAACGCCGTCGCGCATAGAATCATCAATGCGCGAACGGTTTGCAGACCCGCGCGCTGCGGAACCAAGGCTCGAACCGGATAATGCCAAAGCGCCAACGGTGTCAGGATCGCCGTATGGAAGAAAAACCGTGCCCAGACCAATTCAAGCGTCGGAATGCGCCCCGACATGTACTTCGCCGCTGCATCCATGATCGGCAGGGCGAGCATCGCTGCGACCATGAGTCCGACGCCCAATAGCGGGCGTTGCTCAATAGGCGGGGTTGTCGTCGCTTTCTGCACGGCCACTCAATTCCATTGCGAACCGTCAGATGGCCAGGCTGGAGCTCACTTCGGTTTTGACGGCATGCCGCGCGCCTTGCGCAATTCCTCGACGCGCTTGGCGATCTGATCGGGTGTCGGCTTTTCACGCTCGATCCAAACCTTCAACTCGTTGAACAACTCTTGCTGATTGACGGTCGGTGTTGCGCCTGGAGCGATCGGTTTATTCGTTGCTGGCGGCGGCACTTGGGCCAGTTGGAATGATCCTGGCATCATCTGCGCCTTCTTGGGGACAACCGCACCAGCGGCCGGCGGATCCCAACGATCGGCACCGACGAGCAGGCCGGCATACATCACACCAGCGCGTGACTCACTAATGCCGCGCGCGATCGACGCCTCGTAGTACATACGGTGGGTGTCTTCCCAGGGACGTAATTTGAATTCGGTATAATAGTCGTGCACGACCGCCGCGTCGCGATATGGACCATCGTAGGGTCCACCGACAATGTTCCACAGGCCCCACGGTACCGATGCACCATTGGTGATGTAGCCGGCCGGAACCTCCCACTTGACGCCGCGCGGATCAACATACGTGATCGCGTTCAGCAGCTTCATATCGCGGAAATTGTCGTCAGGCTTCACTGGAATCACGAATTCCGCCTGGATCGTGCCGCTGAACGAATTGGCGGAGATGGCACCGCTTGTCAGGCTCGATACTTTTTTCAACCATGACGCCGGAATGTAATCACAACCAGCGACTAGCAATCCGACCGTTAGAGCGGCCAGTGTGGACATGCGCAACATGACACCCTCATTGAGTTGATCAAGTTCCCCGTCGTGCGCATACCGCATGCACAAGACGTATTGACTACATGTGGATGGCGCGCTTTTCGACTGATAGCGCCGCTTCCTTGACGGCTTCGCTCATCGTTGGATGGGCGTGACATGTGCGCGCCAGATCCTCCGACGATCCACCGAACTCCATTAGCACGGCCGCTTCGTGGATCAAATCGCCAGCACCTGCGCCAAGGATATGCACACCCAGCACGCGATCCGTCGTGGCATCGGCGAGCACTTTCACGAAACCATCCGTCGTGCGATTGGCGCGCGCGCGGCCATTGGCCATGAACGGGAATTTACCGGCCTTGTAGGCAATGCCGGCGGCTTTCAATTCTTCCTCGGTTTGACCAACCGACGCGACTTCCGGATAGGTGTACACGACGCCGGGGATGACGTTGTAATTCACATGCCCCGCTTGGCCGGCAAGAAGTTCGGCAATGGCAACGCCTTCTTCTTCCGCCTTATGAGCAAGCATCGGCCCGCGCACGACGTCACCGATGGCATAGATGCCTTGAATGTTGGTTGCGAAATGATCGTCAATCACAACCCGTCCGCGTTCGGTGGCAACGCCCACCGCTTCTAGTCCGAGCCCGGTGGTGTATGGCGTGCGGCCGGTTGCGATCAGCACAACATCGCATTCCATGACCGACCCAGCGCCGCCCGCAACTGGTTCAAACGTTACCTTTGCTCCAGCACCGGCCTTTTCGACCTTCGTCACTTTCGAGGACATGTGGAACACCATGCCCTGCTTTTCCATCAAGCGCTGGAATTGCTTGCCTAGCTCAGCGTCCATGCCGCCGAGGCATTTATCGGTGAACTCGATCACGGTGACCTTAGAGCCAAGCCGCTTCCACACCGAGCCGAGTTCGAGGCCAATGACGCCGGCGCCGACAACGATGAGATGACCCGGGACCTTCTCCAGCTCCAGCGCGCCGGTTGATGAAATGACGATCTTCTCGTCGAACGCGACTGGTTGGCCATCGGCGCCGCGCAATGCTGCGACATCGGAGCCGGTGGCGATCACGATGGATTTTGCGTCGAGATCAGAGGTTTTGCCGTCGTCGGCTGTGACGCGCACTTTGCCCGGCGCCGTGATGACGCCGGTGCCGTAGTGCGTGTCGATCTTGTTCTTCTTCATCAGCATCGCCACGCCGCCGACATTCGAGGCGACGGTGTCGGCTTTGTGCTTCATCATCGCCGGCAAGTTGAGCTTCGGCGCCGGAATATCGATGCCGAACGCCGCGAAGCCGTGACCGGCCTCATCGAACAATTCGGTCGCGTGCAGAAGCGCCTTCGACGGAATGCAGCCGACATTGGCACACACGCCGCCAAGCGTTTTGCGCTTCTCGATGATCGCCGTCTTGAGACCAAGTTGCGATGCCCGTATCGCGCAAACATAGCCGCCCGGACCAGCGCCGATGATGATGAGGTCGTAGGTCATGAAAACTTTCGAGAATTATCGCGATGACTTCAAGCGAGTTCGGTCAATGTAACTGGGCAGCACAGTCTTTTCGTCGATCACAGCAACTGCCAACTGCTCGACCGTCAAATTCTTCGCTTCGCTTAGGTCTGCGCCGCACAGAACCGTACCTGCCAAATTTGCCCCGGCAAAATCAGCGCCGCGGAAAATCGCGTTGGTGGCGTCCGCACCAGACAAGTTGGCATAGCGCAGTGACGCACCACTCAGATCGGTGCGCCGCACAAAAGCGCCATGGATATCGAGCTTTGGCCCGCTCTTTCGGGTATGCAAATTCAGCATCACGAACCTCCTAATCTGCCCCTCAACACTTTCATTGCCTCGGCAATGTCGATGGGCGGTTCCTCATCACCGTAGTCTATCTTACTTTGCCTCAAATAAGCCTGAAGCAACTCAAAAACAGGGTCAGAAAGATCAGGAAAATCCTTAGCTGTCTCCCGCAGCACGAAAATTGCCGCCAAGCGAACCTCAAGATTTGGGTCTCGAAGTTGCCCGGCGGCTCGATTGAAGAGCTCAGTAACGTGTCCACGTCGGGCGAGATCCGCCTGCGTGCCTGCTGATTTTGCCTGCAAGGAGGCAGGTGAAAGTGGGCGCCAGGCCAAAATCGCACCGACCCCGGCCGCTATCGCCAGTGCCAGATTCCTGACGATTTCCGAAATTGCTACCCATTGGCCCATCTCGGCGGCTAACTCACAGTTCCAATACGAAACGTTGCGGATCTTCGAGGCACTCTTTGACGCGCACCAGGAACGTCACGGCTTCCTTGCCATCGACGATACGGTGATCGTAGCTGAGTGCGAGATACATCATCGGGCGGGCGACAATCTGGCCATTGCGGACGACCGCGCGCTCCTCGATCTTGTGCATGCCGAGGATGCCGGACTGCGGTGCGTTGAGGATCGGCGTTGACATCAGCGAGCCGTAAACGCCGCCGTTAGAGATCGTGAACGTGCCACCCTGCATGTCCTCTATGCCGAGTTTGCCGTCCCGAGCACGCTTGCCATAACCAGCGATCGAACCTTCGATTTCGGCGAGGCTAAGGCGATCAGCTTCGCGCACCACCGGCACCACGAGTCCCTTGTCAGTACCGACCGCGACGCCGATGTGATAGTAATTCTTGTAGATGATATCGGTGCCGTCCATCTCGGCATTGACCGCCGGGATTTCCTTCAAGGCCTGCAAGCAGGCTTTAACGAAAAAGCCCATGAAGCCGAGCTTGATGCCGTAACGCTTCTCGAACAAATCCTTATACTGCGTGCGCATCGCCATCACCGCGCTCATGTCGACGTCGTTGAACGTCGTCAGCATCGCGGCGGTGTTTTGCGCGTCCTTCAAGCGGCGCGCGATGGTCTGGCGCAGCCGGGACATCTTCACGCGCTCTTCGCGTGCGGCATCGTTGGCCGGTGCGGCATGGCGAATTTGCGAGGCGGGAACAGGTGTTGGCGTCATCGCCGTGTAAGGCACCGGAGATTGGGTCTGAGTCGGCGCAGCGGGAGGCTTGGCGGCAGCCGCCGCGGCATCTTCCTTGAGCACCTGACCGCGCTTGCCGGAGCCGGCGACGTCTGCCGGATTAATGCCTATTTCTTCCAGGATTTTCCGAGCCGACGGAGCAGGTGGCATATCGGTCTTGGCGGTGGCGGCTGGAGCTGGCTTGGCGGCAGATGTTGCTGAAACCTGGGGAGCGGGAGCAGACGCTGCCGGTGTCGTCGATGCCATTGCCCCCTCTTTGATCGTACCCAACAAGCCGCCGACGGCGATGGTCGTACCTTGTTCCACGTCGATCGACGCCAACACTCCGGCAACGGACGCGGGAACCTCGACGGTCACTTTGTCGGTTTCGAGCTCGCATAGCGGTTCGTCGATCTTGATCTGATCGCCGACTTTCTTGAACCACTTGCCGACCGTTGCTTCGGTCACGCTCTCGCCGAGTGTCGGCACCCGGATTTCAACGGCCATAGTCAGGTCCTCAAAAATGAGATCGCCCGTGCGGACGATCCAAGTTGCAAATTTATGTTACTCAAACCGTCGATCAGACCGAAAGACTGTCTGTTACAAGAGATTTTTGCTCGGCAACATGCCGCGACAACTGGCCGGTGGCGGTCGATGCCGCTGCTGCCCGTCCAACGTACCGCGCCCGTTTCGCCTTCGCATTGATCTGTCCAAGCGTCCATTCGACATTTGGCTCGATGTAGGACCAGGCGCCCATATTACGAGGCTCCTCCTGGCACCAGACGACTTCCGCATTCGGGAAGCGCCCAAGTTCGGCCATCAGCGAGCGCGCCGGGAACGGATACAGTTGTTCGACACGCAGGATGTAAACGTCGTCGATGCCGGCAGCTTCACGGCCTTCGTACAGATCGTAGTAGACCTTGCCCGTGCACATCACAACGCGGCGGATTTCGGCGTCCGGTTTCAGTTTGATCGTGCCGGCTGCGGCGACAGACTTCTTCGCATCGGCATCGTCCCACAATACGCGATGGAATGATGAGTCGGGACCCATATCGGCGAGGCTCGAAATCACCCGCTTGTGACGCAGCAACGACTTTGGCGTCATCAAAATGAGCGGCTTGCGGATCTGGCGACGGATCTGGCGACGCAGAATATGGAAATAATTGGCGGGCGTTGTGCAATTGGCGACCTGCCAGTTGTCCTCGGCCGAATTTTGCAGGAACCGCTCCAACCGAGCCGAAGAATGCTCCGGCCCCTGGCCCTCGTAACCGTGCGGCAACAAGCAGACGAGTCCCGACATCCGCAACCATTTGCGCTCGCCTGAACACAGGAACTGATCGAAGATCACCTGCGCGCCGTTAGCAAAATCGCCGAATTGAGCTTCCCACAGGGTCAACGCCATGGGTTCGGCCAGCGTATAACCGTACTCGAACCCGAGCACTGCCTCTTCCGACAACATCGAGTTGACGACTTCGAAGCGGCCCTGATCCGGTGATACGTACTTGAGCGGCGTATAGCGGCGTTCCGACACCTGATCGATGAGCACCGAGTGACGCTGCGAGAAGGTGCCACGCTCGACATCTTGGCCCGACAAGCGAACAGGCGAGCGCTCACGTAGAAGCGTGCCGAACGCGAGGCTTTCGGCCATCGCCCAATCGATACCCTCGCCCTGCTCGATCATCTCGCGACGGCGATCAAGCAGACGCTGGACTGTCTTGTGCGCGTTGAAATCATTCGGGATGCTGGTCAGGCGGCGGCCAACCTCGCGCAGCACATCGAGCGCGACGCCGGTATTGCCCCGGCGGGCTTCGTCCTCATCGGCGCCGAGCCCGGACCAACGGCCATCCAACCAATCTGCCTTGTTCGGCTTGTAGCCGTCGGCGGCTGCAAGCTCAGTATCGAGACGGGCGCGGCAGGCGGCCTTCATGCCGTCCACATCGGCTGAGGTTAGCGTGCCTTCGTCGATCAATTTTTGCCCGTAAAGCGTCACCGTCGTCGGTAGCGCTCTGATTTTTGTATACATACGCGGCTGAGTGAACGAGGGCTCGTCACTCTCGTTATGGCCGTGGCGGCGATAGCAGATCATGTCGATCACGACCGGCTTCTTGAACTTCTGACGGAATTCAATGGCGATCTTGGCGACGTGCGTCACGGCTTCCGGATCGTCACCGTTGACGTGGAATATCGGCGCCTCGACCATGCGCGCCACGTCCGAGCAATAGGGCGACGAGCGTGACAGGCGCGGATTTGTGGTGAAGCCGATCTGGTTGTTGATGATGAAGTGGATCGACCCGCCGGTGCGGTGGCCCTTCAAACCCGACAAGCCAAAGCATTCAGCGACCACGCCTTGACCGGCGAACGCTGCGTCGCCGTGGATCAGCAGTGGCAACACAGTGGTGCGCTCGGTATCGCCGTTTTGGTCCTGCTTCGCGCGCACCTTGCCCAGCACAACCGGATCAACAATTTCCAAGTGACTCGGATTCGCGGTCAACGAAAGATGGACGTTGTTGCCATCGAAGCTGCGATCGGACGATGCGCCTAGATGATACTTCACGTCGCCCGAACCTTCGACATCATCAGGCTTGAACGATCCGCCCTTGAACTCGTTGAAGATCGCGCGCAACGGCTTACTCATGACGTTGCCAAGAACGTTGAGGCGGCCGCGATGGGCCATACCCAGCACGATTTGATTGATACCGAGCTGCCCGCCGCGCTTGATGATCTGCTCCAGCGCGGGGATCATGGTCTCGGCCCCTTCGAGGCCGAAACGCTTGGTGCCCGTGTATTTGACCTCGGCGAACTTCTCGAAGCTTTCGGCCTCGATTAACTTGTTGAGGATCGCCTTCTTGCCCTCGACGGTGAACTTGATTTCCTTCTCTTCGCCCTCGATCCGCTCCTGGATCCACGCCTTCTGCAGCGGCGAAGTGATGTGCATGAATTCGACGCCGATCTTGCGGCAATAGGTGCGGCGCAAGATCTTCAGGATCTGGCGCACGGTCGCCGTTTCGAGACCCAGCACTTTGTCGATAAAGATCGGGCGATCGAGGTCAGCTTCGGTGAAGCCATACGTCTCAGGCTTCAATTCCTTATGCACCTTGCGCTCGGTGAGCCCCAGCGGATCGAGGTCGGCCACCAGATGCCCCATCACGCGGTAGGCGCGGATCAACATCAGCGCCCGGATCGAATCCTGCGTCGCCCGCAACGATGCAAACCCGGACAGATCGATACCAACGTTAGTTGCGCGTGACTGGATTTTCGCCTGGATGACCCGCTCGGCAGTGCCATAGTCGCCGGTTAGGGCCGCCATCAAGTCGGGATTACCAGCACTGTTCAATTCATTGAGCGGGCGCCCCCAGGAGGGGCCGTCGTTGGCATCGGCGGCACCATTCGACTTTTCATCCTGAAGTGACTGGAAAAATAGTCGCCACTCGTCGTTCACCGCACCGGGATTGTGCTCGTACAGAGCCTGCATTTCCTCGATGTAGGCGGCATTGACGCCGTTCAGGAAGGATGTGCGCGCGAAGACGTCGTTCTGCGCTTCTCGTGACATAGTGGGTGTGATCCTCGTGAATGCAGGCGCCGGCAGCCCAAAGCACCGTCAACGCCAAAATGCGCACCGAACAGTGCGCAGTTGATTTGCCGTTCCTTTAACCTAGATCGGATGCCGATTTAAGTCCCCAAATAGTCGGGGACCCGTGACACTTGCGTGAACCGATGGGGATGGCCTGTACAACATTCAAGGTGCCGAAAAATCAGGCATCAAGAAGCGATTTCATCGCAGCATCAACACCACCTGGCTGATGCGGGACTTTCGCGCTGCTGAACGCCAGCTCCAATGTCGCAAGGGCGCCGAGCATCATCGGCTCATTCAGATCACCCATGTGGCCGATACGGAAAACGCGACCATTCAGTGGCCCAAGCCCGCCTCCGAGCGTCAAATTGTATCGGCTCTGCGTTAGCGCTCGTAGCGCGTTGGCGTCGTGACCATCCGGCGTAAAGATCGCCGACACGGAATCCGACATGCGCTTTGGGTTCGCGCAGACAAGTTCCAACGACTTGATGCTGCCCTTGATCCCGGCCTCCGATACCGTGGCGCCACTGACAGTCCCACCGCCCCAATGAGCGATCGCGGCGCGCGTTGCGTTGGCATAGCGGCGATGGCGGCGGAACACCGCATCTAGGCCTTCAGCTTCGATCATACTGAGCGATTCATCGAGGCCAAAGAACATGTGAACGGGCGTCGTGCCGGGGAATTTCTGCGGCTGACGTGTAAGCATATCCGCCCAGCTCCAATAGCTGCGGCGGGTCTTGATGTGCTTCGACAACTCGAGCGCGCGATCGCTGACACCGGTGAATGAGAGACCCGTCGTCATCATCAGCCCCTTCTGGCTGCCGCCGACGACGATATCGACGCCCCATTTATCCATCTGGAAGTCGAACGAGCCGAGTGAGGAAATCGTATCGGCAAACAACATTGCCTTGTGTTTGGCTTCATCGAGGGCTTGACGAACTTCCAGCAACGGCGTGGCGACACCAGTTGCTGTCTCGTTATGGGCGACGAGGACGGCTTTGATCTCGCCGGTCGGGTCGGCCTTGAGGCGCTTGATCATCGCGTCCTGGCCGACGCCGGTGCGCCAGTCGGCCGGTAACACCTCAACCACCAGCCCAAGTTCCTGCGCCATCGTCGCCCAGTTGGCAGAGAAGTAGCCCGACTCGAGCGACAGCACCTTATCCCCCGGCGCCAGTGTGTTTGCGAGCGCTGCTTCCCATGCGCCGTGACCGTTGGCGGCGTACATAAATAGGTGCTGCTTGGTCTTCAGCACCTTCTTAATGCCCTCATGCACGCGGGCATGGATCGTCAAAAACTCCGGCGCCAGAAAATCCATCGTCGGCTTGTTCATGGCGCCCAGAATGCGGTCCGGGATGTTGGTCGGACCGGGCGCAAAGAAAAACGGACGGCCGTTGGGGCGGGAGTTCATGGGAGAGGGTTCCTGCGATTGGACGCTTCGAATGCGCCACGGGTCAGCATGGTATTGAGGTGTGCAAGTTCAGCGACCCTCACTCCCACGTGCGCACGTCGACAAAGTGCCCGGCGATTGCGGCGGCGGCGGCCATCTGCGGTGACACGAGATGGGTGCGTCCCAGGCGGCCCTGACGGCCCTGGAAGTTGCGGTTCGAGGTCGATGCGCAACGCTCGCGCGGCTTTAGCTGGTCAGGATTCATGCCCAGGCACATCGAACAACCCGGCTCGCGCCAGTCGAAACCAGCCGCCTTGAAGATCACGTCGAGACCCTCGGCTTCGGCCTGCTCCTTCACCAGACCGGAGCCGGGCACGATCATCGCACTGACCGTGCTGGCGACCTTCTTGCCTTGGATTACCGAGGCGGCGGCGCGCAAATCCTCGATGCGGCCATTCGTGCAGGAGCCGATAAATACGCGGTCGATCTTGATGTCGGTCATCTTGGTGCCGGGCGTCAGGCCCATATAGTCGAGCGCCAATTCCATCGATGCACGACGGCCGTCATCGTCAACCTTCGCCGGATCGGGAACGACGCCGGTGATCGCCACGACATCTTCCGGACTGTTGCCCCAGGTCAACGTTGGCGGCAGCTTCGCGGCATCGAGCTTCACGACTTTGTCGAAGTGCGCGCCCTCATCGGACTTCAAGGTCTCCCAGTATTTCATAGCGAGGTCCCAGGCGGCGCCTTTCGGCGACATCGGACGGCCCTTGAGATATTCGAACGTCTTGGCATCGGGCGCGATCATGCCCGCACGTGCGCCCGCTTCGATCGACATGTTGCAGACCGTCATGCGGCCCTCCATCGATAGCGCGCGTATCGCTTCGCCATCATATTCGATGACGTGACCGGTGCCGCCTGCAGTACCGATCTCGCCGATGATCGCGAGCACGATGTCCTTCGCCGTCACGTGGTCCGGCAGAACGCCGTCGACCGTGACGCGCATGTTCTTTGCCTTGTTCTGGATCAGCGTTTGCGTCGCCAGCACATGCTCGACTTCCGAGGTGCCGATACCGTGGGCCAGCGCACCAAAAGCGCCGTGCGTCGAGGTGTGGCTGTCACCGCAAACGATCGTCGTGCCGGGCAACGTAAAGCCTTGCTCGGGTCCGATCACGTGAACGATACCCTGGCGCCGATCGAGTTCATTGAAATACTCGACGCCGAAGTCCTTGGCGTTCTTGGCCAGGGCCTCGACCTGGATGCGCGCTTCCTCGTCGGCGATGCCGTTTTTGCGGTCGGATGTCGGGACGTTGTGATCGACGACCGCTAACGTCTTGCCAGGCGCGCGAACTTTCCGGTTGCTCATACGCAGACCCTCAAATGCCTGCGGACTGGTCACCTCATGCACGAGATGGCGGTCGACATACAGCACGCACGTGCCATCCGGTTCGCGAGCAACGATGTGGTCAGCGAAGATTTTATCGTACAGCGTTTGTGGCATCGTTTTGAGGTCCTGGGCACCGGCTCATGGGAATATCTAAGCAACTGATAGCGCGATACCGCGCTGTTGCAAACAGATCGATAAGAGAAGGCCTGCAAACGCAAAAAAAGCCGGGCAACCAGATTGCTCCAGGCCCGGTTTTGAGGTCATCCCGCCGATCATGGGCGGGTGAAGGCATCAAAGGGAGGGTACTGCCTTCATTAGCTGTTCCGTCACAGCTGCATAGAGTAGACGCCTCGCTTGCGTGCGCGGCAATCGAGAACGTCACATGTCGGATATGCGATGCCCGCATGCCATGAAAATGACATGCGCGTGGAAACGAAAACTAGGTGTGGGTGGTCAGGCATTCTTCCAATTGCGAGCGTTTGACACAAGAAAATCACGCAGTACTTGCACCTTCTTCGACGTGCGCAGTTCTTCCGGATACACGAAGATGATCGGAATGGTCGGAAGTTGAACTTCCGTCAACACTGGCACCAAATCGGTTTCCTCACCGGTCAGATAATCCGGAATCAAGCCGACGCCGATGCCGGCCCGCACAGCATACTTGAGTGCCACGACACTGTTAGCGCGAAAGACCGGCACGCGTGGATCCTTGCCGTCACGCCCTGCGGTTTCCAACCAGCGAATGACCGACAAATGCTGCGCTGGCGTCCCGCCGTATGATACGAAGCGGTGCTTCTCCAAGTCTTCGAGCGATTGCGGCGTGCCGAACTTGCGGACGTATCCGGTCGATGCGAACGCACGAACCTTCATCGTAAATAGCGCCCGCCGGATCAAATCCGCCTGCTCCGGCTCGCGCGTCCAGATGGCGACGTCAGCTTCGCGCATGGAAATATCGATCTGATCGTCGTTCAAGATCAAATCCACGCGGATATCGGGGTAGAGCTCGATGAAATCGCGCAAGCGCTGTGTCACCCACACCGTACCCAAACCGATCGGACAGGTAATGCGAAGCTCGCCTGTTGGTTTCGTGGTCGTATCGGCAAGAAGCGTTTCCGCCGTCTGCAGCTTGTTCATGACATCGCTGGCGGTGCGATAGAGCATGTCGCCTTGCTCGGTGAGGACTAGGCCGCGTGCATGCCGGTGAAAGAGCGCTATGCCGAGGTCTTTTTCGAGCGAGGAGACCTGCCGGCTGACCGCCGACTGGCTCATACGCAGCGCCTCACCCGCATGGGTAAAGCTGCCAGCCTCGGCGGCGGCATGAAAAATTCGCAGCTTGTCCCAATCCATAGGCGGAGGTCCTTCGGGAGTGCGCAAAACAGCGCTAGACGCCGCGCCTCCTGGCTAGCGCTGGAGACGCAAACGCGTGCATTTATGACTAGTTTTTCAAGACGGAAATTGCAGGTTCACGGCGTTTCTTGTCGTTTTTTGGCTTTTCTTTTCGTTGGGTCGCAGGTTACGAGCCCTATTTCAAAAAACAAGGGCTTTGGCAGTTTGGGGTATTCAATACGTTGCCTCAGGACTGGCGCCTAGGCTGGCGAGCCACTTTTCGGCTTCAAGAGCGGCCATGCAACCCATACCGGCGGCAGTCACAGCTTGGCGATACACCTCGTCTTTCACGTCGCCTGCTGCATAGACGCCTGGAATAGTCGTCGCGGTCGAGTCCGGCTTGGTGATCAGATAACCGGACTTCGTCATTTCAAGCTTGCCCTTGAACAGCTCAGTTGCCGGCGCATGACCAATGGCTATGAACACCCCGTCGACAGTGCGCTCGGTTACGACGCCCGTCTTGACGTTTTCGAGCCGGATTCCCCGAACATTTCTTGGATCATTCGATCCGACGATTTCATGGACCGCGGTATCCCATACCACCGAAATCTTGGGGTTCTTGAACAACCGCTCTTGCAGAATTTTCTCGGCGCGAAAACTGTCACGCCGGTGCACCACGGTGACCTTGCGGGCGAAGTTGGTGAGAAAAATCGCCTCCTCGACGGCCGTATTGCCACCGCCAACAACCACGACATCCTTACCCTTGTAGAAAAACCCATCGCAGGTCGCGCAAGCCGAAACGCCGTAGCCCTTGAAGTCGTCTTCACTCGGGATGCCGAGCCAGCGGGCCTGGGCACCGGTACAAATGATCAGTGCATCGCACGTGTAGGCGTCGCCGCTGTCACCTTCGAGGCGGAAGGGCCGGTTTTCCAGATCGACCGACGTAATGTGATCCATCACGGTTTCGGTGCCGACATGTTCCGCCTGCGCCTTCATCTCCTCCATGAGCCAAGGCCCCTGGATCGCCTTGGCGAAACCGGGATAGTTTTCGACGTCGGTGGTGATGGTCAGTTGCCCGCCGGGCTGGATGCCCTGGATCAGCAACGGCTTGAGCATAGCGCGCGCCGCATAAATCGCAGCGGTGTAGCCGGCAGGTCCGGAGCCTAGGATAATGACGTGCGCGTGCTTGGCGACTGGGAGTGAGGTGGCCATGATCGGCGGCTCCGGGCAGGTTGGATGAGCTATGCAGCCCGTGCATATGGAAGGTTTTTCGTGTGGCAGCAAGTGCCGCCCGAACAGACGTGTGGACGAGCCCAATCAAGCAGTTGTCATAACGCGTGACCGAATTGACCGCTATGACGTCTGAGCATCCGCAGCTCGATGGAGTTAAGTAACTATGTTCAGACTGTTGGCGCTCGCAGCGGTTGCATTGGGCCGAACGGTTCGCGGATCGGACGCTCACCATGAGTGCCGGGCGGATATTGCCGTCTGAGCCGCGACTTCCGGCCGGCTCGGTGGAAGCAGAGTCGGATGTCGCCAACAAAAAGCTCACATCAACCGCAGTCCCTTGAAGCTTACCACTCGGTCGCGGCCGACGATGATGTGGTCGTGCACCAGCACACCCAACGGCTTTGCGGCTTCTACGATAATCTTGGTCATGTCGATGTCGGCACGCGACGGTGTCGGATCGCCTGACGGGTGATTGTGGACCAGGATGATCGCGGTCGCCGACAACTCCAACGCGCGTTTGACGACCTCGCGCACATAAACCGGCGTGTGATCGACCGTGCCTTGTTGCTGCATTTCGTCGGCGATCAGATTGTTTTTCTTATCGAGGAACAGGATGCGGAACTGCTCGCGGGCTTCATAGGCCATCGCCGCGCGACAGTAGGCGACCACCTGATCCCACGACGACAGCACCTTGCGCTCCATGATTTGGCCTTGCATCAGGCGCAGCGCGGCGGCTCGTACCAGTTTTAGTTCGGTCACCACCCGGTCGCTTACGCCCTTGATCTCGCGCAGTCGCGTCTCCGGCGCTGAGACGACTTCGGAAAATGTGCCGAACCGCGCGATCAGCTCCTTGGCGAGTGGCTTGGTATCGCGGCGCGGGATCGCGTTGAACAGCACGAGTTCGAGCATTTCGTAATCGGGCAGTGCCTTGTCGCCACCAAGCATGAACCGATCACGCAAGCGTTCGCGATGCCCCGTGTGCGCCGATATCACCACCGGTGCTTCCCAAAGTCCGCCCTGTTCGCTGTCGTTTTTGTTCATGAGGTGGGCGGTCGAAGTTGAGGCGGCAGCGTATCGCCGATGCGCATTGAGTACTCACACTACAGGCAGCGCCATCGATGACAAGCGCTGGTGGCACACGCAGTCGCTAACACCGGCGGCGCAATAACCACTCAATTGGGGGTCGGATATATCGCGCCTCAAGTTACCCATCACTTCTTCGCTAGTGCCGCGATATCTTGAGCTTCTTGGGCGGCGGCCGCGCGCATTCGTTCGATCGCCAGATCAAGCTCGCTTTGCACATCCTTATCGTCGGACTGTGCCCATCCGGTATCGCAGAAGCCCGCGGCGACATCCGGCTCGATCTGATACTCGGTTTTTGCCTTGGCCCGGTCGTAGGCGCGCGGCCAATCTCCGAGCCAAACCCGGTCCGGCAACGGGTTTTTGTCGTGCACCGTCACCAGGCGCTTGGCTTCGCAATCGGTGCACCACCAAATTTTGAAGAAACTAAGTTTGTCCGCGTTCTGACCTAGCTTCGGACCCTTGAGCCACCGGACATCGCGGAACTCATAGAGGGTGCTGCCAAAACCCGGACCCGATGCACCGGTAGACACGGGCGGCGTTCGCGTTTCTTTGACCAGCCGGCCCTCGAACGCGAGATCGGAGCGCGCGAGCACGTTCGCTGCAACCATTCGCGAGACGGCACGATCCTCCTGCGGGATGTAGCGCAGAATATCTTCCGGCCCACCGCACTCAAGCGCCAGCGCCGCCGACGATCCGGCCACAAACGCGCACATCGCTGCTATCGCATTTACTGTTCGATACATTGTAGTCTCACTCAACTGAACACATGCCAGTTCTTTCGCGGACCTCACCACTTTTTTCCATGCTTCACGATGTCCTGCGGCTAATGAGCAGCGGCAGTGCGGGTGTTCACTCACGGATCTCGCATCGGTGCTTCGACCTTGTTGGTGCGGCTGATAATATTGGCCGCCACCCGTGAAGCGATCACGCAAACGCTCGCGATGACCGCTATGCGGCGATATCACCGCCGGTGCTTCCCAAAGTCCGCGCTGCTCGCTGTCATCTTCGTTC
The DNA here is from genome assembly GCA_031367505.1 of Hyphomicrobiaceae bacterium. Lineage (GTDB taxonomy): Bacteria > Pseudomonadota > Alphaproteobacteria > Rhizobiales > Hyphomicrobiaceae > JAKFWF01. The sequence goes on along the minus strand of JANLPY010000421.1, from coordinate 76,392 downwards.
ATGGGGTGGGTGGATGTGGGTTGGGACAGCGGCCATTCGCCGATATCTGAACTATAGACCCACACTACAGCCGGCGAAATCTATGACAATCGTAGGTGGCAATCACGCGACACGAATTGCGTCCCGCTCGATCGTCTGCCGCAGTTCTGGCCGAATGGCACTCTCGGTCACGAGATCGATATCGCATCCTAGGCGATCTTCTAGGAATAGCTTCAATCCCATGTAATTATCAAAGGTCGCCGAGCCACGGAACGCAACAACCAGATCGACATCACTCTTGTCGTTCGCAGCATCCCGCGCGTGCGATCCGAACAGACGCAATGACGCGACATTGAAGGCGGCGAGTTCCGGCTTCAGTGCATCAACGGCTGAGATGATTTCGGTGCGGGTCATCTTAGAAGATTAGCATGGACGGGGAAGGAAGCAAAAGGCTCAACCCGAAGTCTGTCATCCTGGGCCTCGTGCCCAGGACCCACCGATCCGCGAACTCAAGTGGTTAGAGTGGTTGTCGCTGGCACAGACTACGCCAACTTGGAGCATCGAACGTGCCGCTCCCTCGGTCCTCGGGACAAGCCCGAGGATGACAGTGGTGGAGATTTGGGAGTTCATACGTCGGCGAAATAATCTTCGTCGAGCTTCTTGATCAAAATGCGCCGATCCTCACGCACGCCAACACCGTATCTAACGAGGAATTTTGCCTGTTCTTCGCCATCGATCAGAACCACACGATGTTGCACGGTTTTAACGTATTCGCGCGCTTCGCGCGTGAATGAGGACGTCGTGACGAAGACGCCTTTCGTTGCTCGCTCGCCGACGAGGCTGCCGATGAATGATTGCAGCGTTGGCCTGCCGATCGAAACACCGTCGGCATAGCGCTTTGCTTGAATGTAGACGGCGTCCAGTCCGAGAGCGTCCTCCTGAATCATACCGTCAATACCTCCGTCGCTGCTACGGCCCCTGTGGAAGCCCCTTTCATCGTCTCCCCCGCCGAAACCCATTTTGATCAACAAATCTACCACGATCTGCTCAAATTGGGTTGGATGCACTGCACGAACACGAGACAACAATTCGGCCACGAGCGCCGCATCCAGTTGCTTGGAGGCGCTATCGATCTGCTCGTCGGGCGTTACGGCATTGATATCCACCAGGTCAGCATGGGCGTCGACGACTTTCGATTCCGCCTGATTCTCAGGCGTCTTTTTCCACCACTCGGCAAATTGCGGGATCTCCATCAACGCTTTGCGATCTAGAGATGACGGGTTCCGCTTCAAAAATCGACGACCATCGTCTGTGATTTTGAAGTAACCGCGACGTTCGCCTTCGAGCAGGCCTGCACGCGAAAGATAAAATTTAGCCCAATGACAACGATTGGCGAAATATGTTTGACCGCCACTTGGAAGGCGCTCCTGCATTTCCTCGTCGGTTAGGCCAAACTCTCGAGCTAAGTCAGGCAGCACTGCCGCTACGTTGGCCTCGCCATCGATTGCTGCCATTCGCTTTAACAACGGCAGCATGATCGCTTCATATTTTGGAACTGCCATTCCCCCCACTCACTTCATCGTCGGAATCACAAACTCGGCGCCGTCTTTTACGCCGCTCGGCCAACGGCTCGTGACGGTCTTCGTCTTTGTGTAGAACCGAAACGCATCCGGGCCGTGCTGGTTGAGGTCGCCGAAGCCGGAGCGCTTCCAGCCGCCGAACGTGTAGTAGGCCAGCGGCACCGGGATCGGCACGTTGATGCCGACCATACCGACCTGCACGCGGGATGCGAAATCGCGCGCCGCATCGCCGTCACGCGTGAAGATCGCAACGCCGTTGCCGTATTCGTGATCGTTGGCGAGCGCGAGGCCCTCCTCGTAGGTCTTGGCGCGTACCACCGACAACACCGGGCCGAAGATTTCTTCCTTGTAGATGCGCATATCCTTCGTCACTTCATCGAACAAACAGCCGCCCATGTAGAAGCCGTTCTCGTAGCCCTGCATCTTGAAGCCACGGCCATCGACGCGGAGTTTCGCGCCTTCCTTGATGCCGACCTCGACGTAGTTTTTCACGCGCGCCAAGGCTTCCTTGGTGACCAGCGGTCCGAAGTCGGCACTGGCGTCGGTCGAGGGGCCAATCTTCAAACTCTCGACGCGCGGGATCAGCTTGTCCATCAAACGATCGGCGGTTGCCTTGCCGACCGGCACCGCAACCGACACCGCCATACAACGCTCGCCGGCCGCGCCGTACCCAGCGCCGATCAGCGCATCGACGGCCTGATCGAGATCGGCGTCCGGCATGATGATCATATGGTTTTTCGCACCGCCAAAGCACTGCACGCGTTTGCCGTTGGCGCAGCCACGACTGTAGATGTACTCGGCGATCGGCGTCGAACCGACAAAGCCGATCGCCATTACATCGCGATCATCGAGGATGGCGTCGACGCTCTCCTTGTCGCCATTGACGACGTTGAGGATGCCAGCCGGCAACCCGGCCTCGATCATCAGCTCGGCGAGACGCAGCGGCACACCCGGATCACGCTCCGACGGCTTGAGGATAAAGGCGTTGCCGCACGCGAGCGCCGGGCCGAACTTCCACATCGGGATCATGGCGGGGAAGTTGAACGGCGTGATGCCAGCAACTACGCCGAGCGGCTGGCGCATGGAATAAATGTCGATGCCAGGACCGGCGCCATCGGTGAATTCGCCTTTCAGCATGTGGGCCGCGCCCAGGCAAACTTCCATGACTTCGATGCCGCGCTGAATATCGCCCTTAGCGTCTGGGACCGTCTTGCCGTGCTCGCGCGCGAGTGTGAGCGCTAATTCATCATTGTGCTTGGCGACGAGGTCGATGAACTTCATCAACACGCGGGCGCGGCGTTGCGGATTGGTCGCGGCCCAAGCGGGTTGGGCTGCCTTGGCGTTCTGCACGGCGGCGGCAAGTTCGGCCTTGGAAGCGAGCGGCACGCGGGCTGCAACTTCGCCGGTCATCGGCCAGAATACGTCGGCGAAGCGGCCGCTCGTGCCCTTGACCTTTTTGCCGCCGATAAAATGATGCAATTCCGTTGCCATAGGATGCTCCCGAGCGTTCAGATTTCGTCGTTATGCAGCGGGCTTACTACGGGCGCAGATGAGAATCCAGCGGCGGCGTGGCGCCCAGCATCGCCCAGGGTAACGTTCCATCCGGCAAATATACTTCCAGACGATTGAGAGCCGCAATAATCGCGCCGACAAATATGGCCGTGATGACCGCCACGGCTGCTGCCTCGCCGCTCAAACCTGCGTCCTCGAGGCTCAGGAGTGCGACACCGAGCGTTTCCGTACCGGCTGACCAAAGCAGCGCCGACACCGTGAGTTCGTTGAACGCCATCAGGAACACCAATAATCCCGCCGCCGCCATCGACGGTAGGAGCGCTGGAAGAACGATAAACCGCAGCCGTTCGATAAGCGTTGCTCCGCACAGCGCTGCGGCCTCCTCCTGGTCACGTTCGAGCAAGGCCATCGCGGCACGCAGTGGCTCCAGCGGCACCGCGAGGAAGCGCGCGAGATAGGCGAACAGGATGATCCAGGGCGTGCCGTAAAGACTGACGCCAATCAGCGGCAACGGCCGCAGCAGGAGTAATATGCACGCGATGGCGAGCACCACGCCGGGCAGCGCATACGGCAATTGGATCAACAACGCGACGATCGTCCGGCCGCGCTTCATGCGCCGTTCGAGGACGTAGGCGGTGAGCATTCCCAGGAGGGTTGCGACGATCGCAGTGCAACCGGCAAACAAGAACGAGTTTCGAAATGCCCGTGCCGTCACATCCTGCACTGCCAGAACCTCGCGGAACTTCGACAAAGTGGCGGTGGCCAAACTCAACTTCACGCCGGCAGCTGGAACGAGAGCCGTGGCGATGAGAGATAGCGCTGGCAGGATAGCCGCAACCAACACCAGTATCGCAATGCCACCTTCGACAAACGGTCGCCAACCCCCAAGCCGCCAAAACGGACGAAACCGAACGTCGGCTTGAATGGTTGCCGGCTCGCGTCGTCGCATCAAAACCGCCAACAGGATGCCGGCCGCTGCAACAACGCCTGCAAGAACCGACAGCCCCGCCACATCCGCCAACACCGAGGGTCCATAGCTCGCCAGCTGCCGGTAGATCAGCGTCGGGAGGGTCAGGTAGTTTGCCTGCACCCCAAGGAGCGCTGGAATGCCGAAATTACCGGCCCCCGCGACGAACGTCAGCAATCCGGCGGCGATCAAATGCACACGCAGCAGAGGCAGCACCACCGCCCTGAGAATCCGCCAGGGTGAAGCGCCGTCAATATGGGCCGCGTCGATCAGGCTTTGCGGAATGGCACGTAGGCCGCTCGCGATCGTGATCGCGGCGAGGGGGGCGTGATGCAGCGTCAAAACGGCAACGATGCCCCACTTGCCAAGCATCGGATTGGGTGTGCCCAGAGGCGGTGCAAGTCCCAGCAAACCAAGCAACGGCGAGGATGGTCCAGCCAAAGTTTTGAAGGCCAGCGCCATCACCTGCGGCGCTACCAGCAGCGATCCGACGAACAGTATTGCGATCGCGCGCTTGCAACGAATATCGGTCGCAGCGAGCCCAACTGCCACAATGGCTCCGAGCAAGGTTGCACCCAGCGCCGACAACAAACCAACGTCGATCGTGTGCAACGTGGCGATGAGTGCGGAACGCGATGTCAGATTCTCGACCATCGCGGCGAGATCGAACCCTGTCCGCCGGAAGACCGCTCCCCACAGCAACCTGACTAGCGGTGCCGCGCAAAACACCGCAACAATGAGCCCGACGCACCATTCGAGCCAGCGGCCTTCGTGTTGCAACCAATCGCTCGACGGCCCGCCCCGTTCACTCACTGACCAAAGATCTCGCCAAACTTCTTCTTATTGGCGGTTTCGTTCGCGAGCGCTTTGGCAGCATCGACATGCAAGATCTTGATCGCACTGCGATCTGGATATCCGGGCGGCAAGGCGACGGCTGGATGCACTGCGATATAACCCTGGCGTGCAGCCAACTCTTGGCCTTCCCTCGATATCAGAAAATCGACGAACGCTTTGGCAGCGACCGGGTTCTTGGTGTTCTTGAGGATTGCTACAGGCTCACCGATGGCCGACACGCCCTCGGCTGGAAACACGAATTCAAGCGGGGAGCCCTTCGCTTTCTCGCGGATCGGCAAGTAGTCGACAATCATGCCGAATAGCTTCTCGCCGCCGGCCACTTGCTTCAACACATCGCCATTGCCTTGAGCCGCGACCGCCCCATTGGCTTTCAGTTTCTCGTAGTAGGACCAGCCACCTTCGAGATTGCCAGTAAGTGCTGCCGCATGGATCAACGCCGCGCCAGACGCCAGCGGGCTGGGCATGACAACAAGCCCCTTGGCTTCAGGCTTCAATAGATCCGGCCACGACGCCGGCTTAAAGGGTGCTTTGGTATTGTATACGATGCCGGTGGTGATCAACTTAGTCGAGAACCACGACTTGCCGCCGTCATGTAGACCGGCTGGATAAGCGCTGACATCGGCCGCGTCGTGCGCGAGCAACAGCCCCTCTGCCTTCAGTCCAGCCATAGTCACCGCATCGGCAATAAGCAGAACATCGGCTTGCGGTTGACCGGCTTCGATTTCAGCACGCAATTTTGCCATGACGCGAGGCGTGCCATCACGCACGTACGTCATCTCGACCTTGGGAAATTTAGCCCTGAACGCATCGATCGTTTGCTGCGCATCCGTATTCGGTTGACTGGTGTAGAGCGTAAGTTTGCCTTCTTGGGCAATCGTCACGCTAGGCAGAGCAAACAGTGTTGCGATCGTCAGCAATGTTAATTTTGTGCAACGAATTTGCATTTTGAAGCGTCCCCTCGGCCAGCGCGGCCGGTTTGCGTTAGTCTAGATTGCTGCAAGGATGCAATGGGCACGATGCTTAACCGCAGCCAGGCTGTTACAAATTCACGTTGAACGTGAGCATGAAATTGCTGATCCGGCGCGCGGCGACCCATCGTACCGCCACCCATGGAGATGAATGGGGAGTTGTTTAAGGCCGGTCGTTCTCAATTTTGTGACACCCCCGCCAAAGCGCTCAGGTGCAGCACCGATCCTGCTCAGTTACCATCGTACTTCAGGCTAACTTGCATAACCGCCGATCACCCATGTACACACTCATAAAAACGAGCCCAAAGCTCCGATTGATTGTATTTGGAGGAATTTGAGTGAGCGAGACGACAGCGTCCCGAACCATTGAAACGGCGCACGATACGATTCCAAAGTTATTGTTGCGCAACGCCGCCATATTCGGTGATCGCCCAGCCATGCGCGAGAAGGATCTCGGCATCTGGCAAACCTGGACCTGGGCGCAGGCACTGGAAGAAGTCCGCGCCCTCTCGATTGGACTCTATGTTCTTGGCCTGAAACGTGGCGAGACAGTCGCAATTGTCGGTGACAACCGCCCTCGGCTTTATTGGGCATTCACGGCCGCGCAAGCGCTCGGCGCGATCCCCGTACCGGTCTATCAAGACTCGGTCGCCGATGAGATCGCCTACGTTCTGACCCACGCCGAGACCGCTTTCGCCATCGTCGAGAACCAGGAGCAGGTCGACAAACTGCAATCGATCGCCGACCGCGTACCAACGTTACGCTATATGGCCTACTGTAATCCCCGCGGCCTCAAAGGCTACGACCACAAGCAGCTCCAGTCATTTGCCGACATTCAAGCCATCGGTCGCGACGAGCTGCGCCGGAAGCCAGAGCTCGCCAATTGGTGGGAAGCCGAGATCGCACTCGGCAAAGGCAGCGATACCAGCGTTATGCTCTACACTTCCGGCACCACTGGGCGGCCCAAAGGTGTGATGCTCAGCCACGACAACGTCGTACTCTCTGGCCAGAACGCCAACATCTTCGATCACTATACCGCCGACGACACTATGGTTGCCTACCTGCCGATGGCATGGGTTGGCGATCATATTTTCTCCTACGGCCAAGCGTTTGCTGGCGGTATCTGCGTCGCCTGCCCCGAGAGCCCGGAAACGGCGATCGAAGACCGGCGCGAGATCGGACCAACGTCGTTCTTTGCGCCACCGCGCGTGTTCGAGAACATGCTGACCCAGATCATGGTGCGCATGGAAGACGTCGGGCCCGCCAAAAAAGCGATGTTCAAGTACTTTCTGGAAGTCGCCAAACGCGCCGGTGAAAAGCGGCTCAATGGCCAAGACATTCCCGCTGCGGACCGGCTCCTATACGCGATCGGCGACAAACTCGTCTACGCGCCACTCCGCAATCGCATGGGGCTGTCCAACCTGCGCGTGGCTTACACGGCCGGCGAGGCGATCGGACCCGAGTTATTTTCGTTCTTCCGGTCGCTCGGCATCAATCTCAAACAGTTGTACGGGCAGACTGAAGCCAGCGTGTTCATTACCCTGCAACCCGACGGCGAAGTCCACCCGGAGACGGTTGGCAAGCCCGGTCCAGGCGTGGAAATCAAAATCGCCGACAATGGCGAGGTACTGTTCAAGAGCCCGGGCGTATTCCAAAAATACTACAAGAATGATGAGGCCACAGCCGAGACCAAGACCGCCGACGGTTGGGTCCGCACCGGCGATGCCGGCTTTATCGATGGACGCGGCCACCTTTGCATCATCGACCGGGCGAAGGATGTCGGGCATTTGAACAATGGCGAGTTGTTCTCGCCGAAGTATCTCGAGAACCGCATCAAGTTCTACCCCGAAATCAAGGAAGCCGTGGCCTTCGGCGATGGCCGTGATTACGTGACGATGTTCATCAACATCGATCTCGTGTCGGTCGGCAGTTGGGCCGAGCGAAACAACGTGATTTATGCCAGTTACCAGGAATTGGCGTCGCACCCGGAAGTCTACGCGATGATCGAGCGCCGGGTGGACGAACTCAATGTGGCGCTGTCGAAAGAGCCCCGCGTTGCTGGCTCGCAGATCAAGCGGTTTCTGATTTTACATAAAGAGCTTGAAGCCGACGATGGCGAACTCACGCGCACGCAGAAAGTTCGCCGCCCCTTCATCGCCGACCGCTACGCGCCGTTCATCAAGGCGCTCTACGACGGCTCGCCGCGCGCCAGCATCCGCACCGAAGTCACCTTCGAAGACGGTCGCAAGGGCATGATCGAGGGTGATGTGCGGATCGTCGATATGAAGCTGCACGCATACGCGTCGCAGACCCCCGTCAAGGAGGCTGCGGAATGAAAGCCGACGTCGATCAATCGAAAAATGCGCCCCCAGCTAAAGAAGACATCATTCTAGCGGTGAAAGACGTATCGTTGTCATTCGGCGGCGTGAAAGCCATCCGTGGCGTATCGTTCGACATCAAGCGCGGTGAGATCCGGGCGATCATCGGGCCGAATGGCGCCGGCAAGACGTCGATGCTCAACGTCATCAACGGCTTTTACCACCCGCAAGTCGGTACCATCACCTACAAGGGCGAACAGCGCCAACAAATGCGCCCGTATATCGCGGCCAGCCAAGGCATCGCACGCACGTTCCAGAACGTCGCTTTGTTCAAAGGCATGACCACGCTCGACAACATCATGACCGGACGCACCTTGAAAATGAACAAGGGGATCGGCTGGCAAATGCTGCGTATGGGCCCTGCGCTGGACGAGGAAGTGCGCCATCGCGAAGTCGTCGAGAAGATTATCGATTTCCTCGAGATCAACGCGATCCGCAAGACCCCTGTGGGCAAACTGCCTTACGGTCTGCAGAAGCGCGTCGAACTAGGCCGTGCTCTGGCGATGGAGCCTGAATTGCTACTCCTCGACGAGCCGATGGCCGGCATGAACCTCGAAGAGAAGCAGGACATGAGCCGGTTCATCATCGACATCAATCGGCAGATGGGCACCACGATGGCGCTGATCGAGCACGACATGGGCGTGGTGATGGATCTGTCGGATCGGGTCGTCGTGCTCGACTACGGCCAGAAAATCGCCGACGGCACACCGGACGTAGTGCAAGCGGATCAGAAGGTCATCGACGCTTATCTGGGCGTTGCGCATTGATTTAATTCTCCCTCTCCCCGTTCACTGCACTGGAACGGGGAGAGGGCTGGGGTGAGGGGCAGCAACAGGCACTGAGCAAGTAGCCGCCCCTCACCCTCGGCCCTTTTGGCGAAATGCCAAACGGGCCTCTGCCCTCTCCCCGTAAAGAGACGGGGAGAGGGAAAACAAGTAGGAGAGCACTCGCGTGGTAGCTTTAGGTAATTTCATCGAGGTCTTGAGCGGTGGTCTGTTGGCCGGCGTACTCTATTCGCTCGTCGCCCTCGGCTTCGTGCTGATCTACAAGGCATCCGGCGTGTTCAACTTCGCGCAAGGCGCGATGGTGTTACTCGCCGGACTTGCACTGGTGCGTTCGCTCGATTTCTTCGTCGCGCACGGCTTGCCGTTCGCCGCTGCGGTCGTGCTGGCTTTGATATTCGCTGGTCTCGTCATGGCCGCGACTGCGTGGCTGATCCAACGCTTCGTGCTCGGACCGCTGATCAATCAGGACGGCCTGACGCTTTTCATGTCGACGATTGGCGCCACCTTCATCATCGAGGGTGCGGCGCAGTTGATTTTCGGTTCGGACGTTTATCCGCTCAAGCTCTACCCGACCGATGCCTGGTTCGCGCTGGAGAGCGTGTTCGACGGCGGCATCCTGATCAACAAGCTCGACGTGTGGGGCGGCTTGATCGCTGGCGCGCTTGTGGTGGTGCTGGCGGTGTTTTTCCAGCGCACCAAGACCGGGCGCGCGCTTCGTGCTGTCGCCGATGATCATGCTGCCGCTCAATCTGTCGGCATCCCGATCGGTTGGATCTGGTTCGTGGTTTGGTTGGTCGCCGGTCTCGTCGCCCTCGTCGCCGCAACCGTGTGGGGCACCAAGCTCGGCGTGCAGTTCTCGATCACCTTCCTTGCCTTGAAGGCACTGCCAGTTCTCATCGTCGGCGGCTTTACTTCGGTGCCTGGCGCCATCATCGGCGGCCTGATTATCGGTGCCGGCGAGAAACTCGCCGAGGCATATCTCGGGCCGATGATGGGGGGCGGTATCGAATACTGGTTCGCTTATGTCTTGGCACTCTGCGTGCTGCTCGTGCGGCCGCAAGGCCTGTTCGGCGAGCGCATTATCGAGCGCATCTGAAAAGTTGAAGGATACGACCCCATGTTCTACCGCGAGAACGGTCAGTTCAAAGCGACCTACGCCGCCGATATGTCGATGTTTCCAATCCGTCAGGACCGGATCGGACTGGGCATCGTGCTGTTGTTCGCCTTCGTTGGCGTGCCGCTGCTGACGCTTTTTAATGTCGGCCCATTCGGCCACGACTACATCTACAAGGCCCTACTGATCCCGTTCCTGATCCTGTCACTTGCGGCGATCGGCCTGAACATCCTGATCGGCTACTGCGGGCAGATCTCGCTCGGCGCCGGCGCCTTCATGGCGATTGGCGCATACGCCTCGTATAACTTCGCGCTGCGGGTGCCCGGCTTGCCATTGGTGATCGCAATCCTGCTGGGTGGCGGCGCGTCGGCCGTGGTCGGAATCCTGTTCGGAATTCCGAGCTTGCGCATCAAGGGGCTCTATTTAGCGGTCGCGACACTCGCCGCGCAGTTCTTTTTCGACTGGCTGTTCATCCGCGTGAAGTGGTTCACCAACTACACGCCATCCGGATCGGTCAACGCCCCGGAGCTGAAGTTCCTCGGCTATCTGGTGAGCACACCGCTCGAACGCTACATGCTGACCCTGACGTTTGTTACCGTGTTCGCGCTGCTGGCCAAGAACCTGGTGCGTGGCTCGGTCGGCCGCCAATGGATGGCGATCCGCGACATGGACATAGCGGCCGAGATCATGGGCATCCGGCCGCTATACGCCAAGCTCACGGCATTCGCGATATCGTCGTTCATCATCGGCGTTGCTGGCGCGCTGTGGGCTTTCATCCACTTGGGATCGTGGGAGCCGCTGACATTCAACATTGACCGATCGTTCCAGATTTTATTCATGGTGATCATCGGCGGCCTGGGTTCGATCTTGGGCTCGTTCCTGGGTGCAGCATTCATCTTGATCCTGCCGATCCTGCTCGATCAGGTACCGCATGCGCTCGGCATTCCGGTCTCGGTCGAGACGGTATCGCACCTGGTGTTCATCGTGACCGGCGCGTTGATCTGCTATCTGCTGATCAAAGAGCCGCATGGATTTGCGAAGCTCTGGTCGCTGGCGAAGGAGAAATTGAGGCTTTGGCCGTTCCCGCATTAACGCGGCCAAATTCCCTCGATCGAAACAATGTGCCGCAAAGTGGAGCGGCGGCGCAGGGTTAAAACCAATAATAAGGCTCGCATCAAAAAGGTTCCCGGCGGTGCCGGCAAGATCAACTCAGGAGGAGAGACACGATGTCCCGCAAACTACTTGGCCTAACGCTCGCCGCACTCGGCGGCGTTGCGATGGCCGGTGAAGCGATGGCCCAGGCGAACGAGCAGTTCCTGCCAGCCCTCGTCTATCGCACCGGTCCCTACGCACCCAATGGCGTTCCGTTCGCCAACGGCGTTGCCGATTATTGGACCATGATCAACGAGCGCGATGGCGGCATCAACGGCGTCAAGATCGTGTTCGAGGAATGCGAAACCGGCTACGCCACCGACAAGGGCGTCGAGTGCTACGAGCGCCTCAAAGGCAAGGGCTCGACTGGCGCCGGTTACTTCTCGCCACTGTCGACCGGCATCAGCTTCGCGCTGACCGAGAAGGCGCCCGGCGACAAGATGACGGTGCTGACCCTGGGCTATGGCCGTTCTGAGAGCCGCGATGGCTCGGTGTTCGCCTGGAACTTCCCAGCCGTCGGCACCTATTGGACGGCGGCCGACATTGCGATCCAGCACGTCGCCAAGGAATTTGGCGGCCTCGACAAGCTCAAGGGCAAGAAGATCAGCCTCGTCTATCATGACAGCCCCTACGGCAAGGAGCCGATCGCGGTTCTCGAAGCACGCGCCAAGCTCAACGGCTTCGAATTCAAGGCCATTCCCGTCACCCATCCCGGTGTCGAGCAAAAGTCGCAATGGTTGTCGATCCGTCAGGACAAGCCCGATTTCGTGTTGCTTTGGGGCTGGGGCGTGATGAACTCGACCTCGATCAAGGAGGCCGCCGCCGTCGCCTATCCGCGTGACAAGATCATCGGCGTGTGGTGGTCAGGTGCCGAGCCTGACGTAACGCCCGCTGGCGACCAAGCAACCGGCTACAAAGCACTGATGCTGCATCACACCGCTGGCAAGGGCGCAATCCATGCCGATATCGAGAAGCACGTGATTGCCAAGGGCAAGACCCAGGCGAAGCCAGAAGAAGTTGGCCAAGTGCTTTACAATCGCGGCCTGATCAACTCGATGATCGGTGTCGAGTCGATCCGTACCGCCCAGAAGAAATATGGCAACAAGCCGCTCACCAGCGAGCAAGTTCGCTGGGGCATGGAAAACCTGAACTTGACGGCGGAGCGCATCAAGGAGCTCGGCTTTGACGGCATGCTTCTGCCACTGAAGTTCTCGTGTGCTGATCACGAAGGCGGCGCGGCCAAGGCCAAGGTCCACCAGTGGGACGGCAAGGCCTGGAAGGTGATCTCGGATTGGTACACAGCGGACAACGCTGTAATCGGCCCGATGATCAAGGAGACCGCGACGAAGTACGCCGCCGAGCGAAAGATCGAGCCGCGCGACTGCTCGAAGGTTGAATAACTCAACTGTCATCCCGGGGCTTGTCCCCGGGACCCACCATGCAGCAACGCGATAATCTCGTGGTTGCTGCATGGTCCCGGCAACGAACGCCAGCTAAAGCCTTTGCTAGACTTGAAGCTGACCAATCGAGGTAGCTCCCGTGACCACCGTCGCCGCACCCATCGTTCATGTGACCCCCGCCGCCGTCTTGGCAAAGCCGATCCTCTCGGTCAACAATATCGAGGTGATCTACGATCACGTGATTCTGGTGTTGAAGGGCGTGTCACTGACCGTGCCAAGGGGTGGCATCGTCGCGATCCTCGGTGCCAACGGCGCCGGCAAATCCACCACTCTCAAATCAATCTCGAATTTAATCCGCGGCGAACGTGGCGACGTGACCAAGGGTTCGATCGAGTTCAACGGCGAACGCGTCGATAAGCTATCGCCCAGCGACCTCGTCAAGCGCGGCTGCATCCAGGTGATGGAAGGCCGCCACTGCTTCGGCCACTTGTCGATCGAAGACAACCTGATGACCGGCGCGTTCACCCGCAAGGACGGCCGCGCGGCGATCGCCCAGTCGCTTGAAAAAGTCTACGCCTACTTCCCGCGCCTCAAGGAGCGCCGCGAGAGCCAAGCTGGCTACACCTCCGGCGGCGAGCAGCAGATGTGCGCCATCGGCCGCGCCTTGATGGCCAATCCAACGATGATCCTGCTCGACGAGCCCTCGATGGGTCTCGCCCCGCAGATCGTCGAGCAGATCTTCGAAATCGTGCGCGACGTCAATTCCAAGGAAGGCGTGAGCTTTCTATTGGCGGAGCAGAACACCAACGTCGCGCTCAGGTACGCCACCTACGGCTACATTCTCGAAACCGGCCGCGTCGTCATGGATGGCGAAGCGAAAGCGCTGCGCGAGAACGAAGACGTCAAGGAGTTCTACCTCGGCGTCGGCACCGGCGACCGCAAGAATTTCCGCGATGGGAAAAGCTATAAGCGCCGGAAGCGTTGGCTGGCTTGAGGGTGGATGCGCCGACTCATTGCATGCACAAGCACGGCGGCAGTAGGTTGGGTTAGGGCGTGCCTGAACGTGCACCTCGCTCAGCCGCTTAACGCCCGTAACCCAACAACTTCGACCACCCGTAATATGTTGGGTTACGACCGCCAAGAGGGCGCTCTAACCCAACCTACGCGCCGGTACCCATCATAAGACGGAAGCGCTGGCTGCCTTAAATCTGTAAGGAGCCGATACCATGCAATCCAGCAAGCACTTCGGATTAATTGGTGGCTTGGGTGTTGGGGCGACGGTGATCTACTACGAGGCGATCGCCGCGGCGTGTGCCAAAAGAAGCATCGCGCCTCGGCTGACTATCGCGCATGCGCACGCACCGAACGCCTTGGCGTTAGTGACGGCCGGTCGCATCGAAGACTTGGCGGCGTACCTCGCCGGGTTCGCCGGCGAGGTAGCGTCGGCTGGGGCAACGTTTTTCGCCATTCCAGCCCTCACCCCGCACATTTGCCTTGAGCAATTAAGAGGCCGGGTCGCGTTGCCGATCGTCGATATACTTCAAGTGACTGCCAATAAACTGCATGAACGCCAACTTAAGCGCGTAGCGCCGTTCGGCACGCGCTTTACGATCGATCAGAACCTATTCGGCGCCCTGGAAGCGTTCGATGTCGTCAGGCCGCGTGATGCGGAAGTCGACGAGATCCATCGCATTTATCTGGAACTGGCGCAGCAGGGGCGAACATCACCGGAGAACGTCGCGAAGCTTCGTGAAATCGCGCACGAGTTGATCGCTCGCGAAAATGTTGAGGCGATCCTACTTGCCGGCACCGACCTCAATCTCGTTTTCAACGAAACGACCGCCGGCTTCCCAGCCGTCGACTGCGCCGCCGCGCATATCGATGCAATCGTTGCAGAGATGGTGGGGTAGGAAGTGGATGAGGAGGGCGGGAAAATACGGGATTCAAGTAACAGGCAAATCGCTGTCCTCAATCTTTACTAATTTAGTTTGCTTCGATAGGTAATCGATGTTCGCTTGAATCGAATTCATTGCCGCTTCGGCCTTTTCGAGAGTTTCAAAAAAACAATCGCGTCTTGGAGGTCGGGTCTTACGATCCGAACCGTCAGTTAGCGCCTGACACATCAGTTTTGCGATGCCTGGACTGTATAAAACTTTTGATCTCAAACACTCCAGTAGAACCACCGGTATTACACACCACAAATAGTCGCGCGCACTCCGATGACGCCCAACAACAGCAATGTGTTGCCCTGCTCCAGCGTGAAGCCCAACGGTATGGACTTTTGCGCCTCCGCGAAATTTACGAGTTCCACGCCGGACCGGGATATCATTCGAACCGGCCCGAGGGTCAGGTTTTATGTTGGCCTCGATAACCCACGAGCCACATGGACCTATTGGATTGAGCGCTTCTGCCTTGAACTGGGCGATAATCTGATCGACATCACTTTCTGTATTCACCCCGCCCATCATAATAATCCGCTTCTGTAGGTTGGGTTAGGGCGACCGCTGATCATGCACATCGCTTCACCGTATAATGCCCGTAACCCAACGTCTATGACCACTCGTATAGTGTTGGGTTACGCGCCGAGAAAATAGCGCTAACCCAACCTACGTACCCCCTACCCAACCCCGTCATAAAGCTCAGCCATCGGCAGATCGGCATCTATCTCGGGGAGGCGGATGGTCGCCGCTAGCCCTTCGATTGCCTCGAAGGTCCAACCACTCGCTCCCCGTCGATGCACGACGACTTGCGGCTTCTCCGTATCGACGATCAAGATCACCTGGATCGACGGCACTGTCTTGTATTCTTCGAGTTTGCGGAATCGGTCGAACCCCATTGTCGAGGGTGACAGCACTTCGATCACCACCCGCGGCTCGGCGGCGGTGGTATCGCGCGGGCCGGGCTTGCCGCATTCAACCGTAACGTCCGGGCGGCGATAACCGCCTGCCGGGATGTCCACTGCGATATCATCGGTCGTTGGCCGGCAGGACTTGCCGCGCAGCGCGTTGCGCAAATGCGCAATCGCATTAACCACCGTGCGATCATGGTTGCTCGACGCGCCGGTCATCATTTTCATCGGCAGAAACGGCACGCCATCGACCAGCTCATACAGCTTGTCTTGGCGCTGCTGCCACTCGAGGAACTCCGGCTTTGTCATCCGCTTGGTTTCGGCTTCACCCACCAGCCTATTCTCCAATTGACCGCGTTCGCACTCACACCCTATCACAAGCACACCTTAAGCTGAACCTGTGCTGTGAGTACCGCCATGCCCTCCCCCCACTTCGACCAACTCGAAACGCGCGATCCGGGCTCACGGGAGCAGGCGCTGTTCAACATGCTGCCGTCGCTGATCGAGCGGGCGATGAGCAAGGCGCCGGGGTGGGCTGCGCATCTGAACGGCGTCGATGCCAAGTCGATCACCTCACGCGCGGCACTGGCGACACTCCCCGTACTGCGAAAATCCGATTTGAAGGACGCGCAATCGAAGTCGCCACCGTTCGGCAACTTCGCGATCAACGAGCCGGGCAACGTCGGCCGCATTTGTGTTTCGCCCGGCCCGATCTTCGAGCCGGAAGGTTTTGGTGCCGACTGGTGGCGCTCGGCGCGCGCGATGGCAGCGGCCGGCTTCACCAAGCACGACATCGTCCACAACACCTTCGCCTATCACCTGACGCCTGGCGGATGGATCATGGATGCCGGCGCCCGCGCGCTCGGTTGCGCTGTCATTCCGGCCGGACCCGGCAACACCGAACAACAGCTCGACGCCATCGAGCACCTACGACCTACCGCCTATACTGGCGTACCGGATTACCTGAAAATCCTACTCGATAAAGCCAAGGAAGCCGGCCGCGACGCGTCATCTTTCAAAAAGGCATTCGTGTCGGGTGGTGCGCTGTTCCCATCATTGCGCCAGGAGTACAAGGATCGCGGCATCACCTGCACGCAGGCTTACGCCACGGCCGACCTCGGCCTCATCGCTTATGAAAGCGTCGGGCCGAACGGCATCACCGACGGCATGATCGTCGACGAGGGCGTGATCCTGGAGATCGTGCGCCCCGGTACCGGCGAGCCACTCGCTGCAGGCGAAGTTGGGGAGGTCGTCGTCACCTCGTTCAACCGCGACTACCCGATGATCCGCTTCGCCACCGGCGACATGTCGGCGGTGCTGCCGGGAGTGAGCCCATGCGGGCGCACCAACATGCGCATCAAGGGGTGGCTCGGCCGCGCCGACCAAACGACGAAGGTGAAGGGCATGTTCGTTCACCCCGAGCAAATCGCCGCCATCGGCAAGCGTCACCCAGAACTTGGGCGACTGCGCTTGGTCGTCACTCGAGTCGGCGAGCAGGACGCGATGACGCTGCGGGCGGAAAGCTCCTCAACCGATCCTGCGTTGGCCGCCAAGCTGGCTCAATCGATCGTCGATCTGACCAAGCTCAAGGGCGAAGTTGCGATCGCAGCGCCGGGCACGTTGCCGAATGACGGCAAGGTGATCTCGGATGAGCGGACTTATGGGTGAGGTCTCGACCGCCGGTACCTGCGCGCTTAGGAGCATCATGCCATGCGATATCGAATGATTTTAGCTGCCATTCTGTCTCTGGCACTTTCGACCGCTGCGCTCGCCCAATCGAAAATCACCCGCATCATCGTGGCGTTTTCGCCGGGTGGTCCCGTCGACAGTGTCGCCCGCCTCGTTGCCGAACAACTGAGCAAAGAGCTCGACCGCACGGTAATGATCGAGAACAAGCCGGGCGCAAACGGCGCGATCGGTGCGAGCGAAGTTATGCGGTCCGCAGCCGATGGCACCACGATCTGGATCACCAGTGTTGGCGCGGTGGCGATCAATCCGGCGCTTTACGAAAACCTGCCCTATGACATGACGCGCGATTTCGCGGCCGTGTCGCTGGTCGTCAATCCGGACAATCCGGTAAAAGATGCCGCAGAGTTTGTCGCGACGGCGAAAGCCGCAAAGGATTCGATCCCGATGGGCTCATCAGGTCTGGGCAGCATTCCACACCTCGCCATCGAACAGCTCATTGATGCCACGGGCGCTCAGTTGTTGCACGTTCCGTACAAGGGTGCCGCGCCGGCAATCACGGACCTATTAGGCAACCAAATTGCCGGCTTTTTCGGCGACGTACCCGGACTGATTGGACACGTCCGCAGCGGCAAGTTGAAGCCTCTGGGCATCGCATCATCCAAGCGACATCCAGCATTGCCCGACGTCAGGACCTTGGACGAGCAGGGCATCACGGGCATTGACACCAATAATTGGTATGCGTTCTTCGTATCAGCAAAGACACCGCCGGAGACTGTTGCGGCACTAAATAAGGCTGTGCGTGCTGCACTCACCAACCCAGCGCTGAGCGCGAAACTGCTGGCCTCGGGCGCAGAACCCGCGCCCTCAACGCCAGAAGAACTGACCAAACTGATGCAGCGCGACACTGCGAAGTGGGCAAAGCTAATCAAAGCCAAGGGGATCAAGGCGGAATAGCCAGCGCCGGACACAGCGCCATTAGTCGCGCCGCGTGGCGCTTTGTCGAAGAAACTAGCTCCCGTCAACTTGAGTGATCGGCGCACAAGCGTTAAGGCGAGTGCTTGCTCTTCCCGCCACCAACCAACGAGATCCGACATGAGCGAATTGCAAGGACTTGAGGCATTGGCCAAGGGCGCGGTGCTGTCACCATTCACGCGGCTCCACCGGTTGTTGGCTGAGATCCCGCCGGGGCACGCAAATATCATCGAGATGACTGCCGGTGATCCCAAGGAAACGATGCCGGCGTTCGTCGTCGATCGGATAGCGGAAGCCAAGGACACGCTCGGCACCTATCCGAAAATTCGTGGTTCGGATGATCTCCGTAAAACCATCGCCGCCTGGATCGATCGCCGTTATAGCCTGAAGCCCGGCATCGATTTCACCCGCGAAGTGCATCCGCTCAACGGTTCACGCGAGGGACTGTTCTTCGCAATGCTGGTGGCAGCTGGCCGCAAGCAGGTCAAAGGCCGGCCGGCAGTGCTGATGCCGAACCCATTCTATCAAGCGTACGTTGGAGCGGCATATGGCGCCAATTGCGAGGCAATCTTCCTCAATGCGACCGAAGCCACCGGCCATATACCAAACCTCGACGAGGTTGCCGATGATGTCGAGTTGATGGAACGCACCGTCGCGTTTTACCTGTGCTCACCGGCCAACCCGCAAGGCGCAGTTGCCAGCCGGGCTTATCTAACGCGGGCATTGGAACTCGCCCGCCGCCACGACTTCATGCTGTTCTTCGACGAGTGCTATTCGGAGATCTATACGGGCGACACCCCGCCCACCGGCGCACTCGACGTTGGCGCCCGCACACCGGAGCGATTCCGCAATCTCGTTGTTTTCAACTCGCTGTCGAAGCGGTCGAACTTGCCCGGCCTGCGATCCGGGTTCGCGGCCGGCGACGGTGATTTCCTCGAAACAATGGCCGAAGTGCGCAATCTAACCGCGCCGCAGATGCCGGGCATCATCCAGCATGCATCGGCGGCGGTCTGGGCCGAGGAGCAGCACGTTTCGGTCATTCGGCAGGCCTACCGGGCAAAATTCGACATTTGTGACCAGCTGCTAAAGGGCAAGTTTGGTTATCACCGTCCGGCCGGTGGCTTCTTCCTGTGGCTCGATATGGCTCATTTAGGGAATTCCGTCGAGGCAACGGTAACCCTTTGGAAACGCTGTGGTGTGAAAGTGGTGCCGGGCTCCTACCTGGCCCGGCCGGATCGCAACGGGGTAAATCCCGGTGAAAACCACATTCGCGTGGCGCTCGTGCATCCGCCAGCCGTGATCAGGGAGGCGCTGGAGCGGATCGTCAATGTTGTCGCGTAGGATGTGCGTATTTCTCCATGGGCTTCGAAAGCAGAGCGATTGACCCCCAAAGGCTGCTGTCGGCGACGCTCGAGGATCGTATTCTCGGCGCCTCGGCCCGCCTTGCCGGTGTAGTGCTCTGCACCGTGACCGCGATCGGCTGGATCAGCCTACTGACCTGGTCGATTACCGACCCTAGCTTGACGCATGCCACCGGCGGTTCCACCCGCAACTTGCTGGGGCCCGGCGGCGCAATTCTTTCAGACTTATTGCTGCAGACGCTCGGCATCGGCGCGATCTTCGTGCTGCTGCCGCCGGCCATTTGGGGCCTGGAGCTCATCTTGGCCCGCCACGTTCCGGATTTCCGGGCGAAGTTTTGCCTTTTTCCATTGGCGATTCTGTTGATGGCCGGCGCTAGTTCGGCGCTCCCGACCCTTTCCATCTGGCCCTTGCATCATGGCTTCGGCGGCATCCTCGGCGATGCGCTCTTCAAGCTGGTCAACAACATGTTCGGATTGATCAATCCAGAACGCGGTGGACTTGCGGCCGGACTGGTGTTGGCCGGCTCGGGCTTCGCCGCATTGATCCATAGCCTGGGGCTGAGTGGGCGCGACTTGGCCTATCTAGTCCAAGCCGATCCATCACACCGTGGCTATACTCGTTCGATCGGATGGCGCGGACGATTGCCGGCTTGGACAAACCTTACATCACGGTTTTCCGGCCGGGCACGAGTTCGCGAACACGGCGATATGTACCGCGCGACGACGCGACAAGAATATGTGCCGTCGGAGCGTTACGATTCGGCTGGCCCGCGCGAACAGCAGGCATTCGCCGAAGCCGCATTCAATGATTTCCGAGCGGTGCCCGGCCGCGATCACACACGCCCAGAGGATGCAACAGAGCTCTCGTCCACAGCTCGCAATGGCAGTCCTCAACGCACGGCGATCCACCGGGGCCCGATGTTCGACGAGCTAACCGATGAAGCAAGCCGTGAGATCGCCGAACGGTTCGCTCCCAACGGCATCGCGCATGAGGGCAACGAACCCCGCCGATCGGGCAGCTTACTTGGTGGCCTCTGGAGCCGGCGGTCGCAGCACGCTTACAAGCGGCCTAGTCTCAATTTGCTGAAGCGCCCGTCGCACGCGAAACCGTCGCAAGATTTCACGTCGGCCGTTCTGCGCGGCACAGCGCGGCTGCTCGAAGACGTGTTGGCCGATTTCGGCGTCAAAGGCGAAGTAAAAGATATCAAGCCCGGTCCTGTCGTAACACTGTACGAACTTGAGCCCGCACGCGGCACCAAGGCTTCGCGCGTCATCGCATTGGCGGATGATATCGCGCGCTCGATGAGCGCGACAGCCGTGCGCGTCGCAATCGTTCCTGGCCGCAACGTGATCGGCATCGAATTGCCAAACGTCAGGCGGGACACTGTGTTCCTGCGGGAAATCCTCGAATCAGATGCGTTCAAGTCGGGCGAGGGCACGCTGCCGCTAGCGCTTGGCCGCACCATCAGCGGCGAGCCGATCGTCACCGATCTCGCGCGCATGCCGCATCTGCTGGTCGCCGGCACCACCGGTTCCGGCAAGTCGGTCGGCGTCAACGCCATGATCCTCTCGCTGATCTACAAGCTCTCACCGGAAGAGTGCCGCTTCCTGATGATTGATCCGAAGATGCTGGAGCTGTCCGTTTACAACGGCATTCCGCACTTGCTGACACCTGTCGTCACCGATCCGCAAAAGGCCGTTCAAGCGCTGAACTGGGTCGTGTCGGAGATGGAAGAACGCTACAAGCGGATGTCGCAATTGGGCGTGCGCAACATCGATGTGTTCAACAATCGCGTCCGCAATTCCGCCAAACGCGGCGAGCAACTCGCCCGCACCGTACAAACCGGCATCGACAACCGCACGGGCCAACCGATCTTTCACCAAGACGTGCTCGAACTCGAAGCCATGCCCTACATCGTGGTGGTCGTCGACGAATTCGCTGATCTGATGATCTCGGCCGGCAAGGAGATCGAAATCGCGGTGCAGCGCCTGGCCCAGATGGCGCGTGCAGCCGGCATCCATCTCATCATGGCGACGCAGCGTCCGTCGGTCGACATCATCACCGGCACCATCAAGGCGAACTTCCCGACCCGTATCAGCTTCAAGGTCGCCTCGCGCATCGACAGCCGTACGATTTTGAACGAACAGGGCGCCGAACAATTACTCGGCCAAGGCGATATGCTGTGGTCGTCGGGCGCTGGTCAGTTGACCCGCATTCATGGGCCGTTCGTGTCCGACGAAGAGATCGAGGCGATCGTCATGTCGCTGCGCAGCGAGGGCGAACCTCGCTACGTCGACGGCATCACCGACGGGCCTTCACCCGCGGATGCGGCCCTAGCTGCCGCGAAGCCATCGAACGTCGACGAACTGTACGAGAAGGCGGTTGCGATCGTGCTGCGCGATCGCAAAGCATCGACCAGCTACATCCAGCGCCGCCTGAGCATCGGCTACAATCGTGCGGCCGACCTGATCGAGCGCATGGAGCGTGAAGGCATCATCACGCCGGCGGGAGCCGCTGCTAAGCGCGATGTGCTTGTGTCCGGTGGCTCTGCGTCAAACGCTGCCTGATAAATCACTGCAAGATGCCCCTTGCTGCCCACATCTTGCCTGATTAATGGGGGATTGCATGCACTGAGCTGCGATGATTCGCTGGCTCCATTAGTCATGCTTCGGGGGCAAAATGCGCATTCGGTCGACGTTATCTGGGGTCATGGCTGCTGTAACGGCCGTGGGCATTGCACTTCCCGCCATGGCGCAAGAAGCGAAAAAACCAGCGACACCTCCAACGGCACCAGCGCAGCCCTGGACCGGGCAAGTGCAGCCAGGTAGCGGTACTGAGGCCAAAGTGTTTGACGCAGCGCAGATCGCGACCATCAAGAAAGTCACCGACTATTTCAATAATCTAGCCAATCTAAAGGCCGTATTCCAACAGACCAATCCGGATGGGAAGAAGCTGCGCGGTAAGCTTGCGGTAAAGCGGCCCGGCCGCTTTAGGTTCGACTACAACCTACCGAGCAAGCAGCTGGTTATTTCAGACGGCAAGCAGCTCGCCATCCAGGACAATGACGGTGGCGGCGACGACCGCTATGAGCTCGACAATACGCCGTTCCGTATGTTGCTGCGCAAAGACGTGGATCTGATGCGCGACGCTCGGATCCTCGACCTGCAGGAGAGCGAGGATCTGGTCATCATTTCCGTGATGGACAAGAGCCCGGACGCTCCCGGCAAGATCAAACTTTTCTTCGCTGTGAAACCGGTTGTCGAACTCAAAGAGTGGGTGACGACCGATGCTCAAAACCTGGATACCAAGGTCGAGCTATCCACCGTTAACCGGACGGACGAGGTGGATGCTGCATTGTTCGACATCAAGAGCGTGGCCATTGGCAAGCTGCAGCAGCGCTGATTCGTCGACCGTTAACCAAACTGGCTGTGGTATACCAGCCCCACGCAAGCCTAACCTGTGGATAAGTCCTGTAACAATTGTAAACTTTTCGTGAACTGCGCGCGGACCCACTATTGTAATTCGAAAGTTTGCGCTTAGATGGGGTTATGCAGGTAGCGTCGCCTGTATCGGCAGTGCCCCCCGTCTCGCCGATGACGCACCTGTAGCACTGGATTCCCTCCCAGTGCTTCCAGCGCTTCACAGCGCCTAAGCGCCCAACTCCTCCCCCCGGAGTTGGGCGCGATTTTATTTAGCCTCCAACGTGACACAAGCCCAAGACAATCGAACAAAAGTTCGACTAGTGTCGTGTCTCGATTGCTGGTCGATTATTTTCGCGTGCCAGTCCGCGTGACGCGCTCGCCGCCAATGCCGCATACGCCTCGTCATCTTCACCAGCCAAACACCGATCGATCGCGCGAAGCTCGACCGCCAAACCTTTGAGGCGGGCTGAAATTTTTGCAACCAAGTGCTCGGCAAGCCCAGCATCTTCGCCCATCTGCTCGTACATGCCTGTGCGCGTAATCTTGAGGGCACGAACAGCGGTTCGCGCAACAATGGTCGAGCTGTATTCTGTATCGACCAGCATCGCCATCTCGCCGATCAACGAACCGACAGGAACCGCTTCAGGCTCGCGGCCAACGTCCGGGCCCTTGGTTCGGACGGCTTCACCAGATACCAGCACGAAAGCAGCGTCGCCCTCGGCATTGGCTTCGACAATGGTCTGACCAGGGCGAAATACAATGCGCTCCGCGCGGCGTGCGATCTCCGTGATCTGCAAGGGCCTAAGCCCCTGGAACAGGGCAATTTTCAATAGTGGCGCAACAAGCGCGTCGATGACCATGGCGTCGGATCTCCGTATTGTCACGCACGCGGCACGGCCACGCTGGGACAGAAAACGACGCAGCACAGTTCTGGTATGTAAATTCCACCGATTCGGGGCAGCAATGCCAGTGCCGACATTTCCACGCGGAACATCGTGTTGAAAACTTTACCGAAATAGCAGCGAATTAACCTCGCATGCGTTCAGCCTTGGGATCGAACAACGGTTCTCTCTGCAGCTTGGCCGGCAGAAGTTCGCCAAGGATTTCTATCTCCCATTTCGCACTTGCCGCCCCATCGCTAAGCACTTCGCTTGGCACATAACCCATAGCAAACGAACGGCCGGCGTGATGGCAAAAGCCGCCCGATGTGATCCAGCCGACGACCTTGCCGTCCTTCCAAACCGCTTCGTCACCGATCGCATCGGCATCGCTGGCATCAACCACGAAGGCAACGCGCTGGCGTTCGGGCCCCTTGGCTTTTTCCGCAGCGGCGCCCGCGCGGCCAATAAAATCATTCTTCGTGAGATCGACAAAGCGACCGAGATCAGCCTCGAATGGTCCGTATATCGGCCTGAACTCGCGTGCCCAGGTGCCAAAATTCTTTTCCCGCGCCAGTGACAGCAACGCGCGCGACCCGAACGGTTTGATGCCGAACTCCTGGCCCGCGGCCCACAGCGCTTCGAATAGCGCGACCTGGAATTCCGGCTTCACCCACATCTCGAAGCCGAGATCTCCGGTGAATGAAATCCTCCCCACCTTTGCCGGGACCATACCGATCGTCATGTCGTGACGGAAATCCATGAAACGGAACGCCGAGCCCGAAACGTCATCATCAGTAAGTTTGGCTAGAACGTCGCGCGCCCTAGGACCGGCGATCGACAATCCGGCCAACGCTGCACCCAGCGCCTCGACCCTTACCGAGCCGTCGAGAGGCAAGTGCTTTTCAAACCAACGCATGTGATATTTCTCGGCCGAGCCCGACCCGAACACATAGAATTGTTCCGAACCGGCCTTGGCCACGGTGAAATCGCCGATCAGTTTACCGGCCTCGTTGAGCATCGGCGAAAGCGTGAGACGCCCGATCTTCGGCATCTTGTTGGCCAGCATGTGCGACAGCCAACCTTCCGCATTTGTTCCGGTGACGACGTACTTGGCGAACGTCGAAGTTTCAGTGATGCCGACGCTACTGCGAACTGTGTCACACTCGATTTGTACGTGCGTGAAATCAGTCGAACGATGAAACGAGAATTCATCCTTCACCCCAGGTGGAGCAAACCAAAGTGGCGCTTCCACGCTCCAATTGTCGCCCATGATGGCGCCGAGTTCGAGCCACTTGGCGTACATCGGCGTTACGCGCAGCGGCCGTGCCGCGGGTAACTCTTCATTCGGGAACCGCACGCGGAACCGCCGGCCATAATTCTCGCGCACCTTGACGTTGGTATAGGCTCGCGTCGCCCAATCGCCGTAGCGCGCCACGTCCATCGCCCAGACATCCATGCCTGGATCGCCATCGGCCATCCAATTCGACAATGCCAGACCGACGCCGCCGCCCTGTGAGAACCCAGCCATTACGCCGCACGCGACCCAATAATTCTTCAAGCCGCGAATGGGTCCAACCAGCGGATTGCCATCTGGTGCGAACGTGAATGGTCCGTTGATGATCTTTTTGATCCCGGCCTTCTGGAGTGCCGGGAAATGCCGGAAGCCGACTTCCAGATTTTCCGCCATCCGTTCCATATCATCAGGCAGCAACGTCGGTCCGAAATCCCAAGGCGTTTCCTTTGGGCTCCACGGCACGCCATGCTTTTCATAGGTGCCAAGCAACATGCCCTTGCGCTCTTGGCGCATGTAGATTTCACC
This sequence comes from Hyphomicrobiaceae bacterium, assembly GCA_031367505.1. Lineage (GTDB taxonomy): Bacteria > Pseudomonadota > Alphaproteobacteria > Rhizobiales > Hyphomicrobiaceae > JAKFWF01. Next base: position 50,709 of record JANLPY010000421.1, on the reverse strand, counting down.
GTCGAAATCGACGACGTGTAATACTTCCTTGCCGGTCGATTTATTGATCGCTTCGACTTCGGGCATGTCCTCGGTGATCAGATATTGATGCTCCATCGCGAGGATCGGCAACTCGATGCCCACCATCCGGCCGACCTCGCGCGCCCACAGTCCACCAGCGTTGACAACATGTTCGGCGTGGATGGTGCCTTTATCGGTCACGACATCCCAGCTGCCGTCGGCACGCGGTATCGTCTCCATAACGCGCGTGTGCGTGTAGACCTCGGCGCCTCCCTTCTTGGCAGCACCGGCGTAAGCGTGCGTGGTGCCATAGGGATCGAGGTGACCTTGGATCGGGTCATACATCGCGCCGACGAACTGCGTCTTGTCGATCAGCGGGAGCAGCTTTGCGGCTTCGTCCATGGAGACGAGCTCAAGGTCCATGCCCATGTAGCGGCCCTTGGATTTGATGCTCTTAAGCCATTCGTATCGCTCGCGAGTGGCAGCTAGCATCAATCCGGCGGAAATATGCAGACCGACAGACTGACCGGAGATCTCCTCGATATCCTTGTATAGATTGATCGTATATTGCTGGAGCTTGGCGACGTTGGGATCGCCATTGATAGTGTGCATCCCGCCGGCCGCATGCCAGGTCGAACCCGATGTCAGCTCCAGGCGTTCGAGGAGAGCGACATCGCGCCAGCCCTTTTTGGTCAGGTGATAGAGCACCGACGCGCCGACGACACCACCACCGATAACCACGACACGATAGTTGGACTTCACTCTGGATCTCCATTTGTGCCGGGCACGCTGCGCACCCAAATAGCTAGCGATGGACGCTTGACCTCAAGGCACCAACTTGTACCCGCCCGTTTCCGTCACCAGCAGTTCAGCGCTCGAGGGATCTTTCTCGATCTTCTGGCGCAAGCGGTAGATGTGGGTCTCGAGCGTATGTGTCGTGACGCCAGCGTTGTAGCCCCACACCTCGTGCAACAACACCTCTCGTGAGACGACTTTCTCACCGGCGCGATACAGATACTTGAGGATCGACGTTTCCTTTTCGGTCAGTCGAACCTTGGCGCCCTTCTCGTCCAACAGAAGTTTGGCGGCTGGTTTGAATGTGTAATGGCCGATGGTAAAAACGGCATCTTCGCTCTGCTCATGTTGACGCAACTGCGCGCGAATTCGGGCGAGTAGTACTGCAAACTTGAAAGGCTTCGAAATGTAATCGTTGGCGCCAGCGTCCAGACCGAGGATCTGATCGGCATCGGTCGTGTTGCCAGTCAACATGACGATCGGCGCTTTGAAACCATTTCGGCGCAACTGTTTTACCGCTTCGCGGCCATCCATATCCGGCAGGCCTACGTCGAACAATACGAGATCGAGATGGCCCGCGCGTGCGGCCTCCAATCCAGCAGCGGCAGTCGCGGCGGTCGCCACCTGAAATTCATCGTACAGCGCCAATTGATCGCGCAGTGAATCGCGAAGATCCTCGTCGTCGTCGACAATGAGAATCTGCCGTGCATTGCTCATACGGCAATCTCCAGGGTCACAATCGGTTTAATACTCGGTTTGTAGCATCATAGTCCGGCCTGCTGGAAGCCCAGTTGATATATCCAAGGCGTGTTGAGATCATCGGTTAGAGGCCAAGTGATGAGCGTTGCTCGAATTATTGCAGTCCGTGGACACTCGGCTGCAGACACTCAAGGTACCCTTAAGCTTGGCTCCTTCAGACTAAAATGCGCCCTCGGCCGTTCGGGACGCCGGGTCATTAAGCGTGAGGGCGATGGTGCAAGCCCGATCGGCGAATGGCGCTTAGTCGAGGTCTTGTATCGAGCCGACCACGTATTACGACCCCGTACTCGTCTCCCGGTTCGACGTCTCTGGCCCGACAGCGGCTGGTGCGGTTCAGTTGGCGACAGAAACTATAATCGTGAGGTTTGCCACGCGTATGCCGGCAGTGCCGAAAAGATGTGGCGCGATGATCAGCTCTACGATCTGGTGGTGGTGATTGCGCACAATCGCATACCGCGCGTGCAAGGGGCAGGCAGCGCAATCTTCATGCATCTCGCCCGCCCCGGATATACCGCGACGGAAGGCTGCGTCGCCCTAAGCGAGCACGATCTTCGCCGCGTCCTCGCGCTCGCGACGAGGCACACTCGACTACGCATTCTACCGTGATGTAACGTAAAAAAGGCCCGGACGATACGATCGTCCGGGCCTGCATACATGTCGAAAACCAACGGTCTACATTTCAATAATTGTAGGCGCGCTCGCCGTGGGCCGTGACATCGAGCCCTTCGCGTTCCTGGTCGGTGGTTGGCCGCAAGCCGATGACGACATCGACGAGCTTATAGATGATGGCCGAGCCGATGCCTGACCATAGAATCGTAATCGCGACAGCCTTGATCTGCGCCCAGACCTGCGTTGCCATTACAAAGTCGGCGATGACGCCCTCACCAGGCTTCACCACGTAATCGGTAATGCCGGTACCGCCGAGCAGCGGGCTGACCAGCACGCCGGTCCCAATCGCACCGATGATGCCACCAATGCAATGGACGCCAAACACGTCGAGGCTGTCGTCATAGCCAAATGCGTTCTTGATGCTGGTGCAAAACACGAAGCAGGCGACACCGACGATCAGACCGAGCACGATTGCACCCATTGGCCCGGCGTAACCCGATGCCGGGGTTATCGCAACCAATCCGGCCACTGCACCCGACACGAGGCCGAGCAACGACGGCTTACCCTTGATCGCCCATTCGGCGAACATCCACGCCAATCCAGCCGCTGCGGTCGCAACGAACGTGTTGATCATCGCCAAGGCGGCCGTCGAATTGGCCTCCAGTGCGGACCCAGCGTTGAAGCCAAACCAGCCGACCCAAAGCAGGGCAGCGCCGACCATCGTGAATGTCAGCGAATGTGGCGGCATAGCTTCGCGGCCGTAACCGACGCGCTTACCGATCATCAGAGCGCCAACGAAGCCGGCAATACCAGCGTTGATGTGCACCACCGTACCACCGGCGAAGTCGATCGCACCGAGTTGGAAGATATATCCAGCATCGGATACGACTGCGGCAAGTGCTGCGTCGGCAACCTTCTTCGCATCGCCGGTTGCAGCGGCTGCTGCCTTCGCTGCATCACCCAAAGCATCGGGACCGGCCCAATACCAGACCATGTGCGCCATCGGGCAGTAGATCAGGGTGACCCACAGAACGGTGAACAACAGCAGCGCTGAGAATTTCATGCGCTCGGCGAACGCGCCGACAATCAAAGCCGGCGTGATGCACGCGAAGGTCAACTGAAATGCAACATAGACGAGTTCGGGAATAACGACACCGTTCGAAAACGTCGCCGCGGTCGCATCCAGAATGGTCTTTTTCTCAGGCGCGATCGTGAGGAACGCCTTCGAAAACCCTCCGACGAATGCGTTGAACGATGTGCCGCTGCTGAAAGCCAAACTATATCCGTAGATCACCCAGATGAGCGTCACCACACAGACAATGGCAAATACCTGCATCAACATAGAAAGCATATTCTTGGTACGCACTAAGCCGCCATAAAACAGCGCAAGCCCCGGCACTGTCATGAGAAGTACCAGCGCTGATGCAATCAACATCCAGGCTGTGTCGCCCTTATTTGGTACGGGATCGGCAGCCAACACCGGCATCACCGTGGCGACGATGGTTGCCATAAAGGCTGCAAGCCCAATGCCCACCTCTCGAACCATCGCACCTTGCTTCGTCACGTCGAGCGTCATGAAAGTACTCCCTCGTCTTGTCTCTAAAGTTTGGATTGCGTGATGTTACGAAGTGACGCCGTTCAGAGCGCGTTCTCGTCGGCCTCGCCCGTGCGGATCCGGACGGTGTGCTCAATCGTCGATACAAAGATTTTGCCGTCGCCGATTTGACCGGTTTTGGCGGTCCGGGCAATTGCCTCGACGGCCTTGTCCGCATCACTCGACGCGACAACAACCTCGATTTTGATTTTCGGTAGAAAGCTGACGGCGTATTCGGCGCCACGGTAGATTTCCGTGTGTCCCTTCTGCCGGCCGTACCCTTTGACTTCCGTGACGGTCATGCCTTGGAAGCCCAGTTCGGTCAGTGCCGAGCGGACCTCCTCAAGCTTGAAAGGCTTGATGATCGCGGTCACGAGTTTCATGTGAGCATCCTCTAGCTAGTTGTGCGAACCACAAAAATCTTCAGCTGAGGACTTGCTACACAAGAGCCGTGCCAATTAATTTACTAAGTCTTAATTTATTGAATCACATGTATTTTTTATCAGATCGGCAACATTTGCTTGCATTTTAGGCTCCTAAAAAGCGATCGAAAGCCTATTTAGCAGCCGCACTGCCTATTATTTCACCACGAAATTCGTGTCGCGATTGCGCATCAAGCCTTCTTGGGTGACCGACGCAACTAAAACTCCGTGCTGCGTGTAGATGCTGCCGCGGCAGAAGCCACGCGCACCACCGGCAAATGTGCTCTCTTGGGCGTATAGTAGCCATTCATCGGCGCGGAACGGTGCATGCAGCCACATCGCATGATCGATACTGGCGAGTTGAATATCGGTGTCGAACAGCAGCTTGCCATGCGCGATCAGCGCCGTCTCCAGAAGAGTGAAGTCAGATGCGTAGGCCAACAAAGCGTTGTGCAGGTTTTGATCGTCTGCCAGATGCCCGGTTGCTCGGATCCAAACGCACTGCCGCGGTGGTGCTTTGGCCCGCGTCACGTACCGGCTGAAATCGACCGGCCGCATCTCAAAGGGCCGCTCGCGCCGCAAGTAACTGCGCAGATTAGCGGGCAGGTTAGCAGCATATTGTTCCTCCAACTGTTGCTCGTTGGACAAATCCTCGGGCAACGGCACATCGGGCATTTCCGTTTGGTGAACCAATCCATCTTCCCGCTTCTGAAATGACACGCTGAGAAAGAATATCGGCCGTCCGTGCTGGATCGCTTTCACGCGGCGCGTATTGAAACTCTTGCCATCACGCACGCGCTCGACATCATACAGGATGGGGGTGCCAGGCTCGCCGCCGAGGAGAAAGTAGCCGTGCATCGAATGGGCAAGGCGATCGAGTTCAACGGTGCGAACTGCCGCTACCAGAGATTGCGCCAGCACCAATCCGCCATACACCCGCTGCCAGCCCTGCTTTTGCGTCTGCCCGCGATAGAGGTTTTGTTCCAATGGTTCGAGATCGAGAATCTTGACCAGATCGTCGAGTGCTTTGTGTTGCGTTGATTCGACTTTGAGTTTTTTGCTGGGCATTCCGCGATCCGTTGCAGTCGTGATACGGCTAAGTGCAGTGTTGCCGTTAAGGGAAGGTAGCGATCCGCCGCTGTCAAGATGAGCCGGGATCGCACAGACGAGAGGTAGGCCCATGCGGGCTGCATCGACGGATATTGTGATTGCAGGAGGTAGTTATGCCGGGTTGACCCTGGCACTCGCCTTCGTTCATGAGCTTGGACAGCAGGTTCGTGTGGTTATCGCGGATCGTGGTCCAGCGACTGTTGCGCTCGGCCTTGACCAACTGGACCCCCGCGCCTCGGCGATATCGGCCGGATCGAGAAATCTGCTGCAAACACTCGGGGTATGGTCGCAGCTGGAAGATATCGCGGTGCCTGTCGCCGAAATCGAGTTGACGGATTCCAGCCTGCAAGCGGGCGTTCGGAGGCGATTACTGACCTACGACAATACCTCCCATGGTCAGCACGCGTCATGGATTGTGCCGAATGCACGATTGGCTAAAGCCCTCGAACAGACGGTCGCTGAGGTGCCAGCCATTCGACTTTTACGGCCGGTTGTGGTCACGGGGCTTGTCAACTCTCCCGCATCGGCATCGATCCTATTCGACGATGGGACTGAGCTTGCGGCACAACTGATCATTGCAGCGGACGGACGGCGCTCACGCGTTCGCGAGTCGGCCGGCATCAAATCCGTGCAATGGGATCATGATCAGATCGGGATTGTCACCACGATCAGCCACGAGATCGACCATCGCAACCGCGCGATCCAGCACTTTCTCCCTGGCGGACCGTTCGCCATGTTGCCACTCAAAGGCGGCTACCGCAGCTGCGTTACTTGGAGCGAAGTGGCCAGCGTCGCCACCGACATTCTAGCGCTGGATGACGAAGCATTTCTGCAGGAAGTCGATCGCCGGGTTGCCGGTCGCCTTGGCGCCGTAGCACTGGACGGGCCACGTAAGTCCTGGCCGCTCGAAACGCATCTTGCCAGGCGGTACATTGCAACCCGCGTGGCACTCGTTGGCGACGCAGCGCACGGCGTACATCCGATCGCCGGCCAAGGACTGAACCTCGGACTGCGCGATATCGCGGCCCTGGTCGAATGCGTGTCCGACGCGGCCCATGTCGGGCTCGACCTTGGCAATGAGGATGCGCTGGAGCGCTACGAACGCTGGCGACGCTTCGACACCACCGTTTCGACGGCGACGTTCAGCGGGCTCAATCGCTTGTTTTCAAACGATTGGCCGCTTATGCGATCGGCCCGCGAGGCCGGCTTAGGCGCGCTTGACCGGATGCCCGCAATCAAACAAGCATTCGTCACGGAAGCAGCCGGTCTCAGTGGAGACGTACCGAGATTGCTGCGTGCCCAATGAGCGATGCTGAGGACAATGCCATGCTCACCACTGCCGCCAAGGGCGTCTATATTATTTCCGCCACGCCGTTTCATGACGACGGCCGCATCGACACAGCGAGCACCGATCGCCTGATCGACTTTTACAAGTCATCGGGCGTTAGCGGAATCACCGTCCTCGGTATGATGGGAGAAGCGCCGAAGCTCGATGCCAGCGAAGCGCAAAGCTTCGTCAAGCAAGTCGTCAGCCGTGCACAAGCGCTGCCGGTGGTCGTCGGTGTTTCCGCACCCGGTTTTGCCGCCATGCGCACACTGGCTCAAAGTAGTATGCAGGCAGGAGCAGCCGGGGTGATGATTGCACCGCCTGCTTCGGTCAAGACCGATGACCAGATCGTCAACTATTACGCCGACACCGTGAACGCTATTGGACCTGATGTGCCATTCGTCGTTCAGGACTACCCACTATCGACCGGCGTTGTCATGTCGAACAGCGTGATCGAGCGCATCGTCGCCGCGCACCCATCGTGCGTCATGTTGAAACACGAAGATTGGCCGGGTCTGGAAAAGATCAGTGCCGTGCGCAGTGCCCAAGCTGAGGGCCGGATGCGGCACATTTCGATCCTTACCGGCAATGGCGGCTTGTTCCTCGACTTCGAGATGAGCCGTGGTGCCGATGGCGCGATGACCGGTTACGCCTTTCCGGAAATGCTCGTTGGCGTCTGCCGCTTGATGGCACAAGGAGCGCGCGACGCGGCGCACGACATGTTCGATGCACACCTGCCGCTGGTTCGCTACGAACAGCAGCCGGGCGCAGGGTTGGCGGTCCGCAAATATGTCTTGATGCGACGCGGCATCATTGCGTCCGATGCTCAGCGCAAACCTGGTGGTTCGCTTTCGGCGACGGCCCGCCGTGAGGTCGATTATCTACTCGCCCGCCTCGCCCGCCATGAACCGGCCGCTGCAAAGCTGCTTGCCGACTGACCAACCGTCATGAAACAGTGCGATAACGATAACGCACCGGCGCAACGAGTGCGCGGCGCGGAGGGATGAAACATGGAAAAGCGATCGGTATTCGCCGGCTGGATGTTGCCTCTGGCACTCCTTGCACCGCAGCTTCTCGTTACCCTCGTGTTCTTTTATTGGCCAGCCAGCCAAGCCGTTTGGCAATCGTTCCTGCTGCAAGATGCGTTTGGTCTCAAGACTGATTTCGTCTGGTTCGAGAATTACCGCGATCTACTGCAACAGCCGGAATATTACAGGACGATCGGCACCACCCTTCTGTTCGCCGCGGCGGTCACGACCCTTTCGCTGGGGCTTGCCCTGATCCTCGCCGTGCAAGCGGATAAGGCGATCAAGGGCGCGCGCGTTTACAAGACGCTGCTGATCTGGCCCTACGCCGTCGCGCCGGCCGTTGCCGGTGTGTTGTGGTTGTTCATGTTTCAGCCGTCACTCGGCCTCGTCGCGCGCTTCATCCGCAGCGCCGGCGTCGATTGGAACCCGTTGCTCAACGGCACCCACGCGATGACGCTCGTCGTCATGGCATCGGTATGGAAACAGATCAGCTACAATTTCCTGTTCTTCCTAGCGGGATTAGCAGCAATCCCGCGCGCTGTTTACGAAGCAGCCGCGATCGATGGCGCCTCGCCCACGCGCCGGTTTTGGACGATCACGTTTCCACTGCTGTCGCCAACTGCGTTCTTCCTGCTCGTCGTCAACATCGTCTACGTGTTCTTCGATACCTTCGGCATCATTGACAGCGTAACGGCAGGCGGACCGGCAAGAGCCACCGAGACGCTCGTTTATAAAGTTTACTCCGACGGCCGGCTTGGCGGCAATCTCGGCTCGTCGGCCGCGCAATCGGTGATCCTGATGATCATGGTCGTCGCCATGACCGCCATCCAGTTCCGCTTCATTGAACGCAAGGTGACGTACTGATGACCGCATCCGCACTTTGGAAAGAACTCACGGCCGAAGATATCAACGCGCTGGCAAAAGCTGGTGCGGTCGTCATACTCCCCGTTGCCTCGATGGAGCAGCACGGCCCACACTTACCCGTCGGGGTCGACACCATACTGTGCGAGGGGGTTTGCAAGGCGGCGGCTGATCGCATCCGTCAAGACACCCCCGTTATCGTCGCGCCGACGCTGTGGTGCGGCATGGCCGAACATCACATGGCGTTCGGCGGCACATTCACTTTCGATATCCCGACCTATCGGAGCGTGCTCATCGCGTTCCTGCAAAGCATCGAGCGGGCCGGCTTCCAGCGTGTTGCAATTGTCAACGGACACGGCGGCAATGTCTCCGCGCTGAACGCGTTACTCCCGGACTTTGCGCGGCATACCTCGCTCGACCTGATCGCGACGACCTATTTTGAACTGGCGCTACCTCTTCTCGGCGGCATCCTCGAAGATCAAACAAGCGTGCTGCACGCCTGCGAGCTCGAAACGTCGCTGATGATGGTACTGGCGCCGGGCACCGTCAAATACGACCGTATAGCCGAGGCGATTGGCCCCAACTTCGCCAACTCGCGCCATGTCCTGATGCCGCCAGCACAGCGCTTCCGGTCGCTAAAATCGTTCACGCCAAACGGCGTGATTGGCGATCCCCGCCGGGCGAGCCAGGCAAAAGGTGAAGCGCTACTCGACGCCTGCTCGAAGACGCTCGGCGAGCTTATTGCAAATCCCGGGACCTGGGTGGGTCGTAACAATGGTTGAGCAGCAAGGCTTCTGGCGCAACTTCGTGCCACACGTGATCCTGATCGCCGGCATCGCGATCATCGCATTTCCGGTATACCTGTGCTTCGTCGGCTCGACGCACCCGCAAGATCTGATCGCTAACGGAAAAATGCCCGTTACACCCGGTCCGCTATTTTTTGAAACTTACTACAAGGCGCTGTTCATCGGCACCAGCGGCACCACCCGCCAGCCGGTGTGGCAGATGTTGATGAACAGCATGCTGATGGCCGGCATCATCGCTTTCGGCAAAATCACGATCTCGATACTTTCGGCCTACGCGGTCGTGTACTTCAAGTTTCCATTTCGCATGACAGCGTTCTGGCTGATCTTCATGACACTGATGCTTCCCGTCGAGGTGCGCATTTATCCGACCTACAAGATCGTCGCCGACCTGGGATTGCTCGATACCTACGCCGGCTTGACGATCCCACTGATCGCATCGGCCACCGCGACTTTGTTCTTCCGCCAATTCTTCATGACGATCCCCGATGAGCTGATCGAAGCATCGAAACTCGACGGTGCGGGCCCGTGGAAGTTCTTCAAGGATACGCTCCTCCCACTATCGGTAACAAACATTGCGGCCTTGTTCGTGATCCTCTTCATCTACGGCTGGAACCAGTATCTATGGCCGCTGCTGATCACCACCCGTGACGACATGCAGACGGTTGTCATCGGCATCAAGAAGATGATCGTCACGGCCGACGCACTGACCGAGTGGAACGTGGTCATGGCAACCGCGATGCTCGCCATGTTGCCGCCAGTACTGGTGGTCGTGTTGATGCAGCGCTGGTTCGTCAAGGGACTGGTGGAGACGGAGAAGTAGGGATGCAACGCACAGTCTACGTCAATCTCGATGGCTTGCGGCGGGATTTCATCAAGCCGGAATGGACCCCGCACCTTTGTGCGTTCGCCAATCGCGCAACGTCGTTCGCAGCATACCGGTCGGTTTTTCCATCGGCGACACGTGTCGTCTCATCGACTTTCGCCACCGGCTGCTTGCCTGCACGGCACGGGCTACAGGGCAACACCATGGCACTGTTGCAAGACGGCGAACTCGTCGTCTATGACGCAGGCGATCCCGAGTTCCTGCAAAAGAAGCGCACGCTCACCGGCCAGTCGTTAGCGAAACCTACGATGGCGGAACGCCTGTCGTCGCACGGTGGTGTCATCGTCTTCAACAACGTATCACCCGGTGCCGCTTACGCGCATGACCCAGATGGTTTCGGGTATGTCTATAATCGCGCTGGCTCGTTCGGGCCCGGGCGCCAACGGGTGCGCACCGAAGACGAATTGAACATCAATCTCGATCCGGCCGGCGATCGTCATATGACAGAGAGGTTCTGCGCGGAAGTGCTGGCCCACCGCAAACCGGCACTCGCTGTGTTGTGGACCGGCGAACCCGACCACGCGCAACACACCATGGCCCTGGGCTCACCTGAGATGTTGGAGGTGGTGCGTTCAGCCGATCACAATGCCGGATTGGTCATCGCCGCGGTCGATCGGTTGCGGGCAAGAGGCGAAGATGTTTTGCTGATGATCGGATCGGATCACGGCCATGAAACCGTGACCGGCATCATCGACATCGATGCCGAGCTGATCTCTGCCGGCCTGAAATCCGGTACAGGTTCGGGAGACGTCGCAGCCGTTTCAAACGGCACGTCGGCGTTGATTTATGTCGCGCCATCGAGCACGGGCCGAATTCCCGGCATCGACAAATTCCTGCGGGCGCAATCGTGGGCCGGCCAGGTTCTCGGTAGCGAACGGCTCGGCGAAGTTGGTCAGGCGGCCCACAATGGCTTGGCATTCGCCGTTTCCATGCAATCCGATGACGAGCCAAACGAGTTCGGAATCCGGGGACGCAGCCTTGTCGCCAAACCCCAGTTCGGTAAACCCGACCGGCTTGGTTTCGGACAACACGGCGGGCTATCCAAATACGAGCAGATGCCATTCCTGATGATCGACGGTGGTGGTTTCCGGCCAGCTCGGATCGATCATCGGGCGGTGACACCGGTTGACTTGGCGCCAACGATTTTGACGTATCTTGGCCGCGACACGTCGGGGCTCGATGGCATTGCATTGCAGGGAATCCACTGATGGCATCGGTAACGCTCGACCAGGTCTCTAAGGTCTACGCCGGTGGCGTCGAGGCGGTGAAAGGGATCACCCTCACGATTCCCGACGGCAGCTTCACGGTGCTACTCGGACCGTCGGGCTGTGGGAAGTCGACACTTCTGCGGATGATCGCCGGACTTGAGACCATCTCGCGCGGCACCATCTCGATCGGTGGCCGCGTCGTCAATAACGTGGAGCCCGCCGACCGCGACATCGCGATGGTGTTCCAGAATTATGCGCTCTACCCGCACATGAGCGTCTACGACAACATGGCCTATGGCTTACGCAATCGCGGCGTCGATAAGGCCGTGATCGAGACGCGCGTCGCCGAAGCCGCCCGTATGCTGGAGATCGGTCCATTCCTCGATCGCAAACCACGTGCATTATCCGGCGGTCAGCGCCAACGTGTCGCCATGGGACGCGCTGTCGTTCGCGAGCCACAGGCATTTCTTTTTGATGAGCCGCTGTCAAATCTTGACGCCAAACTTCGTGTGCAGATGCGGCTCGAGATCCGGCGTTTGCACAACCGGCTCAAGGCGACATCGATCTTCGTCACGCACGATCAGGTCGAGGCAATGACGCTCGCTGATGTCGTTGTCGTCATGAACGGTGGCCGCATCGAGCAAACCGGCAGCCCGATCGATGTCTACCGGCATCCGGCCTCGAAGTTCGTCGCGACCTTTATCGGGTCGCCGGCGATGAACCTGGTGCCGGGCAAAGTGGTACAAGCCGGCGTTGTCGAGTGTGATGGCGGCGGACGCTTTGCCTACGACGCAAAAGTCTTCAACGGTGCGGCCGGCCAAGTCGTCGAGATCGGTGTGCGCCCGGAAGACCTCGTCCTTGCCGCTCCCGGCGCAAAGCACACGGTTTTGTTGTCGAGGGAGTTCGTCGAGGAGTTGGGCGCAACCCGTCTCATCCACGGGCTCGCCGGTGGAAAATCGGCCATGGTAATGTCGCTGCCGGCCGCAGCCGCTGGCGTCGGCAGCGATACACTCACGATCGAGGCGCCGACAGCGGCGGTACATCTGTTCGATGTAACTACCGGCGCCAGCCTGCGTGTATGATGCGTTACGCCTGCGCCTGCTGCAGCCGCTTTTTGTTGCGCAGCGGATCTATCTGCTTGGCAGTCCCGTTGCTGTTGGCGCTGCAATTCTCATTGCTGCTTTCAATTGTGACCGGCGTACGCGGCACGAGCCGGGTACCGGGCGCTGAAAAGGTGCGCTTGCCGCTCACCGCGACTAGACACTCAGAATAGAGATCCAGAACGTAGCCGCGAAACTCGGCTGTGTTAGGTTTAGGCCGATCTGGATCTTCAAACATAATGTCGCGCATCAAGTCGTAGGCGACGGCTTCCTGGCAGGCTTGCTCGGCCATTACGATGGGCTCCTGGCTCAACGGGGAACTCCTGTTTCTGATGTTTACAAGATGCGACCGGACGGCCCCCCACTCCGGTGCTAATTCGCTCATTGCGGGCTTTGGTCAGCCCAGCGGTTTGGTCGATTCGGCCACGCTCGGCTTGGCGTCATTTTGCTTGAAGTGCAGCGTCAAGACGCCGTTTTTCAGTTCCGAACATTCCACGTGCGCTACAAACGGATCCGTCGCTTCGATGTCCGCCGCCTCGGCACATTCCGATACGTTGGTGAACGGTTTCACATGCACGCCGTTGTCGCCATTTGGCAGCGCAAGCATTGTGATCATGACGATGATGTTGAGATCCATGGCGTGATCCCTCCGTACAGGGTGGACTGTGCGAGCTGCAGGATGGCTCTGGTTCACGCGAGACTGACTGCTGTCGGATACTGAACTCAATTGTCAGTCAATCGCTGGCCGTCGCCCGCCGGCCGCGAATCACTTTGACATTGCCCAACTACCCCGCACTCAAAAAATGGCAGGAATCAGATGGAGTTAGTCTCGATCGATTGATATGTGGCGTGGTCGCCGCATTCGATTTTACCGATCGAGCCCACGCGCAACGCGAAAGCCGACCATGTCGTTGCTCGTGCCCGTGGTGAAACCGGTGCGAAATGCCGACCGCAAATCACGGGGGGAATCGTACCACGCGCCACCGCGAACCACGCGGCGCTCGCACTCGCCGGTTGTTCTCGCAGCGCCATCCAACGGGTTGCCTTCGTGACTATTGTTCCAGCAATCAGCGGTCCATTCCCAGACGTTGCCATGCACCTGATACAGCCCCCAAGGATTGGCTTTGTAACTGTCGGCCACCATCGTCTTGCGTTGGTATTCGCCTTTCTCGCCACCACCTTCGTAAGGCTCGGAAGATCCGTTGTAGTTGGCCTGTTGTGGCGCGATCGATGTGCCCCACCAGAAAGGTGTGATGCTGCCTGCGCGCGTCGCGTACTCGCGCTCGGTTTCTGAAAGCAACCGATACGTCCGTCCGGTTTTTTGAGTGAGCCATTCAACGTAAGACTGAGCTTGTTGCCAATCGACGTTGATGACCGGGCGCCGGCCGCGTCCCCATCCTTGATCATCGGGTTTGTAGCCGCCGCATCCACCACTCGAAATGCAGGCGTCCCATTCGGCCAACGTCACGGCGAACTTTCCCACCGCTAGCGAATGGGCGAGTACTACTCGTACCTGCGGGCTCTCCGAGCCTTCCTTCCAATTCTCGCGTTCGGGCTCTTCCGGAGCCGAGCCGAGCAAGAAATCACCGGGCGGAATGACAACCATTTCGGGACAAACTTCGGAGCAATCGCGAAAGCTTTCGCCAGATCCTGCCTTCACCGCAATGGGATTTCGCGGCGTTGCGGCGCGGTTGGACGTCTGCGGGCTGACCGGCAAACCGAACCAAGCAACGATCACGGCAGCACCGACGATCGCCAATCCAACCGCGATCGACATGCGTGACATGACCTTTGACCTCAACCTTTTCAATAGGTCTCGACGTGATACCGGCCGCTGGTGCGCATGAGCGGTTTCAACGCTGCCCAATCGAGACTGTGTTGACGGCACACGTCGGCCAACGCTTCGTCAACGCCAGCCTCCATTCCTTTTAAGCCGCAGATGAAAATGTGAGTCGCATCGGAGCGCAACAGATCCGAAACTCTCACACCTTCGATGCGCATTCGGTCTTGAACGTATTCCTTGGTTTTGCCGGGTACGCGTGAATAGACCAAATGCTTTTCGAGTACCGACGCGGGTACTTTTTGCAGCGGGCCGAAGTATGGAAGCTCGGCCGGCGTTCGCGCGCCAAAGTACATCATCAGACGGCCACTCGCGCCCGGCATCGCGCGACGGCGACGCTCGGTAAAGGCGCGGAACGGCGCGGAACCGGTCCCCGTGCAGATCATGATGATATTAGCTGCCGGGTCGTTCGGCATCAGGAACGTGGCGCCGAACGGACCGGTAACTTGTACCTTGTCGCCCTTCTTGAGGTCGCACAGGAAGTTTGACGCTACACCACCGATGGAACGCTTCACGGTGAGTGCAATGTTGTTGCCGTTCGGCTTCTCGCCATCGCGCGCTGAGGCAACTGTATAAAGTCGCACGTCATGCGGCCGCCCGTCCGGACGGGTACCAGGCGCCAGGATACCAATCGACTGGCCCTCCAAAACCGGGATTGGTTTGTCCTCGAATTGCAGGACGATGTGGCGGACGTCGCTCTCGCAGTCCGCAGCGGTCAGACGAAAATTGCCTTGCACTGTAGCCAAGGCCGGTTTTGCGCGCGTGAACAGATTGACCGAGGGTTTGGCGGCCGATGCCGGCGCGATAGGTTTGCCGCCGGAGCCCTTGTGAGCTTCCGCCAACAAACTGGAAACTTCGTCCTCCAGCGCTTCCATTGCCGACGTCGTTTCAGCATCTTCGAATATCGCCTGCTTGGGTAAGTCTTCCCACGAGAACTGCTCCGCCAAGCTGAAGGCGGATTTGACGACGCGCCAGTTGTCGATCGCCCCGGTCGGGCACGGCGAAATGCAATCCATGCAGTAGTTGCATTTCTCGGCGTCAACCACGTAGTTGTTGTCATCGTGGGTGACCGCATTGATCGTGCACGTCTCTTCGCACGTGTTGCACCTGATGCAGATCTCAGGATCAATGAGATGCTGTTTCTTCAATCCAACCGCAGGTGTCTCGATTTGCATATGTCGCGCTCAGTAGTTCAAGCTGAAGAATAACATGCACTATTGTGCATGTTATCTCGGCTCAGATCCAGTCCTAAGCGCACATGTCATCTGATGAGAGTCATTACGGCGATCATGGCTATAACCGCTAACAACAGGCCGATGCCCAACACATAACGCACGCCTTGGCCGGTTTCGCCCTGCCGCGCATCCTGCGCACTCTTTTCGGTCGGTTCCGCCGTCATGCGATCGTACTCCGGTTGGCTGACCCCCATATGCGTATATTGGTAGGCTAGCACCGAATGCGAGAGTGGCACTCGTGATTACGCGATGCTGAGTTCGGCGCTCGGCTTTCGAAAATTAAATACCTGCCCGTTTGCAGTGCACGCGGCGTCGGCCAATTCGAGGAACAACGGCGCGACCTGATCGGGCGTCGCGAGGGTCTGCGGATTTTCGCCGGGAAACGCCTTCGCCCGCATTGCCGTTCGGATCGGACCTGGATTGATGATGTTGGCGCGGATCGCGGTGGTCTCGATCTCGTGCGCGTAGGTCTTCACGAGCGCTTCGAGGCCAGCCTTGGACACCGCATATGGTCCCCAATAAGCATTCTTCGCGCTCGCAGCTCCCGATGAAACGAAGATCGCGCGTCCAGCATCGCTACGCCGCAACAGCGGATCGAGCGTGCGGATTAGCCGCCAATTGGCATTGAGGTTGATTTCCATCACGTCGGACCACGAATCGTTTGTGATGTGCGCCAGCGGCGACAGCGGTCCGAGGATGCCCGCGTTGGCCACGAGTATATCGAGCTTACCCCAGCGCTCGAATATACTCGGGCCGAGAGCATCGACCTGATCGGGCTTACGCATATCGAGACGGACGAGCGTTGCCGTTCCACCCAAAGCACGCACCTCGTCGTCAACTTCCTCGAGCGCGCCCGTCGTGCGCGCAACGATGATGACGTGGGCGCCAGCCGTCGCTAATGCCATCGTCACCGCGCGACCGATGCCACGCGAAGCACCGGTGACCAGTGCGATGCGGCCGGCAAATTGCTTGGTAGCTGCGGGCTCAGATGTCATCGCCTTATCTCACTCGCTGGGTTCGATATATCAAACGACTTTTGGAAAACGGCCTTCGATTGGATATTGCGGATCGTTGAAGCCGGGCGTTGACGGATGACCTGTGGCAACGAGCCGGTTCACCAGAGCCTCATCCTCGCCCGACCACTTATAGGACTGGTAGTCGGTATAGCCCGTCCATTGCTCGAACGTGCGCGGACCAGCAATCACCGACGACAGAGCACGATTGTTCAGCACCCATTGCACCGCGAAATGGATCAGCGAGCCGCCACGCGCCGAGACGTGTTGTGCCAATTCCTGGGCGATCTTCATGCTCTCAGGGCGCCACTCAGTTTCCATCATGCGCTTGTCGGCACGGCCCGCGCGCGTTTCCGGATCAGCGTTACTGCCCGGCACATATTTCGCCGTGAGAATGCCGCGAGCAATCGGGCTATAAGAGGCAACGCCAAGTCCGTAGTGACGGGCTGCCGCCAGCAGCTCTACCTCTGGCTGCCGATTGAGCAAATTGTAGTACGGCTGTAGTGCGACCGGCTGCGGCACATTCTGCATCCGGCATTGATGCACGATCTCCGGAATATGCCAGGCGCGGACGTTCGAAATGCCCCACGCGCCGATCTTCCCGCTTCGCATGAGATCGCCCATCGACGATACGACATCGTCCCATTGAACATTCGGATCGACCTTATGCGTATAGTAGAGATCGATATGATCGGTGCCGAGACGAGCGAGGCTGATATCGATCGAGCGCATAATCCAGCGCCGCGAAAGCCCGCCGCCGATGACGCGACCACTGTCGTCCTTGACCGGATTGGCCAGCTTGGTCGCCAAAATCCAATTTTGCCGTTTTGCCTTGATGGCACGACCGACCACCGCCTCCGAGTGCCCATCGGTATAGACATCGGCGGTATCTATGAAATTGACGCCGTGATCGTATGCATGATCGACGATGCGCTGCGCCTCCGGCTCCCCAGTTGGGCCACCGAACATCATTGTACCAAGGCAGATCTCAGATACTCTAATGCCGGATCGGCCGAGCATCCGGTAACCCATTGCGGTAGCGGATTTAGTGGTCATGACATATTCCTCAGGCGGCGCGCTTGATCAGGAAGCGATAGACGCCCCCGGCCTCGGTTTGCTCGACGAGCGTGTGGCCGCCAGCTTCGCAGAATGCCTTGAAATCGGGAACCGATCCAGGGTCGGTCGCTAGCACTTCGAGCGTACCGCCCGCACCAATTTCCGCGATCGCCTTCTTGGCTTTCAATATCGGCAGCGGGCAATTCAGCCCCTTGGTATCAAGCAACTTATCAGCCACCAATTTTACTCCAGAATGTTGTGTGATCGACGAACCATCTCGTGAGATGACGTCTCACAGCATATTGTGCGTGCCATCGCAGAATGGCTTGTCGTCGGTTGACTTGCAGCCGCACAGATTGATCGTACCGGTCGTCTCGGCGACGAAGCGCATGGGTGCGAATGATGACCCCTTATGCGTGCCATCGCAAAACGGCTGCTTGGCCGATCGGCCGCAGCTACACCAGAAGTAGGCCTGGCCCTCTTTGACCTCGACTTGATACGGCCCCTTCTGGGCGATCGCTGGTTCATCAGCCATGAAAGCACTCCGCGTTGAATGAAGCTGTGCGAGCTTGCCCGGGGAACATGTGCGCTCGCGCCTGGAGGGCTCTAGAAGAGCTGCCAGCGCTTGTCCAGATCGAGTTCGCGTTAACTTAGCCGACCGAGCGGGGTTTGCGGAACGCAGTTGGAGCAGCGATCGGTGCCGCCTTGCGGATACGCCGGGAGGGGTCAGCCAATCCCGCGCCGACGGTATTCTTGAACTCAACGATGTGATTGGTGAGATTGATCAGGTCGTTGACATGGGTATCTGGCGCACCGAACACCATCACGTCGGCGTCGAGTTCATGCAGGCGCGGGATCTTGCGCGACTTCAGGAACAAGCCGACCCCCAAGCGACCCGAAGGTTCGGAGCGCGGATCATCCGACAACAATCCTGCTGAGGGCACGACCTTGGCCGCCGCGATCTCAAGCCATGGATAGGTCGTATCGCCGAGCATTCGAGCAATCGTCAGGCCATCTTTGTTCATTGTAACCGTAATTGGCATGATCGCGTCGAGCGCCAGCACAGCGAGCCAACCGGCAGAGCCTGCGGCGAACAACAACAGCGCCATCAATATCCACGAAATACTGTGGCTCAACAGCACGATCAGGACTTGCAGAAACAGCAAAACGCCCATCGCGATGACGACCGTCGCAACAGTGCTGGGCTGGCGCGACAATTCAATTGTCTCGACCCCCTCGGCACGTTCGACATTCATTTCCATCGCAGCGGCTCGATCTAGAAGTGGTCAGCAATTCCGCTAAAGTACGCCGCAATGGTTAATGGCCGGTAACTTGTGTGCGCGCGAATACGCCAACTCTTCAATCGACGATCGCCTGATAGACGAGCGCCCTAATCATCGGGCGATAACGCAGCCGTACAAGGCCTGGTGTTGCCGCCATCCAAACGCAGGTGAGTTGCTCGATTGGATCGACCCAGAAATAGGTGCCGTAAACGCCCGACCAGTAATAATCACCCTTCGAGCCCGTCAGAGCGGAGATGCCCGCCTCCCGCCGCACGGCAACGCCCAGACCAAACCCATAGCCGGCGGCCGACGGGTCCATGCTGTCGGCAATGCGGTTGCCAGCATCCGCTCCCAGATGGTCGGATGTCATCAGTTCGACAGTCTTGCGGCCTAGGATTGGTTTGCCGGTGAGCTGCCCGCCGCGCCGCAAGGTTTCCGCGAACTTGAGATAGTCCAGTGCTGTCGATACCGCACCGCCGCCGCCGCTATCCCATTTCATCCGGTCGTTACTCGCGTGGTGGATCGATGCTGGCTGTCCGGTAAGCACATCATTGGCGAATGCGCGGGCATAGCGCGGTGCTGTGTCCGGTGTCAGCTCAAACCCGGTGTCGGCCATGCCGAGCGGCTGCCAGATCCGCTCGCCGAGTACCGCGCCGAGTGATTTGCCTGTGACCGCTTCCACCACCAATCCCAGAACGTCGGTCGAGAAGCCGTATTCCCAAACCGTCCCGGGTTCATGCACGAGCGGCGCCTTGGCCATCGCCGCCAAGTATTCGGACTTCGAATACTTCACCGACGCGTAGATCGAGCTTCCCGGATACAGCTTGTGCGCCGCCGATTGTCCACGATCGCGATAGGTCATGCCGGATGTGTGGCGCAGTAAATCCTGGATCGTCGGAATGCGCGAGGCAGGCTTGGTCACGAGCGTCGAGCCGCCGGCCGGATCAGCAACCACGAGGTTGGCCAATTCAGGAAGATATCCCGAAACCGGATCGGCAAGCCCAAGTCGGCCCTCCTCCAGCAATTGAAGTGCCGCCACCGACACCATGGCCTTGGTCATCGAGGCGATGGAAAACACCGCATCCTTGGTCATCGGCGCGTTGGCTGAGGTATCACGCATGCCGAAGGCTTCGTGATAGGCGATGCGGCCGCGACGCGCGATCGCCAGCACCCCGCCGGGCAACCGGTTCGCCGCAATTTCCCGTGAAATCGCTTCTGGAATTCGCTTCAGGCGATCGACGGAAAGGCCAACCTCGGCCGGCTCTGCCTGCTGGATCGTCGCCATCTCATCAAGCTTTTTGAGGAAGTTCATGGCACACACATCTCCGCCGCAGCCAATGGGTTGCCACGAGACTAGCGGAGTGTCGGCCTGGATTGAAAGAGCTTAACGCGTGCGACGCGGGTTCATGTACAGATCGGCTTCCTGGCGCTCGAGTTTCGGCACCAATCGCCCGGCATGCACAGCCCGATAGAGCGAGCCCACGTGACGACGGCAACCGTTGTTGAACGGCAGCATGCCGCAGAACAACTTCAGCACCATCAGCAGGCGCTTGTCCTTATGATCGCGCAACACGCGACCGCGCCACTTGCCACCGAGCGACAGAATGAGACCATCGAGCATGCCGACCACGCGCCCCGTCTGATCACGCAGGGTGTAATCTTTGCCGAGGGCAAAGACGTCACGCCGCAATGTATAGAAATCGAGCTGACCGTCCTCCAGCAGAAAGAACGAGAACTCCTCCGGCGACCACGGAAATTTATGCGCCGAGCGCTCGATGTAGACCATCTGCGTGTGGTCGTTGGTGTTGATCGAGAACGCCATCACCGGCACGCCGTGCGCGCCAAGCGTAAGCTGTAGCGAACGCCCCAGCATTAGATCCATCGTCGCGTGCCAGTTCAGCTTTTCGCCGAACAATTTGAACACCAGGCGCTTGTCCATGCCGCTGCTCTTGGTCCACAACTCCTCGCGGTAGCCGAGCAAGCCGGTGCGTTCGCCGTTCTCGGTGACCTCGGCGAAGATATCCATGTCGGAGGTGAATTGGCGCGACTTCGCCTTGTTGCGATCCTTCTTCCAGAACCCGAATTCGATCGAGTTGAAATTGGTCACCCACACGTCAACCTGGAATTCGTCCCAGCGTTCCGACTTTGCGACTGCAACTTTGGTTTTTTCAACCGCAGCGGCTGGCTTCGGCGCTTTTTTGATGACTTCATCGCGCGCTTCGCGTGCGGCATCGGACGCAGCGTTATCGGCCTCGATCGTTCCGGCGTTGCTGGCTGCAGCCATGGCCGCGTCTCCTCAAGCGAAAAGCGAATCACTTGGTCGAAGTTAGCACCGGGGCAGTCGTAGAGACGGATCAGGGGAGGATAAAGCTGAGGACAACTCCAGCACGACTACCCTCGTGCCCCGAAAATCGCGCTGCCGACGCGCACATGCGTTGCACCGAACACGATGGCCGTCTCGAAATCGGCACTCATGCCCATGCTGAGACCGGGCAAGCCGAGCTCCTTCGCCTGCTTCGCTAGGAAGGCGAAATGCACCGCGGCTTCCTCTTCGACTGGTGGGATGCACATCAGCCCGGCAATCTCGAGCTTTAACTGATCGCGGCACATGGCGACGAAAGCGGCGGTCTCCTTTGGCGCTATTCCAGCCTTCTGCGGCTCTTCACCCGTGTTGACCTGAACAAACAATTTCAACTGCCGCCCTTGCTTGGCGCATTCGGCGGCGATCGCCTGCGCAATCTTCGGCCGGTCGATGGTGTGGATGCAATCGAACAGCGCGACGGCCTCCTTCGCCTTGTTCGATTGCAGCGGTCCGATCAGATGCAGCTCGATGCCGGCATATCGCGCTTTGAGATCCGGCCACTTCTGCATCGCCTCCTGCACGCGGTTTTCGCCGAACACACGGTGGCCGGCATCCAGAACCGGTTCGATGCCGGCGGCGAAGTAGGTTTTCGACACCGCGATGAGCTGCGTCGAGCCGGCAACGCGCTTGGCTGATCGCTCGGCTGTGGCGATGCGAGCTCTGACACTCGACAATGCTTCGGCCTGTTCGCTCATGTTTTACTCGGATCGGGACGTCGCGACGGATAAGGCGAGAACTCATGGCCATCTCCGGCTAGCAATTGCATATATTTGCGATGAATGAACACCTTGTCACGACCAACTTTCTCTTCTTCGAGAACGCCAATGGCGGCGAGTTGCTTCAGATAACGCGATGCCGAAACGCGTTTGGCGATGCCGGCTTCGATGAGGTGAGCGATGCGCGAGTAGGGCTGCGCAAAGATGGTCTCGACAAGTTCACGAGTATAGATACCCGGAGCCTCGGCCCGAATATGTGCCGCAGTATGATCCATCAAGTCGCGGATTGCCCGAATGCGGGCATTGGTCCAGCCGGCGGTAATTTCGACGGCGGTTAGGATGTAAAGTACCCATGGCTCCCATTCCCCGCGCAGCGTCACGCCCTGCAGAAGTGAGTAATATTGCCCCCTGGTGCGTAGTATGTGCCGGCTGAGATAAAGTGTCGGGATATCGAGTAGACCAGCCTGTATCAGGATCAGAATGTTGAGGATGCGGCCAGTTCGGCCGTTGCCGTCGATGAACGGGTGAATTGCCTCGAACTGGTAATGCAGGACCGCCATGCGGATCAGTGGATCAACCTCGCTGTCCTCATGCAGATAGCGTTCCCAGTCGGCAAGCAACTCGCGCAATAGATGCTCCCCCTCCGGCGGAGTATAAATGATTTCACCGGTGAAGGAGTTCTTGAGCTGGGTGCCGGGTGTGCGCCGCACGTCCATTTCGACGCCCTTGATTGCGCTACAAATATCGATCGCGGTCCGGGTCGTGAGAGGCCGCGTTTTCAGGGCTTGGTAGCCGCCGGTGAGCGCCGACCGATAACGCAAAGCCTCCTTGGCGGCAGGATCGCTAGCATCGTCGGTATTGCCCGCCTCACGAAACAACACGTCGTTGGTGGTGACGATATTCTCGATCTCGGAACTGTCCTTGGCCTCAAGCAGCGGGATGGTATTGATCAGCACCGATTGATCGGGAATGAGCTGTCCGGCGAGCCGCAGCTCGGCGATGGCCGCGCGGGCTGTCACGCAGCGCCGCATGACGGCCTTCGTTTCCACGTCAATGGCCGGTGGCAGTCGCAGCAGATCGTTGTAAGGCCGATTTGGATCCTGAGCCATCTTCGAACATCTCTGATGTGTTCACAACTTCCATGTTTGTGAACATATTGGACCGATCGTGTGCATCTGTTGAACGGATGGCATAAAATAAGTTCAAAAAACACACCTTAGTGAACATGTTGCCACGCATATGCACACCAAATAGGCGTAGCGCAACGCATATGCGCATAAAACCGGAAATAATGGACATATCGAGCTCAGCATGTCCATGCCACGCACATATCCCACCCAACATGTGCACAAAATCGTATTTTATAGACATATCATCGCATACGTGTCGATGCCATCGACATGTCCGGCCCCATATGCCGACGGTTATTCGATCTATCGACATATGTTCCACCCTTGACCACCCTGCCTCGTTAATGGCTGATACCGGCCAAAGCCGCATCCAACTGCACGAGCAATTCCCATGTCCGCCGAGCCCACGACCGACACCACGCGCGAGCGCTACAACGCTGCCGACCGCGAACGCCATTGGCAAAGCATCTGGGAGGCCAAAGAGACATTTAAGGCGTCGACCAAGAACCGCGGTCCCAAGTGCTACGTCCTGGAGATGTTCCCCTATCCATCGGGGCGCATCCATATGGGCCATGTCCGCAACTACGCCCTGGGCGATGTCTTCGCCCGCCACAAGCGTTCGAAGGGATTTAATGTCCTGCATCCAATGGGATGGGACGCCTTCGGCATGCCAGCCGAGAACGCCGCGATGGAGAAAAAGACCCATCCGGCGAAATGGACTTACGAAAACATCGCGGCGATGAAGAAGCAGCTCAAGTCGATGGGCCTATCCCTCGACTGGTCGCGCGAATTCGCTACCTGTGATGTCGCCTACTATTACCAGCAACAGCGATTGTTTTTGGCCATGTATGCCAAAGGCTTGGCGTATCAAGGCATGGGCCGCGTCAACTGGGACCCAGTTGATCACACGGTGCTTGCCAACGAGCAGGTGATCGATGGCCGCGGCTGGCGATCGGGCGCGCTTGTCGAGCAGCGTGAAATGCCCTCGTGGTATTTCCGGATCACCAAATATGCCGACGAACTGCTCGAAGCGCTCAACACGCTCGACCGTTGGCCGGAGAAGGTGCGCCTGATGCAGGCCAACTGGATCGGCCGGTCGCAAGGCCTGCTGATGAAGTATCAGCTGTCGGGCACAACACTGCCAAAACCGAAGAAGTGGTTGGAACTCGAAGTCTTCACAACCCGCGCTGATACGATCTTCGGCGGTAGCTTCTGTGCGATCTCTCCCGGCCATCCGTTGGCTTTGGAACTCGCCAAGAAAAGCAAGGATCTTCAAGCCTTTATCGAAGAATGCGCCAAAGGCGGTTCGACGGCCGAGGCGATTGCAAAAGCCGAAAAGTTCGGGTTCAACACCGGCATTATGGCGACGCATCCGCTCATCCCTGACGCCCAAATCCCAGTTTACGTCGCGAATTTCGTGCTGGTGGGCTACGGCACCGGCGCGATCTTCGGCTGTCCGGGCCACGACCAGCGCGACTATGAATTCGCCGCCAAATACGGTCTGAACATCACCCCCGTAGTGATACCCCCGGACGAAAACCCGGCGACCTATCATCTGCCGGGCAAACCTTATGACGGTCCCGGCACCATAGCCAATTCCGGCTTCCTCGACGGCATGACGATCGAGGCTGCTCAGGGCGAAGTCGCAAATCGCATGGAAACCCTGAAGAAGGGCAAGCGGCGCACCATGTACCGGTTGCGCGACTGGGGACTTTCGCGGCAACGATATTGGGGTTGTCCGATCCCGATCATCCATTGCGATGACTGCGGTGTGCAAGCGGTGCCGGACGATCAATTGCCAGTCAAACTTCCGGACGACGTGACGTTTGATGTGCCCGGCAATCCGCTGGCCCGGCATCCGACGTGGAAGCATTGCACCTGTCCGTCGTGCGGCAAGTCCGCCGTCCGCGAGACCGAGACGATGGACACCTTTGTCGATAGTTCGTGGTATTTCGCCCGCTTTACGGCGCCACATGCCGAAACGCCGACCGATCTGAAATCGGCCAAATATTGGTTGCCTGTTGATCAATACATCGGCGGCATCGAGCACGCGATTTTGCATCTGCTCTATTCGCGCTTTTTTGCCCGGGCGATGATCGCAACCAAGCACATGCCCGCGGCTATCAAAGAGCCGTTCGCCGGCTTGTTCACGCAAGGCATGGTCACGCATGAGACTTACAAGAGCCGCAACGGCCAATGGCTATTGCCAGGCGAAGTACGCTTCGAGGGCGAGGGCGATGTCCGCCGGGGCTTCGAGATCGAAGGTGACGCGCCGGTCGAGATCGGCTCCATTGAGAAAATGTCCAAGTCAAAGAAGAACTTAGTCGATCCAGACGACATCATCGCTAGTTACGGCGCCGACTGCGCGCGCTGGTTCGTGTTGTCCGACAGCCCGCCCGATCGCGACGTTATTTGGACCGAAGCCGGCGTTGCCGGTGCCAGTCGCTTCATCCAACGCGTCTGGCGATTGATCGACGATGTGGCTGCAAAGTGCGCGCCGCCCAAAGCCAAACGGCCGGACACATTAAGCGCCGACGCCGAAGAATTGCGCCGGGTCGCGCACAAGGCACTGAATAAGGTTGCACTGAGCATTGAAGCCCTCCGATTCAATGTCGCGGTGGCTCAAATCTACGAATTCACCAGTGCGATCCAGGCGGCAACAGCAAAGGCTGGTCCCGAACAAGCGTGGGTCCTGCGTGAGGCGGCCCAATTCCTCATACATATGCTCGGTCCGATGATGCCGCACCTAGGTGAGGAGTGCTGGGCGCGGCTTGGATACAACACCTTGTTGGCCGATCAACGCTGGCCAGCCGTCGAACCTGCCCTTCTCGTTGACGATATGATCACCATTGCCGTACAGGTGAATGGCAAGCGTCGTGACGAGCTGATCATCGCCCGTACCGCCGCCAACGCCGAGGTCGAAACCGCAGCCCTCTTACTCGAGGGGGTGGTTCGCGCCATGGAAGGCAAACCGGCCCGCAAGGTGATCGTGGTGCCGCAGAGGATCGTGAATGTCGTTGTCTGACCAGCGTTCGGCATATCTCCCCATCCGTTTTCTGGGGCAGGGAAAGCGCGCGATCATCGGAGCGCTATTGCTCAGCTTTGCACTCGCTGGCTGCGAGAGCGGTGGTTTTCGTCCGCTTTATGCCACTGGTGCCGGCGGGGAAAGCGTAAATACGCGGCTGTCGCAGATCAATATCGCAACCATTCCTAGTCGCGTCGGTCAGCGTCTGCGCAACGATCTGATTTTCGAAAATAACGGTGGCGCGCTGCCGGCCGAGTCACTTTATAGACTAGACATCGCCATCCGTGAATCGCTGGTGTCGACACTCGTGCGATCAGACGGTGAGGCTGCGAGCCAAATCTACAATCTCGACGCGAAGTTCAAGTTGTACCGCCTGTCGGATAAGAAGTTGATTCTAGAAGGTACAAGCTACGGTCGCGCAGGCTTCGAGCGTTACACCAACATCTATTCGAACGTCCGCGCCCGCGAAGACGCGGAGAACCGGGCGGCCAAGACGATTGCCAGCGACATGCGCAGCCGACTCGCAGCTTTCCTTTCGACGCAAGGCTAGAGTTCCGCGCCATGGTTGCGCTGAAATCGTCGGACGTGCCCAACTTCCTGAAGTCGATCGATAAGCGCATCGAGAGCATTCTCGTGTTCGGTACCGATCCCGGCATGGTGTCGGAAACAGCACGAATGATCGCGACGAAACTGGCTGAAGCGGAGAGCCCGCCAGGCGAGATCCTGCGCATCGAAGATGCAGATCTCGAGAACGACCCAGATCGCCTCGTGGTCGAACTCAAGACCATTCAAATGTTCGGCGGTCCGAAGATCGTCCGCACCACGGCTAGTCGCCGCGTCACTGCCTTAAGTCTCAAATCCCTCGTCGAGGGCGGCATGACAGGACGGTTGGTCGTCGAGGGTGGCAATTACAAAGCCGACGACGCCATGCGCGCGTTGTTCGAAAAGAGCACAAAGGCCGCGGCTGTTGCATGTTACGCTGATACCGCTGGCGACCTCGAACGACTCATTCGGGAAGTCTTATCCGAGGCCAAACAAACACTTACGCCAGATGCTCGCCAACTTCTGCTCGCTCGCCTTGGAGCTGATCGCGCATTATCTCGCGCCGAGATCGAGAAGCTGTCCCTGTACGCCCAGGGCAAGGCAACGATTGACGTCGAAGACGTCGAAGCAATTGTCGGCGATGCATCCGAGCAGACAACTGACCGCATAATCGAAAGCGCCGCCACCGGTAAAACAGCGATTGCCGTTACCGAATTCGACCGCGCAATTGCCGCCGGCGAGAACGCTCAGGTCATCATTGGCGCGATCCAACGCTATTTCCATCGGCTCCACCGCGTGCGCGCCGCGATCGACCAGGGACGATCGTTCGACGACGCCACACGTAGCCTGCGGCCGCCGATCTTCTTCAAGCAGAAGGGCGCATTCCAAGCTCAGTGTTCAGCGTGGACCACCGATCGTCTGGCCGACGCGCGCGGACGCATCGCCAGAGCCGAGCTCGCCGCGCGACGAGGCGGCGACCTGGAAGAAATTATCGCCGAGCGGCTCTTGATCGAGTTGGGTGCGTTAGCGGTCGCTGGACGGGCAAAGAGTTAGCCACGCTGTCAGGAAAGGGCGCAGTCAAGGCAACCGGTTGCGTTTCAAGTTATCGATTGAGTTCCAAAACAAGAAATCGGGCCCCAGAGTACGGATATCCGGTGCACCCATCTGCGTCATGGCGCAGCCCACCTCTTTGCCAATCATATCGACCGCGTGGCGCGCGCCAGCTTCAGCACCCGCTGTCACACCATAAAGGGTCCAACGGCCGACAAAGGCAAACTTCGCTCCCAGGCATAGCGCGGTCACGATATCCGATCCCCGCCTGATGCCGCTATCCAACATGAGCGTCATGTTATCGCTGACGGCATCGCGAATCGCCGGCAGAACCTCGATCGGTGCTGGCGCACGATCGAGCTGACGGCCACCGTGGTTCGACACCATGATGCCGTCCACCCCCATCGCTTCCGCCCGTTTGGCGTCGGCTGGATGCATAATGCCTTTGATCACCATCGCCCGCGGCCACAATTTGCGGATGCGTGCAATATCTTCCCAACTAGTCGCATCGCGCGCCTGCGCCGAGAAGAAATCGGCGACCTGATCGGGAGTGGAGCCTGCCGGTGCGTAAGGCTGCCAATTGGGCACGATTTGCTCATGCCGCGTATGACTGAAGTATTCAAACATCCAAGCCGGATGGCGCAACGCCTCGACTTTCGATGACAACGTCGGCTTGATCGGCCGCGAAAATCCATTCCGCAAGTTGCGTTCGCGCTTGGGCATTCCTGGCACATCGACGGTGACAACGATCGCCGCGCATGCAGCCTTATCGGCACGACGGACCATATCGTCGGCGATTCCCCGGTCCTTCGCCTGATAGACCTGATACCAACCGTGATCGGGCGCGACCTTCGCCATCTCTTCGATCGTCGCGGTGGCGGCCCCCGACATAATGAAAGGGATGTTGGCGTCGCGCGCGGCTCGCGCCAGCATCATATCGGCGCCACGGCGAAACAGACCGGCAGCACCCGTGGGCGCGATGCCATAGGGTTGCGCATATTTCCGCCCGAACAAAGTCGTGGACGCATCGATCTTGTTGACGTCGACCATGTATTTCGGCACCAAGCGAATATCTCTGAAAGCGCTGTGATTTCGCACCAGCCCCTCCTCGCCATCGACGCCACCTTCGATGAAATCGTGCATAATTCGAGGCAGTCTGCGCCGCGCCAACCGCTCCAGATCGTTATAATTGATCGCCGTTTCGATGCCCAAGTGATGCCTCCCCGATTGCATGTGCGCAAAGTGCCGCCGCGCAGTTGATGGAGCAAGGGGGATTGACGCAGGGGTGCCGATCGCCAAACAACCGCTGCCGCAGTATCCCTCCCGATTGCCAAACGTAAGTATCTGCCACATTTCGCTTTCTTCGCAATGCGAACTCTGCTAGCGGTATCGCGTGCGGTTGCCGACAGCGGAGAGGCTGTTGGCGAACTATGCTTCCGGTGCCCTACCGATAAAGCTAACCCGCGTCAGCGCATCCCCTGCGCCCTACTCATACAATTTGCCGGCTCGGCCTCCCACTCTCACCCCTCCTGACCCGCCAGAGCCCGCGTGGAGCCCTCCTCATGGCTGAAATGAAATTACAGGACTTAAAAGCAAAATCCCCCACCGAGATGATGGCCTTTGCCGATGAGCATGCCGTCGAGAACGCGAGCACCTTGCGCAAGCAAGAGCTGATGTTCGCCGTGCTCAAGCAGCTGGCATCCAAAGACATTGAAATCACCGGCATCGGCGTCGTCGAAGTGCTGCAGGATGGCTTTGGCTTCCTGCGCTCGCCGGACGCCAACTATCTACCCGGTCCGGACGACATCTACATTTCGCCGACCCAAATCCGCAAATTCGCGCTGCGCACCGGCGACACAGTTGAAGGCCAGATCCGTTCGCCCAAGGATGGCGAGCGCTATTTCGCCCTCCTCAAGGTCAACCAGATCAACTTCGAAGATCCCGAGAACGCGCGTCACAAGGTCAACTTCGACAACCTGACGCCGCTCTATCCGACGCAGTGGCTGAAGATGGAAATCGAGGATCCAACGATCAAGGATCTGTCGTCGCGCGTGATTGATATCGTCGCGCCGATGGGTAAAGGCCAGCGTGCACTCATCGTCGCTCAGCCTCGT
This sequence comes from Hyphomicrobiaceae bacterium, assembly GCA_031367505.1. Classification (GTDB taxonomy): domain Bacteria; phylum Pseudomonadota; class Alphaproteobacteria; order Rhizobiales; family Hyphomicrobiaceae; genus JAKFWF01. Next base: position 20,840 of record JANLPY010000421.1, on the reverse strand, counting down.
ACTGGTAAGACCGTTCTGTTGCAGAACATCGCGCATGCGATTTCGACCAACCATCCCGAATGCTATTTGATGGTGCTGCTGATCGACGAGCGGCCGGAAGAAGTCACCGATATGCAGCGCACCGTGAAGGGCGAGGTGATCGCATCGACCTTCGACGAACCTCCAAGCCGGCACGTGCAAGTCTCCGAAATGGTGATCGAGAAGGCCAAACGTCTCGTCGAGCACAAGCGCGACGTGGTGATCCTGCTCGACTCCATTACCCGCCTCGGACGCGCTTACAATACGGTCGTGCCATCATCCGGTAAGGTTTTGACCGGCGGCGTCGACAGTAACGCGCTGCAACGGCCGAAGCGCTTTTTCGGTGCGGCTCGTAACATCGAAGAAGGCGGCTCGTTGACCATCATCGCGACAGCGCTGATCGAAACCGGCAGCCGCATGGACGAAGTGATCTTCGAGGAATTCAAGGGTACCGGTAACTGCGAAGTCGTGCTCGATCGCAAGGTCTCCGACAAGCGCGTGTTCCCGGCGATCGATATTTCCAAGTCCGGCACCCGCAAGGAAGAACTCCTCGTTCCTCGCGACCAGCTCAAGAAGATGTACGTCCTTCGCCGCATTCTCAACCCGATGGGTACGATGGACGCGGTCGAATTCCTGGTCGACAAGCTGCGTTCCACCAAGACCAACGGCGAGTTCTTCCAAAGCATGAATACGTAAGGCACGATGGTGATGCATGCTGGGCGGAATTCGCCCGGCGTGCTAACGCAAAGTCATGTCCATGGTTTAGTGAGGCGTACGCTGTGTCAGAGTTTCGTAATGCCTTGGGCCAACCGATTGGCGCCCCCGTGCCCAATTGGACGCCCCGTTCGCGCCCATCTTACACGCCTATATCCGGCCGCTTCTGCCGCGTCGAAAAACTTGATCCTGTAGCGCACGCGGCTGATCTGTTCGCTGGCAACCGGCTCGACGTCGAAGGCCGCAACTGGACTTATCTTCCTTACGGTCCATTCGAGCGGATCGAGGACTATCGCACCTGGCTCGACACGATCGCCGCGCCAGACGATCCACTGTTCCATACCATTATCGATCTAGCGACCGGGAAAGCTGTCGGCATCGCCAGCCTGATGCGGATCGATCCACCTAATGGCGTCATTGAAGTCGGCCACATCAATTACTCGCCACTCCTGCAGCGCAAACCGCACGCTACCGAAGCCATGTTCCTTTTAATGGCTCGCGTCTTCGATGAGCTCGGCTATCGGCGCTACGAATGGAAATGCGATGCCTGCAATCTCCCATCGCGAGCTGCAGCCGAACGATATGGTTTCACCTTCGAAGGCATCTTCCGCCAGGCCGTCATCTACCGTGGCCGCAACCGCGACACGGCGTGGTTCTCGATCATCGACAGCGAGTGGCCAGCAATCAAGCGCGGCTATCAGCGCTGGCTCGAACCAGACAACTTTGATAAGTCGGGGAACCAGCGTGTTTCACTCGCGACTTGCGTCGCCGAGGCGCGCCGGACGTAGTGCCGCCTAATTTTGTCGAGCATACCGTCAAATGTCAGTTAGTACCTCGAACGCCGAGCAAAGCGCGCAATCGGTGTGGTCGATGTCATCGACCCAGGTCGCGATGTTTGTCGTCGCACAATCGGTACTCTGGACCGTCATTCCGGGCCTGGTCCACTACGCGCCCCCCGTCGACACCGTCGAAGTCTATATGTGGGCACGCGACTGGATTCTTGTCAGCAACAAACATCCGAACATGGCTGGCTGGATGCTCGCGGCCAGCCAATGGCTAACCGGTGCCTACGGTTGGTCGGCCTATCTGATGTCGGGTCTGTGTACCGCCGTGGCGATCCTCTTCGTCTATCTGGTCGGACGAGACGTCACTGACCAACGCACAGCCATGCTAGGCGCGATCCTGCCGTGCACGCTGGCCTATTTCAATTGGCTGACACCGCAATTCAATTCCAACATTGCATCGATGCCGTTCTGGGCGGCCTTTGTCTGGGCGGTGTGGAAGGCGCGCCGGCATGAAACGTTGATGTGGTGGGTCATCGTCGGATTGTTCGGAGCCGGCGTCATCTACTGCAAGATTTCGGGCGGCATCTTACTCTTGGTGACTGGGATCTACGCGCTCTACGATCCGCGCCTACGTAAGCAACTGCTCACGTTCGGCCCCTGGTTAGCCGTGCTGGTTTTCATAGGCTTGATGGTGCCGCTTGCACTCGAGATCCGGGATTTCAATCATACCGTGTTCCTACACGCTGCCGGCAAAGCGCGCGGTGGCTCCAACCTACTGACGTTTCTGGGGGCGCAGATCCTGATGTGTTTGGGTTTGTTGCTCACCCTCTCGCTCTCAATAAATAGAACCCGAACGAGTGTTTCACATGAAACGCACGCGACACCCGGTTCGCGAGATGCCGCGACCTTCGTGGCATTTTTTGCATTGGGCCCGATCGCGATCGCGCTCCTTCAATCGTTGCTGTTCTCAACCCGCCTTCGCGATTTATGGGCCATCCCCATGGGAAGCTACTTTGGTCTGGCCGCCGTCATGTGGTTACAGCAATTCGGCTTCACGATTGACCCTCACCGCATGCGCCGTTTGGTTGCTGCCATCGTCGTAGCAATCCCGTTGATATACGGCGGGGTCAAGGGATGGGGCACATACAGCGACTGGCCGTCCACGACAGCTTGGCCGCAGCGCGAAATATCGCAACGCCTGGAGACACTTTGGGAGGCAGAAACCAAAACGCCACTTAAGCTCGTCGCGGGCGACGCATGGGAAGGTGGCCTCGTTGCGCTCACCGCCAAGCACACACCGTCACTCCTCATCGATATGGAACAACGCCGCTCCCCGTGGATCAGCGCCGATCGAATCACCCGCGACGGTCTGCTCGTCGTCTGGCCGTTCACGTATAAGCAGGGCGACCACATGCAACGACCCCTGACTCAAAATTGCCAGCCAAAATCCGAAAGCTTTCAGTGGCCGCGCCAGCCAGAACTCAAAGCCATCGTCCTGCACTACTGCATCATCCCACCGAAGCGCTGAACAGATGCAGGACACGATCTTCGCGTTGTCGAGTGCGCATGGTAGGGCAGCCGTCGCCGTCGTCCGTGTATCCGGCCCCGCCGCTCGTGACGTCCTCAAGAGCATGGCCGGCATAGTTCCAGCGCACCGCGAAGCGCGGATGCGGATTGTTCGGCACCCGCAATCCAAACTACCGATTGATCAGGCGTTGGTGCTCTACTTCAAAGCACCGCAGAGCGAGACCGGCGAAGATATTGCCGAGCTACAGATCCACGGGGGGCGTGCTGTCGTTTCTGCGACCTTGGCTGCGTTGGCTACAGTTCCAGGATGCCGCATGGCCGAACCGGGTGAGTTCGCCAGGCGGGCATTCCACAATGGCAAGCTCGATCTTACGGCTGCCGAAGGACTTATCGATCTCATCGATGCGGAGACCGAATCGCAACGTGCCCAAGCATTGGACCAGGCGAGCGGAACACTAGCCAAACTTTACGACGGCCTCCGACGGCAAACGATCGAGGCTCAGGCACTCGTCGAAGCGGCAATAGACTTTGCCGACGAAGGCGACGTCGCCAGCAACGCATATTCGCTGGCGACTGACACGGTGCGAACCATTCGGACGGTCATCGACCAGCACCTCCAACTCGCTAACCGGGGTGAGATCCTGCGCAACGGTTATCAAGTCGTACTTGCCGGCGCGCCTAATGCCGGCAAGTCGAGCATGCTCAACGCCCTTGCCCGACGCGATGCCGCGATCGTTTCAGAAGAAGCCGGGACCACGCGCGATATCATCGAAGTGCGCCTCGATCTTGGCGGCATCGCTGTTGTCGTCAGCGATACCGCCGGGGTTAGGGATGCTGACGGGGCAATTGAGCGCGAAGGTATCCGCCGCACACTCGCACGAGCCAGGCAAGCCGATCTGGTACTCTGGCTTGTCGATGCGACGGCGCCGCGCACCGAGCTACCGGTGGAAATCCCGGCGGAGCGGTGCTTGCTCGTGGTCAACAAAGTCGACGTTGCTTCAACGGGCATTGCCGGCGCCGCAGCGATGGTCTCAGCCAAGACCTGCGTTGGGATTGATCAGCTTTCCACATTAATTGCAAATCGGGCCCGGAGTGCTTTAGGCGAGTCGACCGGCCCAGCACCGACTCAGGAACGCCATCGGTTCCATTTACAGTGTGCATTGACCCACATCGACGCTTTCTTGACCGGCGCGGAAAATCAATTGGAACTCCGCGCTGAAGACTTACGCCTTACAGCAAACGAGGTTGGCAGACTGACCGGACGGATTGATCCGGAAGAAATATTGGGCCAAATCTTCGGCCGATTCTGCATTGGCAAATAAAACCCCGGTTGTTCCACGTGAAACATCTGTTAAATCGACGTTTATGAGCGAAACAAACTTCGACGTCATTGTAGTTGGTGGTGGCCACGCCGGTTGTGAAGCGGCAGCAGCGGCCGCCCGCATGGGTGCGACCACGGCGCTTGTCACCCACAAGGCTGCAACCATCGGCGAGATGTCGTGCAATCCAGCGATTGGCGGATTGGGCAAAGGCCACCTTGTTCGCGAGATTGATGCCCTTGATGGCCTGATGGGCCGCGTCGCCGATGCGGCCGGCATCCAGTTCCGATTGCTCAATCGGTCACGCGGACCAGCCGTGCAGGGTCTCCGTGCACAGGCCGACCGAAAGCTTTATCGGCAGGCGATGCAAGCCGCGATCACCGCGACCGCCGGATTGAATGTCATCGAAGCCGGCGTCGAAGACCTGATCGTTGCCGACGGCCGCATAACGGGCGTTATAACCGATGATGGCCGTCGCCTTTCCACCGGCGCCGTGGTGCTAACCACCGGTACATTTCTCAATGGTTTGATCCACATGGGGGATGTGAAAATCCCCGCCGGTCGCGTGGGGGATCCGCCAGCACTGAAGTTGTCGGGACGATTGGCGGCACTGGGTGTCACCCTCGGCCGCTTGAAGACAGGAACGCCCGCCCGGCTCGATGGCCGCACGATCCATTGGGATCAACTGCAGCGTCAGCCTGGCGACAACCCGCCGGAGCCGTTTTCATATCTGACGGATCGCATCACCACTCCGCAAATCGATTGCCACATCACCTATACCAACGAGACCACGCACCAGATCGTGCGCGATAACCTTGGCCGGTCAGCAATGTATTCGGGACAGATCGAGGGTGTCGGTCCGCGCTATTGTCCGTCGATCGAAGACAAAATAGTGCGCTTCGCCGACCGCTTATCCCATCAGATCTTCCTTGAGCCGGAAGGCCTGGACGACCCCACCATCTATCCCAACGGCCTTTCGACATCGCTGCCAGCGGATGTGCAGGAGCAGTTCCTGCGTTCCATCGTAGGGCTGGAGCACGTCCGGATCATCCGTCCAGGCTATGCCATCGAATATGACTACGTCGACCCGCGCGCATTGTTGCCAACTCTCGAAATGAAGTCGCTGCGAGGACTATACCTGGCTGGGCAGATCAACGGCACCACCGGATATGAAGAAGCCGGAGCCCAGGGGCTATTGGCCGGCATCAACGCTGCCTGCACTGCCTCGAAGTCAGACCCGCTCATCATGTCCCGCACCGACAGCTACCTAGGCGTAATGATCGATGATCTTGTCAGCCGGGGCGTCAGCGAACCTTATCGCATGTTTACGTCACGGGCCGAGTTCAGACTAAAACTGCGAGGCGATAACGCCGACCAACGGTTGACACCGATCGGCGCGCGAATGGGTTGTGTAGGACCGCAACGTCTTGAGGCGTTCGCTGCAAAGGCAGCGTCCTTGGCAGAAGGCGAGATGCTTCTCCGTCATTTGACGATGACTTCGACCGAGGCGTTGCGAGCAGGCATCCAGATCAACCAGGACGGCAAGCGCCGTTCGGCATTCGATTTGCTGTCTTACCCGGGCGTCGATATCGCGCGGCTTCAGGGTATCTGGCCGGAACTCGGGAATTTGAGCTCAAAGACGGCGATGCAACTCGAAATCGACGGTAAGTACGCCTCTTACGTCGTCCGGCAAGATGCCGACGCACTTGCTCTACGCCGTGACGAGGCGACCATCATCCCGACGAGCTTCAGCTACGAAGGACTGCCCGGCCTATCGACCGAAGTCCGTGGCAAGCTCGAACGCCATCGACCGGCGACCTTGGCCCAAGCTATGAAGATAGATGGGATGACACCGGCGGCGCTGTTGATTCTGCTCGGGCATCTCAAAAAATCCCGGCTGGCGCGATCGGCATGACCTCCAAGCAGCCAAACGAGTTGCCGATCATTACCGGCCCGGCCCAGTTCGATAAAGCCTTCGGCGTTTCACGTGAAACGCTAGATCGTCTGAGGGTTTACGCCGATTTGCTGAAGCGCTGGCAGAAGGCTGTCAATCTCGTGGCGCCAAGCACGCTGGGCGAAGTTTGGCATCGCCATTTTGCCGATAGTGCTCAGTTGGAGGCATTGATCCCAGAGACCGCCAAGCGCCACGTGGACCTCGGATCAGGTGGCGGATTTCCCGGTCTTGTTCTCGCAATCATGTTGGCCGAGCGTGGACAAGTGACGACCATTCTCGTTGAAAGTGACCAGCGCAAGTGCGCTTTCCTGCGGGAAGTCGCCAGAAATAGCGGGATCGCTGTGGAGATCCTCGCGCAGCGTATCGAAAATCCCGCGACTTGCGCTAAGGTTGGAACAGTCGATGTTGTAACCGCACGCGCTTTAGCGCCGCTCGCTCACCTGTTAGCGTTGTCCGCCCCGATCTGTACCGCGTCAACTCTTGGGCTGTATCTCAAGGGAAGGGGCGTCGAACAGGAGATCGAGGACGCGCGCAAGTTCTGGCAGTTTGAACATCGCCTGATTCCGAGCTTGACTCAGGCGGGTGCCGCCGTGGTCGAAGTTCGCAATCTAGTGGCTTTGGACAAGGGGGCGTGAGCTCATGTCAGCGCATTCGATCAGGGTTCTAGCAATCACCAACCAAAAGGGCGGTGTGGGAAAGACGACGACCGCGATCAACCTTGGTACCGCCCTCGCAGCCATTGGCGAACAGGTTCTCGTTGTCGATTTCGATCCTCAGGGCAATGCATCCACCGGGCTCGGTATCTCGCCTGAATCACGAAAACTGACATCATTCGACGTCTTGACTGGGCGTGCGACGCTGGCGGAAGCGAGCGTTCCGACTAGCGTGCCAGGCTTATCGATTGTCACAGCGAACTCAGATCTGGTTGGCACCGATAGCGCTTTAGCGTCTGATCCCAATCGTTCGTTTAGATTGAGAGATGCCGTTGCCGGACTCCTCGCAGCGCAACGCGCGCAGGGGATGACCACTCCATTGACCTACGTGCTGATCGATTGCCCACCATCGCTCAATCTTCTCACAGTCAATGCACTGGCGGCAGCCAATGCCGTACTCGTTCCGGTGCAATGTGAGTTCTTTGCGCTGGAAGGAATCTCGCAGCTCAAAGATACGATCGACCAAATTCGCGGCACACTGAATCCAACGCTCGAAATTCAAGGCGTGGTGCTGACCATGCATGACGCTCGCACCTCGTTCTCAAAGGAAGTTGCCCAAAACGTCCGCGCGTTCTTTGGACCGAAAGTCTATGAGACGATGATCCCGCGCAACGTACGCGTGGCGGAAGCACCATCGCACGGCAAACCGATCTTGCTTTACGACTACGATTCGGCGGGTAGCCAAGCGTATGTGCGGTTAGCTACCGAAATCATCGAGCGCGAGCGCCGCTACAAGGCTGCCTAAAATAATCAGTGTTGCGTACCGAAATGATTTGAAGAAAACGCTGAAATAAAGAGGAACGCAATGGCGGTACCGCTGCAGAAAAGCCGGCTCGGACGTGGGCTTGCATCGTTGATCGGGGAACCTGCGGTCGGACCGTCCCGGTTGCCTGAAGAAGGCGAACAGCGCGTCGTCCCAATCGATCAAATCAAAGCCAGCCCCTTCAACCCTCGCAAGGATTTCCGTGAGGAAGAGCTGGTTGAACTGGCGGACTCGATTCGGCAGAAAGGGCTCGTCCAACCAATCCTCGTTCGACCCGATCCGGCATCTTCCAATGGCTATGAGATCGTCGCCGGCGAGCGCAGATGGCGCGCCTCGCAACGGGCCGGATTGCATAGTGTACCGGTGATCGTGCGCGAACTTTCCGATCAGGATTTACTCGAGTTCGCAATCATCGAGAACGTCCAACGCGCCGACCTCAACGCGATCGAAGAAGCAACCGGCTACCGCGATCTCATCGAGCGCTTTGGATATACGCAAGACAAACTCGGCGAAGTGATCGGTAAGAGTCGTAGTCATCTGGCCAACACGCTCCGGCTCTTGAAGTTGCCAGCCAACGTGATCGACTTGGTCCGAACCGGCAAATTGACTGCCGGACATGGCCGCGCTCTTGTCGGCCGTGACGATGCCGAGATTTTAGCTGAGCGGATCGTTGCGCAGGACCTTAGCGTGCGCGACATCGAGGCACTAGTGCAAAACAACGAGGCCACCGAGACCAGCGGCATTCCACGTAAAACACGTGACAAAGATCCTGACACAAAGGCCTTTGAAAAGGACCTGTCGGACTTGCTCGGCTTAAAAGTCGAGATCAAGCGCGGCTCGGGTGAAAGCGGTTTGATGACCATCAAATACGGCAACTTTGACCAGCTGGACTATATCCGCTTGCGATTGGGTAATACCGCTGGCGGCTAATCAGTCTCAGCAAACGCTTGGATGAAATCGACGGCCCGGTCACCAGATCGGGCCGTTTGGCTTGTGCCGCAACGTTTGAAGTTCTAATCGAAGTTGAAGGTTTCTCTGGAGGTCTTGCCTTGTCCGACGACATACTCGCCCGCCTCGCGGCATTGATTGCAAATCGGCGCCTGGCTTTGGCGGATAATTCCTATACGCGTCAATTGCTGGATGCCGGACCGGCTAAATGCGCGCGCAAGCTCGGCGAGGAGGCGATAGAAACGGTGCTCGCCGGCGTTAGCAATGATCGAGATGAATTGCGCGCGGAGGCAGCTGATCTGCTGTATCATCTGCTCGTTCTGTTGGAAGTTCGCAGTGTGCCGCTTGCCGATGTGCTTTCCACCCTGGAAGCGCGCATGTCACAATCGGGACTGGCTGAGAAGGCCGCCCGAAAGCCGAGTTGAACAGGCGCTATGGCTATCTATGAATTCAAGGCGTTGGACGAGGAACCTGAGCCACTTTCGGCCGGGCTCCAGTTTTCACCGTATCGCAACTTCAGCCGTGAAGAATGGGCTCGGTTGCGCGCCGACACGCCGATGACTTTGGTGGAGCGCGACCTCGCGCAGTTATCCGGTCTGATGGATGGCTTATCGCTGGAGGAAGTCGAGCAGATTTATCTGCCCATGTCGCGGCTGATCAATCTTTATGTGCAGGGAGCCCAGGAACTTCACAGCGTGTCGTCGCGCTTTCTCAACCGCAAGGACCGGCGCGTTCCATTCATTATAGGGATTGCTGGTTCGGTGGCCGTTGGCAAAAGCACAACAGCGCGCGCGTTGCGTGCTCTGCTCGCGCGATGGCCGGATCATCCGCAGGTCGATCTTGTCACCACTGACGGGTTTCTGCTGCCGAATGCCGAGCTCGAACGTCGCGGGATCATGAACCGCAAAGGCTTCCCCGAGAGCTTCGATACCACGCGGCTGCTGAACTTCCTGGCCGAAGTAAAATCTGGGCGTGAAGTCGTCGAAGCGCCGGTATATTCCCATTTTCATTACGACGTGTTGCCGGGACAGAAAACAATTGTAAAGCGGCCGGACATTCTGATCGTCGAAGGTCTCAACGTCCTCCAACCGGCGCGCTTGCCGCGTGGCGGAGAAGCAATTCCATTCGTCTCTGACTTCTTCGACTTCTCAATATATATTGATGCCGATCCGAAGGTTATCGAAGAATGGTATGTCGCGCGGTTCTTGAAATTGCGCGGAACCGCGTTCCGAGATCCAGGCGCCTATTTCCATCGATATGCGAGCCTCACTCCGGAAGAAGCAGTCGAGCGAGCACTTGAAATCTGGGGCACAATCAACCTCAAGAACCTTGAGGAAAATATCTTGCCGACAAAAAGGCGTTCACGTCTTATTCTGCGTAAGGGCAAAGATCATCGAGTGGAAAGCGTCGCGCTGCGGAGGATCTGATCTGGCCTGCTAAACAAAAAGCGGCCGCCTTACCGGGGCGGCCGTGAAGGTCTCTTGCTCTGGGCTAGCACATTCAGTGAACGATGCGGGGTCCTGGGGAGGGGTTCGCGACGGTCAGCATGAATTCGGTAAAAGCAATCTGTTGCCGGAACAGATCACGGACTTGCGGCAGCTTCATCACGCTCTGGGCGATCATCATCTGCTGCTCGAACAACGCAGTGGCGGCATTTAGGCCGAAGCCGAACAACATCGCTGCGACTGGAACGTGGTTGGCGTTGGCGGCCTTGGCGGGGAGCGCCTGAGCCAGACCTTGCGCTCCACCTTGCATCGACTCCGTCGGCTTCTTCTCGATCGTTGGTGCCAGTGCTGGACGGCTGATCGGCGATGCCCGGCGTAGTGGTTCCGGTGCACTTAGAGGCGCTGCCCGTGCCGTCGACGGCGATCCTGTGCCACGTGAAACGGTACGCGACGTCGAATAAGTATCGCCATGATCGAGATTGAACTTGTCGCGAAGACGCCGAATGGCAGATGGATCGGTAATACCGATCGCCTTGATCGCCGTCGTTGGCTTCATACGCGGATTGGAGCCAATCAGCCGGGCGATCTCGTCCAGGCGCTGCTGATCGTTGATGCCAGAACCTTTCGGTCTACCGCGCCGGGCATTTGATGCCGTCATGGGGTGCAATTCCTGCAATGCGATTCGTTGTATTCATTCTGCGCAGGAACTCACTGTTATTCCAGGGAGAAAAATCGAATATTTGGGAGCTTTATTGCGGTTGTACAGGCCGGAGTGGCCGAAATACAGTAATAGAGGAGCCAAACGCTGCCATAAGGCAACAAGTTTGGCTACAACTTGAGTTTTTACAGTAGTCTGGCAGTACAACTGTTAGATCAGTTTCTGCACCGCAGCCAGTTTCGCCAACAACGTTTGCGGTCTGGCGCCAACGTGGCTGATGATCTCGGCCGCAGCCAAGGCACCGAGACGTCCGCATGCGGTGCTATCGAGGCCTCGTGCATGACCGAACAAAAAGCCTGCGGCATACAAATCGCCGGCGCCGGTGGTGTCGACAACCTTTTCGATGTGGGCCGCCGGCACGGTGACGGAGTGGCCGCCGGAGTAGATGACCGCGCCCTTGGCGCTGCGGGTCAATACGGCGGTGGCAGCATCTGTGCTGGCGTGTTTTGCGGCTTCATCAAAGGATTTGGTTTCGTACAGCGAGGTCACTTCTGATTCGTTGGCAAACAGAATGTCAACGTGCTGGCGGATGAACATGAGGAATTCGGCGCGATGGCGATCGACGCAGAACGCGTCCGACAACGTGAGCGCAACCTTTGCGCCAGATTTTGCGGCGTGACTGGCGGCTTCCCGGAACGCGGCCTTGGCCTCATCTCGATCGAACAGATAACCCTCAAGGTAGACGATACGGGCCTTGTTGATCAAAGTTGCGTCCACCTCAGATGTCGCCAACTCAGGGCTCACACCGAGGAACGTGTTCATCGTGCGCTCACCGTCGGGTGTGACGAGGATCAGAGAACGAGCGGTCGGTGCACCGCCCTTTGATGCAGGCGTGGCAAACGTGACGCCAGCGGCTTTGATATCGTGAGCAAAGATCCGGCCGAACTCGTCATCGGAAACTTTGCCGATAAACCCTGATGTGCCACCAAGCGAGGCGACGCCAACCATGGTATTTGCAGCCGAGCCGCCCGAAATCTCGATGCCAGGGCCCATGTCGGTGTAGAGCGCGACAATCGTATCGGCGTCGACCAGCCGCATGCTGCCTTTGGCCACGCCATGGCGCGCAAGGAACGCGTCATCGCAGCGCCCGATGATATCGACGATCGCATTGCCGATAGCGATCACGTCGAGAGGTTTGGCAGTCATGAGGCGTATCCTTGATTGTCTGAGGTTGTTTCGGCGGCACTATAGTGTGCTTACGGCAAAAGTGCGCTGAGGTTTTGTGTCTGCGTGGATGGCGTGTTTCGGCAGTCGACTTGATAAGTGGTCATACAACTTACGGTCTATTTTGAGGTGCTGGCGCCGTTGAAGATTTTTTCCCTCAATCGAGGGAGCGGGGTGGCCGTGATCCACGGCGAGTATTCGCCGGGGGGTAGTAAAAGTGGCTCAGAGCCACCCCGCCGAACGGATTATGGGGTACAATGCGTTTTAGGCGAGCTTTGGAGGCTTGGTACACAGCCTCTAGCCATCCCCTGGTCTCGCTACAGGGTAACGCACCTCCCTCCCAGAGTCCCCGCCACGTGCGCGGGATTAATTGCCAGGACCGTCCATTCTACTCCGCACAACGAACGCTTACCGAGAGCGCACCCTCGTGAAGTAGAACACGAGGAGTATCTCACGCAGTGAGGAACCGTGGATAAGTTTGTGGAGGCGAGGGATCGGCGACGACTTTAGCGCCAGAAACCCAACAACTCAGCAAGACCGCCCGTGGATGTTGGGTCGCGCGCAAGGGGCGCTTGACCCAACCTACGTCCAGCTAGAGCAAAAGCGGCTCAACAAGCTGCGACTTGTAGCAAGCGGCGAGCCTACCGGCGCGACGTCTTGGCGTTCCATTAGGGGCGACCCAACGTCCTCTTGTGATGTTATGAAGTCGAAGATTTCACCAATGCAATTCGAAGTTGGATATTTTCTTATTACCTAAACCGCCATGCTGAACGCGAAGGCTTTGCCGCGGGAGGTCGGCCGGTAGCCGGCGGCGATGGCGGCTTCGATGCCTTGGATGATGCTGGCAACGACAATCTTCGGGCGTTGGTCGTGAAAACCGACATGCTTCTTGGTCAAATTGTTTGGAATTTCCAGCAGAAGCTCGCGCGGGTGATCGACCAGCTTGATCGACAAGGTCAGGCCCAACAATCCTTCTTGGCTCGACCATCGCGGCTCGCGAAAGACTTCCCACTCGTACTCATCGCCGCCAACCGTTACTCGTCCGGTAATTTGCCGCTTTGCAAGCCTCGTTGCCATTCCAAATCCATGTGATCAAATCGGCCACGCCGCCCGGCTCGAGCGGGGCAATGATTGGCTTACCAGGGTTTCACGATCACAAGTATCACAATGCCGATCATAAGTACCGTCGGTACTTCGTTGGCGAAACGAAAATACTTCGCGCTGTGCGTATTGCGATCTTCGGCGAACTCACGAACCCAGCGAACCAATTGGCCGTGGAAGGCGCTCATCAGCACCACCAGTAGGATTTTCGCGTGTAGCCAGCCACCCTTGAAGGCAAACACCGACCAGGCCATCCATAAGCCGGTAATCCAGGCGACGATCATCGCTGGATTGATGATCGCCTTGAGCAGTCGCCGCTCCATGACTTTGAACGTCTCAGACTGCTTGGAGCCACGCTCGGCATCGACGTGATAGACCATCAATCGCGGCAGATATAGTTGCCCGGCCATCCACGAAATGATGGCGAGCACGTGCACCGCTTTGATCCAAGATTCAATCACGAAGGCTGGTGGCTCCGAATTATTTTCAGCAGTTGCGCAACGGTTTCCGGTGCGCCTTCCGGCGTGATGCCATGCCCAAGGTTGAACACGAAAGGCTTGCCCCGCATGGCGTCGATGATTTCGCGGGTCCGGCGTTCCAAGGCAGCTCCTCCAGCAATCATCAGCAGCGGGTCGAGGTTGCCCTGTACCACGATTCCCTTGGCCGCCAAGGGGCCAGCCATGAGCGCGAGCGGCATCGCGGTATCGCAGCCGATGCCATCGACGCCGGTTACTTCGGCGTAGGTAAGCGAGGCGTATTCGGCGCCACGCGGGAAACCGATCACCGGCACGTGCGGGTATTTTTCTTTCAGGTGAGCGACGATGCGTTTGGTGGGTGCGACCACCCATTTCGCGAATTCGTCGTCCGGCAAACTGCCAGCCCAACTATCGAAAATCATCAGCACATCGGCGCCAGCCGCGACCTGCAGCCCGAGGTAGTTGACCGACGCGTCGACAAGCAAATCCATCAGCCGCGCAAAGAACTCGGGCTCGCGATAGGCCATCAGCCGCGTGACGGCCTGGTCGGGCGAACCACGGCCACCGATCATGTAGGTAGCGACCGTCCAAGGCGCGCCACAGAAACCGATCAACGCGGTTTCCTTGGGCAAGGCGGCGCGTATGCGAGACACGCTTTCGGCGACCGATTCGAATTTCGATTTGGCCTGGGTGAGTGACAGTTTCGCGAGATCGGCAGCCGTTTTCAAGCCTTCGAGCCGCGGGCCTTCGCCCTCGACAAAGCTGACCGGCTGACCAAGCGCATCGGGCACGACGAGGATGTCGGAAAACAAGATTGCGGCGTCAAAACCGAAACGCCGGATCGGCTGCAAAGTTACCTCGCAAGCCAATTCTGGCGAATAGCACAGGTTCAAGAATGAGCCGGCCTTGGCCCGCGTAGCCTTGTACTCGGGGAGGTAGCGTCCGGCCTGTCGCATCAGCCAAACCGGTGGCGGATTAATCGCTTCGCCGGCGAACGGTTTGAGAAACCGCATCGTCCGTGCCTTGGACTTGAGCGCTAAGTTATGCTCGGCCATTCGCTTCTCTTTTCAAACTAAGATTCTAGTCTAAGTTTATTATTATGACTCTTACCGCGGTGGATTGTGGGAATGTCCTAGTTGTCCGACGATGTCCCCAGGTTGCCCGCATGATGATGGTTCTCATCTATCCCTAGTATCGGTGCGGTCGAGTTCAACAAGCGCAATTTATTTCTGTTCTGCGACAGTGGGTTGCGGCGCGTGTTGTATAGATTTCCAGATCGCCAAACCAGTGGGAAAGCGGTGGACAAATTGGGGACTAGCTCGCTATTCACATGGCTTACTCATTCATTGGCAATTGTTGCCGGCTCGTTGGTGTTTGGGGATAGATTTGTGGATAGTGACGCACGAGCAGTGATTGGGCGCTAAGGTTGGTCCTACACTGTTGATAACCCTGGAAATGTCCACAGATGGCCAACGCCCTGCCGAGCTACTTTCACTTGCATCTGATCTCGGATTCAACCGGTGAAACGCTGACCACGATAGCGAAGGCTGCGGCCGTACAATATGCCGAAGTTCGCCCGATCGAACACGTGCATCCGCTGATCCGCAATCTAAAGCAGCTCGACCGCGTATTGCAGGAGATCGCCTCGGCGCCGGGCATCGTCTTATATACCATCGTCAATCGCGATCTGACGGCTGAGCTCGAGAGGCGTTGCCGGGAGCTGAAGGTGCCGTGCTTGCACGTGCTCGAGCCGATCATGAAAGTGTTCGAGAGTTATCTCGGTGCGCCGCAAACCCCGATTGTCGCCGGCCAGCATGTGCTCGACGCTGAATACTTCCAGCGGATCGATGCGCTGAATTTTTCGATGGCACATGATGACGGTCAATTGCCGACGGATCTGAACACGGCTGATATCATCATCCTGGGAATTTCGCGGACATCGAAAACGCCGACGAGCATCTACTTGGCACAGCGTGGTTATAAGACGGCCAACTTGCCGATCGTGCCGGAGATCCCTATTCCTGATGCTTTGACCGAGCCGCATGGGGCTTTTATCGTGGGGTTGGTTGCGAGCGCCGATCGGATCGCTGAGATTCGCCGCAATCGCGTACGTTTCTTGGCCGATCGCAATCTTGAAGAATACGTCGATCGGGATCGTATCGCCCAGGAGATCGCGCATTCACGGCGGTTGTGTGCGCGGCATGGCTGGCCGGTAATTGACGTGTCACGCCGTTCGATCGAGGAGACTGCGGCGCAAATCCTGCGGCTGTTCCACGATCGCGAAGAGGGAAGTGTTGCGAATTCTGATGGCGCCGATGGTTGATGTGGCAAAGCCGATCATCCTCGCATCGGGTAGTTCGGCGCGGCGCGCGATGCTCACGCAGGCCGGCGTTGGGTTTACGATTGAACCCGCGCGTATTGATGAGACGGCCATTCGCGATGAATTTTTGCGACGCGTTCCTTTGGCCACGCCGCCAGAAATCGCGCTGATGCTTGCTGGTGCCAAAGCACGCGATGTCAGTATGCGCAATGGCGGCGCACTGGTGATCGGTTCCGATCAGATCTTGAATATTGATGCGACGATCCTGACTAAACCGGTCGATCGGGCGGCGGCCGCAGCGACACTTCAGCACCTGCGTGGTCGTCAACATCAGTTGCATTCGGCGGCCGCGATCGCGATCGATGGCGCGATCGTCTGGAGCACAGTCGATACGGCAAACCTCACGATGCGCCGGTTCTCTGATGAATTCCTGGAACAGTATCTGGATGCAGAGGGCGACAGCCTCTGGGAGGTAGTCGGCGCATTCAAGCTCGAAGGGCGGGGGCTGCAATTGTTCGAGCGCATCGAGGGCGATTATTTTACGATTCTCGGAATGCCGCTGCTGCCGGTCCTCACTGAGCTAAGAGTACAGGGCGCGATATCTTCGTAGACGCCAAAGGACGTGCCGATGTTGCTGATTGGACTAACAGGATCGATCGGTATGGGTAAGTCGACGATCGCACTACGGTTTCGACACCATGGTATTCCGGTGATCGATGCGGATGCTCTGGTGCACGAGCTTTACGCCGGAGCGGCGGTGGCGCCGATCGAGGCGGCGTTTCCGGGCGTGACGTTCAACGGTGCGATCGACCGGCAACGGCTGTCGCAACGATTGCAGGCTGATCCGGCCGGGTTCAAGACATTGGAACGGATCGTTCATCCGTTAGTTCAGGCGGCGGAACGAAAAGCGCTGCATGCGGCACGTGCTCTAGGCGCCACAATGGCAGTTCTGGAAGTGCCGCTGTTGTTTGAAACCGGTGGTGACTCACGGGTTGATTTGACAGTTGTTGTCAGTGCGCCGGCCGAAATTCAGCGTGCGCGAATACTCGCTCGCCCTGGGATGACCGATGAGAAACTGAATGCCATCTTGCAACGTCAAATGAGCGACGCCGAAAAGCGCGCGCGATGCGACTACGTTGTGGATACCGGGGGAGAAATCTCAGCTTCCGAAGCACAGGTCGATGCAATCATCGTACAGTTGCGCGGACGGTCCGGCGATGCTTTCGAGCGCTATTGGGCCTGATTTGGGGACTTTATCCATGCGCGAGATCGTACTCGATACCGAGACTACCGGCCTCGATCACAAACGCGGTGATAGGCTGATCGAAATCGGCTGCATCGAACTCGTCAATCGCCATCCGACAGGTATTGAGTTTCACGCGTTTATCAATCCGCAGGACCGGGATGTTCACCCCGATGCTGAGCGCATCCACGGCCTCTCAACGGCGTTCTTGCGCGATAAACCCGTGTTCTCTGCCGTTGCTACGGCCTTTCTGGACTTCATAGGTGGCTCGCCCCTGGTGATCCACAATGCCAATTTCGACATCGGCTTCATCAATATGGAGCTGGAGCGGATTAAAGGTCAGGCCATTACGATGGACCGGGTGACCGATACCCTCGCCCTTGCGCGCCGCAAGCACCCGGCGGGTCCGAATACTCTGGACGCGCTATGCAAAAGGTATGGGATCGATACGACAAAGAGGACTAAACACGGCGCCATTGTCGACTCGTTGCTACTGGCGCAAGTGTACGTCGAGCTACTGGGCGAGCGGCAGGCGATGCTGGGATTGGCCCGCGATCCGAACCAGTCGACCGGCGTCAACGGCCGTCCTGCTCGCCGGATTATCCCTGATCGGCCGCATCCGTTGGCATCGCGTCTAACGCTGGCTGACGAACAGGCACATTTCGTGTTCGTCGAGAGCCTGGGCGAGAAAGCAATTTGGAAACGCTATCTCACCAAGGTTGAGGCTGAAGTTGGTCCGGCTGAACCTTTACGCGAAGTCAGTTGATCCGGTGCCCGCTGCTGCCATTGCCGGTCGCGCCGTCCTGTTTGCGCTTCATGTAAAGTGATGCAAAATCGATCGGGTCGAGCATCAATGGCGGGAACCCGCCCTCACGCGTCAGGTCGGCGATAATACGACGCACAAATGGGAACAATAACGCCGGTGCATTCACCAAGAGAAACGGTTCGACCGCTTGCTGCGGCATATTTTCCAACTTGAACATTCCGCCATAGTCGATGGCGAGCTTGTATAGGGCGCCGGCCTTGCTGGTGGCATTGGCCTCAAACTCGATGACGCTTTCGAAAACCGATGGACCCACTTGGCGCGCGTTGACGTTGACCTCGACCTGGAGCTGCGGGTTCTCGACGGGGCCCTCCATAATCTTGCCGACGTTCGGGCTCTCGAAGGAGAGATCCTTGATGTATTGGCCCATAACACGAATATTCGGCTGCGTTGTCGTGGCAGCGGCATCGCTCGATGAGCTTGTTTGGTCGACCATAAGTGCACCGCCATAATTGATGTTTAGGAGCTTGAACGGATTTCGCTAACACGGTGCGATGAGCGCTGCAATCAAGCTGCTGGCCGATCAGGCCAACCGGCTATTTCGGCCGATCGTCGCGCTGCCGGTGTAGTGGCTTTTCGTCAATTCGCTCGAACTCACCTTCGATGACGGGACCAGCGCCGGGTGATTGCTTCGATCGCGGTTTGGCTTCTGTCGGCGAATTTACCGCTTCGGCCTGGTCGTCGCCGTACCCAAAAGTTGAAACGCTGACCGTTCCTGCCGCCATCATTCGCATGATGGCCCATGCTCCGATGCCGCGCCGCAGTGGCGGTATCAATAACAGCAGGCCGAGACAGTCGGTAATGAGCCCCGGTGCGATGAGAAGTCCGCCAGCGATCATCAGCATGGTGCCATCGAGGACCGCTGCAACGGGTGGCTTACCGGCGGCCAGGCTCGTCATACCCTTTCGGTAGGCTGCGATGCCTTGATACTGCAGTATGATCAAGCCAAGGGTCGCCGTACCAATGATCACCATCAGTGTCGACCAAAAGCCTATGGATTGCCCCAGCTTGATGAGAAGTGCGAGCTCGAGCAGAGGCATGGCCACAAAAAACAGGAGCAACGCGAACCGCATGAACAAAACCTTGAGCGTTGAGTTGACCATTAATTCTGAATTACACGCGGTCCACAGCCAAACCGCCTGTGCCAGTATGTCATTCCAGTTGGCTTCGCCATAGCAATGTCCTAAGTTTGGTTCCTTGTCGCGGCGCGATGTCGAAATCGGTTCTTTGTTCGAACTTCGGCGCAGCTACCTCTAGATCGACGGGCCATGCGATCATATATCAACATAGTTGCACTGCTTGCCTGAGAAAGCCCTGTCCCCATGGATGGCCAAATCAATATTCTTACGCTGCTCTCGCTGATCATCGCGGTGATCGTGATTTTCAAGCTGCGAAGTGTCCTAGGGCGGCGCACCCCGGACGACGAGGCGCGGATCGACAAACGCATGCGTGCGGATCAAGCAGAACAGCAGGCGGCAGCCGCTGCACGTGACAAAGTCGTAAGTATGCCGCGTCGCGGTGCCGACGTTGCACCCGCGCCCGTTGGGTCCGATACTGCGGTGGCCGAGGCTGAAGCGCGCGTGAAGCTCTATTCTGGCGGTGATGCATCGATTGAGCGCGCCTTGCTCGAACTCACGCGCATTGATGCTACATTTGACCCGAAGCACTTCGTCGATGGCGCCAAACAGGCCTACGAAATGATCGTCACGGCATTCGCCGAGGGCAATAGGAAAGTGCTGAAAGATCTGCTCAGCAAGGAAGTTTTTGAAGGCTTTGCCAGTGCGATCAGCGATCGTGAAAGCCGCGCCGAGCAGATCGATCAAAGCTTCGTTGGCATCAACAAGGCCGACATCGTCGAGGCGGAAGTGAAGGGTGGATTGGCCCAGCTCACGGTCAAGTTTTTAAGTCAGCTAATTTCCGCGACACGCGACAAGTCCGGCGCTGTCATCAGCGGCGACCCGCAAAAAATCAAGGAAGTGACCGATATCTGGACATTCGCGCGTGAACAATCTTCGCGCAATCCAAACTGGCGGCTCGTTGCAACGCAATCGCAGAACTGACCGATAACGGCGCCGGTTGAGACCATGCTAGAGGTGGACCAGGGATGTGGCAGCCTCATCTGGTCGCGAGATACGGGCGCGCAGCGGCGATCGTCGCATTGGTGGCGATCGTTCTCGCCGGATACGCCAAGCCGAGCGAAGGGCAGTCCAAGTTATCGCCAGGTGCGGCAGTGACGAAAATCGCGCCAAAATTTCTGCCCGTGATGTTCACGGCGGTGCCCGGCTGGCAGCAGGATGACCTGGCTGCGGCCTTTCAAGCTTATCTAAAATCCTGCAAAATCGTCATTGCGGCGTCAAAGGCTGGCAACAAAGGCGGAGGTGCACCAACTACGCCCGCGATGCTGGTCGTTTGCGAGGAAGCGCTCAAACTCGGTAGCAAGCCGGTTTCGGATGCAGCCGCGAAGGCTTTTTTCGAGACGCACTTTGTGCCGCACAAAGTGGAACATAATAGTTCGCCGGGACTAGTGACTGGATACTACGAGCCGGTCATTCAAGGTTCGCGCAAGCCATCCGCTAAGTTTTCGACGCCGATCTATAATCGCCCGCCGGATTTGGTGAATCTCGTCGAAGAGAGCCAACGTGGCGCAAAGGACGGAACCCTTACGCACGGACGCAAAACCGCGAAAGGGGTCGAGCCATACGCAACCCGGGATGAAATTGAGAAGGGCGCGCTGAAAGGCAAGGGGCTCGAATTGGTCTATCTGGCCAACCCAGTCGATGCTTTTTTCATGCAGATCCAGGGCTCGGGC
>JANLPY010000434.1:0-2427 GCA_031367505.1 Hyphomicrobiaceae bacterium | reverse complement strand
CTCGCCGATATCGAGGCGCTGCTGCCCTGGAACGTTGCGGCTGCCGCGCTAAAACCGACGCGATAGCGTCGCTGGCCTACCCGCCGCCCGTCAAGCGGAAACCGATGCCGAGTGCGACGGTCGTTCGTGGGTCGCTTACGTAGAGGCGTTCACTCAGCATGTCGGCCGCTGGTTTTTTGACGAACAGCGTGCTCGTCGGCTTGGCAACGATGACCTTCTCGGGGCGGACTCGGGATTTGTCGGCGAGGCGGACGGCCTTCGCCAGGATGTTTTTTTCATAAGGTGGGGGATTAGGATTTAGTGCAGGTTGCTTTGTCGAGCAGGGCATAGAGCGCTTCGACCTGGGGCAGGATGTTGCGCAATTGCCAGCGGGCGATCCCGCCAAGGGCTGCGATATCGGGGACCGAGAGCCCGTCGTCGGCGATGCGGGCAACATGGGACGAATGATTGATGAGCATGACCGGGAGTTTCGGGAAGCGGTCGGCGATGATCTGTTTCAAATCGTCCACGTGGGCCGGCGCGGTGTTGTTGATGAGCAGCACGATGTTGGCGCAGTAGGTCTGCAGAGCGGTGACGGTCTTGACGGCCGGCATGAGGTCGGCGGTCGATTGATAGGAGAGCGGCACGACGGTCACATCTGCCATCTTCGCGGCTTCGATGACACGGCTTTCGACGAAGCCCCCGAAATCGATAACCAGGGGCGCACCCTTTATCGAACGGCGGACCTCGGCGAGTGCCTGTCCTGGCTCCAGGGTGATGATGCGGCCACCGGGAAGAGCGGCTTCGTAGATGTCGGCGGTACCGTTATCGATGTCGTTGGTGACGAGGGTTGCGCCTGTGTGCTTGGCGTAGCCGACGGCATGGGTGGTTTTCCCTTGCCCTCATTTGATCGAGTAGAAGAACACGGTCATAGTGCGTAGGTTATAGGATAGTGCACTCATTTTATTCAAGAAATCGAAGCTAGCAAGTCGAAGAGAGCGGAATGTCTGGACTGCTCGACGTGGTGCCTCGAGCCCCCAGTGCCCTTTGTCCCAACTACCCCCGACCAAAGCCGATAGGCCGAGACCGGTCAGCTCTCGCCGGGCTCGGTTCACGCGGGCGGGTTGCCCGAGCGGTCATGCTTCGGCATAGGCCACGGCACCGCGAGCGGTGGTCCGAACTTTCATCAGCACGCGACATAAATAGAAGAGACGTGCTACTAGAGCGATCTTTGCAAAGCTCAAATATCATTGCTACCGCATTGCAAGGTTGGTGGAGAAAACGAAAGAGCGGGCCAGGCCGATCTGCCTCGCCCGCTCTTTCGATCCGTTGTTATGGTGTTGTCGGCGAACCTCCCTGATTGCTCGGTCTGGCTGGCGGAACGATAGGCGGCTTGATGGTCGGTCTGGTTGGCGGAGCGATAGAGTTCTTAGCGGGAATTCCTGTCTTCATCAGTTCGCCGACGTAGTCCTTATCCCACCTGTTCTGGTCGCCGTACTTGACTGGTCTCTCGACCCTTCCGCCATTCATGTACCTGTAGAGGGTTGGTCTTGAGATACCGAGACACCAACACGTTTGGTCGGTGTTCAACATCAACGGCAAGTCTTTGAACGTATTGGACATGGCTCTGATCTTTCGATGTGCCGCGCCGGCATCATGAAAAAACGAGCGGGCTCGTCACACTATGCGATGTGGTGTTGGTGATCTTGGCCCGTCTCGCGGTGAGAGCGGTCCCGGTCGGCTGCGAATCACGGCTCGCTAGGCCACGATGAAGGGCAATCCCCCGAGCTGGCTCAAGCGACGCATCCCCCCAAGTCAAAGGAAGGGCGTCGTCGGCGAGGCAATCTCGCAGACGTGAGACCGAATCAGATCGGTCGCCGTGGCTGATGGGGAGAGGCGCCAAGCTTCCGCAAGCGCGGGTCCAACGCCGTCCGTTGTCCAGCGCTGTTGGTGCTGGATTGATCAAGCCAGGTGATGGTGCCGATTTTGGTCACGGAATCAGCCTGTAGGACGGGTTGGAACCTACAATGATGCCACGGGATGGTTAAGAAACAGTTAACGACTCAAGCCCCCTCGGAATGCAAATTCTCACTCCAACAGCGAGACCCGCCGGAATTGGAGAATTCAATGACGCTCTTGCCTACCCGAGGATTGCGCCACTCAGCGTAACAGTCGCCCGAGGGCGTTAGTGTGAGGTCGGGATAGCCCACCAATGGCGAGGCTTCGAGGTAGTCGATCAACCCTGAAAGCGATCCAGCGGAAATCTGGCGTCCCTCATAGTCGTCGGCGAACGCAGCGGCCAGATCCTCGATACGGGCAACAAGTCGCAAATTGAACGGCAGCCGCGAGGCGCGGAGGCGTTGGAGAACGATATGGATGTCGGGAAAATTATGCTCGGACATCGGCAACCTCGGCCATCAAGCGGCGGAACGGTGTGGTCGGACCGAG
>JANLPY010000430.1:0-6889 GCA_031367505.1 Hyphomicrobiaceae bacterium | reverse complement strand
GTTGCTCACCCGCCGGGTGAGCCGGTAGCGTCGATGATGTCTTGCTCATACCGCTGAAAATGCACGATTCTCTCGATCCACGCCGTCACGCAACTGCTTTTTCTAGGTTGAATCGCGCGTTGGAATACATAGGCGTTGAGGAACGACAACGGCGCTTGCAGGGCTACGACGCGGACGCCCGGCACGGTCTCACCCGGGTGACGGTCACTCTTGGGCCGGGCCACCACACCGTCGACCCGGCGATACGTTCAAATTCCACCACCCGCGCCCGTGTCGCACTCCAGACACCGTGCAGCAGGGAGAGAATGACTCCGACCGCGACGCCGTCCTGGATCGGCAGTACCAGGATCGCGAATAGCGTCGCCATGATCAGCCCGAACTCCACCGGGCTTCGCCGCCATACGTCGCGCATGGTCGACACCCGAAAGATCCGCAGCGCCACGAACAGTAAAACACCGGCAAGGGCTGCGTGCGGGACATGCGCCAACAGGCTCGCGCCAAACACGGACAACAGGAGAGCCATTGTCGCGCAGACGAGAGCGCTCAGCTGCGACACTCCCCCGGTCTCGACGACAACGGCCGTGCGCGGCGGGCTTGCGTTGACGGGAAAGGTGCCGGTGACGCCAGCCAGCAGGTTCGCAGCGCCGACTCCGATGAAGTCGCGATCGACATCGGGTCCCCGTGCCGGGACTCGCACAAAGCTGCGTGTCGTCGCGGCCGTTTGCACCATGACGACGATGGCGACGATCAATGCGAGCGGCGTGAGCAGCCTGATTTCGTCCCACGAAACATCGGGCCAGACGAAATGGGGCGACACGCCGGCCAGCGCGCCCAGCGTCGATACGCCGTGGGCTTCGAGCTTGAACACGGCCACAATCAGGGTCGCGCCGGCGAGCCCAATCAGCGCGCCGGGAATGCGAGGGTTGAGGCGTTGGCTGATGAAGATGCTGGCCAGAACACCGAGACCGATCAGTAGCGTCGGGATATTGGTCGACCCGATGCCAGCAACGAGGGCGGCGGCCTTGGCGATCATCGAGCCGGACGGTGTCGCAACGCCCAACACAACAGGGGCCTGCGAGACGACGATATGGCCGGCGATGCCAGCCAGAAATCCCGTGGTCACCGGGATCGACAACAAATCCGCGATGAACCCGAGACGAATGAAACCGCCGAACACGAGCAGGACGCCAACCATCAGCGCCAATATCCCGGCCAAAGAGGCGTAGTGTGGCGACCCGCTGGCGGCGAGGAGAGCGAGCGAACCAGCGAAAATCGGCGTGATCGTCGAATCGGCGCCGATTGACATCTGCCGATTGGATCCAAAAGCGGCGAAGGCGACTGAGCTGGAGATGATGGCCAGGAAGCCGACTTGCGGCGCAAAACCACCGAGGCCAGCGGTCGCCATCTGCTCAGGTATGGCGATCGCCGCAAGGGTGAGGCCGGCAAGAACGTCGGCTCTGAGATTGTCGATGCGCCAATCGGAGAACGACTGAAAGATCAGCCACGGCGTTCTCACCCTCCCGTCCTGAACTTGCTTGTCGACCATGTGCTCAGGTCCCTTTTTCTTGCTCATGGCTCGTGCCGATGTCTCCGAACACGACGCCGAGCGCCGCCACTTCCAATGGCAGGCCTTTCAGACCCGCCCGCTGTTGCGCTTGTGTGGATTGATCGCTGGTCGACAAGGGCCCCTCGCAGTTCTGCACACTGGAGCCGCCTCGCAGCTTTGTCACCAATCATCCTATATCCGGCAGTTGGGTGATCCTCGGCGGGCCGAGAATCGTGCATTCTTAAGGGCATGAGCAATCCGAAACGACCCGCCGATCTTCACCCGATGGGTGAGCATGCCCTGGTTGAGGCAGCGAGCCCGGCCAGCCCCTCCATGCTCGACACGTTCGCCGGCCCGGTGCGGGTCGAGTGGGACACGGGCTCGTCACTGACGCCGCTGGGACAAGCGCCGTTCTTCATCGAGTTCCTGAAGGTCTCGGGCCGCTTCGAGGCCTGGATCGCCGATTGCCCGCTCGTCTACAAGAGCCCGAACGCGCCGGCCGTGCGCGACGTGCTCGGCACGATCCTGCTGGCGGTGCTGGCCGGCCACAAGCGCTATGCCCACATCACCGCGCTGAGGACCGACGGCGTTCTGCCCGAATTGCTGGGCATGAAAAAAATCGTCAGCGAGGATGCGGTGCGGCGCGCCTTGTTGGCGATGAACGAACAAAAAGGACTCGATTGGCTGCAGCGCCATATCGACCAGTGCATTCTCCCGCTTTTGTCCGAGAAATACATTCTCGATATCGATACGACCGTGAAACCGATTTATGGCCATCAGGAAGGGGCTGTCGTCAGCTACAATCCGAAAAAGCCGGGACGGCCGAGTCACGTGCTGCACACCTATATCCTGGCGGGATTGCGCCTCGTCATGGGCGTCGATCTGGCGCCGGGAAATGAGCACACGGGCGCGCATGCGGCGCCGGGCCTGTGGGCGCTGATCGACCGGCTGCCGCGCGACCAATGGCCGTCGCTGTTGCGCGGCGACAGCGGCATCACCTCCGAGGGCGTGATGCGTGAAGCCGAGCAGCGAACGATCCCGTATTTGTTCAAGCTGCGGCAAACAAAGAACGTGAAATCGCTGATTACACGCATGCATGCGCGGGGCGGCTGGCAGGACGCGGGCCAAGGCTGGCACGGGCGGGAGGCCGAGCTGCGACTGATGGGGTGGAGCCGCGAGCGCCGCGTCGTCGTGCTGCGGCGACGCCTGAAGGACGGTGTGGTCGCGGCCAAGGACGACGAGCAATTGCGGCTCGCCTTTGCTGAAATTGAAGGCGATACGCAAATCTACGAATATGCCGTTCTGGTGACA
Organism: Hyphomicrobiaceae bacterium; assembly: GCA_031367505.1. Lineage (GTDB taxonomy): Bacteria > Pseudomonadota > Alphaproteobacteria > Rhizobiales > Hyphomicrobiaceae > JAKFWF01. The sequence continues at coordinate 4,032 of JANLPY010000430.1, read as the reverse complement.
TCTCTCGACAATGAGATTTTGACGATTGCGCAACTTTACCGCGATCGCGCCGATTGCGAAAATATCTTCGACGAATTGAAGAATCAGTGGGGGTGGGGAGGATTTACGACGTCCGATCTGGCGCGCTGCCGAATTGCCGCCCGCACGGTTGCTGGTTTACAACTGGTGGAATATCTTTGTGCGCTTGGCCGAGCCCGACAAACATCTGGAAGCGATCACCAGCCGGCCACTTCTTCTCGCTGGCATTGCCGAGCGCATCCGTCACGCCCGCCAAACGACGCTGCGGATCGCGACCGCGCACGGCCGTGCCGGTTGGGCGCGCAGTGTGCTCGATGGCGTCGCCCGCTTCCTCCGCGGGCTCGTCGAAAGTGCGGAGCAGTTGACCGACGCTGAGCGCTGGTCGCGCATCCTCTCCCACGCCATGCGATCCTGGCTCGGGGGCCGGTCGTTGCGCCCGCCACCCCGCCTGATGGCGCCGGCCTAGCCCGAAGCGACCGCACCTCCTGGTTGAAAACGTGGCCCCTGTCAGGGCCGCGCCGGACCCAAACTGCTTTTTTTAGGATCATACCTCAGATTGGGAATCAGTCATCTCGGGTCAATCTTCCGGCGACGCCTAATCCGCCATTGTCAGCAAGACCAGACGTCGAGGAACGGTTATGCCGGAGCAGCCGAAGATCCGTCCACAGCAAGCCAAGACCGGCCAGACGCCAATGCGAAGCGTCGTCGGCGACGTCCTGCGGCTCGCAAGACCCTACTTCACAGCGCGTGAGGCAAGTGGCCTCCGGCTCAGTCGTCTCGACCTGAGCACCGTGAGCGAGCGGGTAGTGGCCTGGACCATGCTGGCACTCATCCTTTCGATCAACGTTGCCCAAGTCGGAGTTGGCGTACTTCTCAATCAGTGGAACGGCCGCTTCTATACGGCGCTGCAATCCCGCAATTTGGCAACGTTCACAGCCGAGCTTGGCTCTTTTGCCCTACTGGCCGCCGCGTTTATCTGCCTGGCAGTCTACGAGCTTTACCTGACCCAGGGTCTTGTCTTGCGCTGGCGCGCATGGATGACGCACCACTTCGTGTCAAAATGGATGGTCGACGGCGTGCACTACCGCATGCGATTGGCAGGTGATCGTGCAGACAATCCTGATCAGCGGATCGCCGAGGATGTTCAACAGTTCGCGTCCGGCTCATTGACCATTGTTGTTCAACTGTTCTCGGCCGTGTTGTCGCTCGTCGCCTTTGCCGTCGTGCTCTGGGGGCTCTCGGTCGGCTTCTCGTACAAGGTCGGCAGTTTCGATCTTGCCACCATCCCCGGTTATCTCGTCTGGATGTCGTTGATCTACGCTGTGGCTGGGACGATTGGCACTCACCTGATCGGCCGGCCGCTGGTGAAACTTGACGCCGAACGGCAGCGCCGGGAGGCTGACTTGCGGTTCGGGTTGGCGCGATTACGTGAAAATGCCGAGCCCGTTGCGCTGCTGAGGGGAGAGTCAGCCGAACGCGACGACCTCGCACGTCGCTTTCAAGGCGTGTACAACACGCTGGCGATCATGCGCCGCCGGAAGCTGCTGACGTTCTTCACTGCCGGCTACCAGCAGGTCTCTGTGGTTGTCCCGTTCCTTTTGCTTTCGCCTGCATATTTCTCCTCCGCCATGGCGCTCGGTACGCTGACCCAAACCTCTGGAGCTCTCGGTAACGTTCAGGGCAGTCTTTCGGTCTTCGTCGGCCTGTACACCATTCTTGCCGACTATCGCGCCGTGGTTCTTCGGCTGACCGGGTTTGCACAGGCAATCGGCCACGCCACGTCCGCAGAAGTTGCGGCTTTGTCGACGTCTCTTAGGGGGGCATCACTACTGCGGCTTACAAATTATGTTGTATCGGATCATCAGCGGCGCGCGAGGGTCATCGTCCCCTATCTCGAGGTTCGCGCTGGCGAACGCATCCTCATCATGGGGCCGTCCGGCGCAGGCAAGACGACATTGTTGCGCGCGCTTGCCGGACTATGGCCGTATGTATCTGGGCGGTCTGAGTTGCCTGATGGCGTCCGCAGGATCGTCGTACCTCAATCGCCATATCTACCCTGGACCTCGCTCCGAGCAGCCGTAAGTTATCCAGAAGCCGACGCATTCAGCGACACCGAAGTCTCTGGAGCGCTGGGCGCAGTACAGCTCGGTCACCTCGTTGGGCGCCTCTCCGAGGTCGCTCCATGGCAGCGCATTCTGTCTGCTGGCGAAGCGCAGCGGTTGGCGTTCGCGCGGCTTCTGCTGCAGAAGCCCGGACTCGTTTTCCTCGACGAGGCGACGTCAGCCGTGGACGAGACAATGGAAGCGCAGCTCTATCGTACTTTAAGGCAATTGCTGCCCGATGTCGCGATCATCTCGATCGGCCACCGGTCGTCTCTCGGTCCGCTGCATGATTGCACCTTGATGCTCGAATTGGATGACGAAGGCAGCTACCGCCTAAGCCATCGAAAGCCTGCACACTCCGAACCCAATTTGGCCGCGTGATACCTCTTGAGCCAATACCCGACCTGAACATTGAAGCAACAACGTCGAACGTCGAGTTCACAGCGCTTAAAGAAGTCGAATGATCTGCCGTATGACCGTGGCAATGCTCGCCACCGCGATCACTCCCAATATCCATAGCCCTGCGAACCAGAGCATTTTTGCGAGTGACTTCCTCAATGATAGTCCTCCCGTCCGGTCACCTTACCGCGGAAGACCCAATAGGCGTAGCCAGTATAAGCGAGGACGATCGGGAGCAGCACGGCCGCGCCGACCAGCAAGAAAGCGAGGCTGTCCCGAGGCGCAGCCGCATCCCAGATCGTTAAATGGCGCGGAACAACAAAAGGCAATGTGCTGATGGCCAATCCGAAATAGGATAGTGCAAACAGCGCAAGCGAAAGAAGGAACGGCCGGCCATCTGGACCGCTCTTGAGGGCCCGCCACAACGCGAGGAACACGCCGATGACGAGTAGCGGTATAGGCGCCAGCAGCGGCGTGTTCGGCCAAGATAACCAGCGGACATGGATGTCGGGGTGCAGAAATGGGCTCCAGAGGCTCACGACACCGATGAAGGTCAGCACGATCGACGCCAGCAAGTCGGCGCGGAGGCGATTCGCCTGTTGGATTTCGCCTTCCGTTTTCCAGACGAGCCAGGTGGCGCCGAGCAAAGCGTATCCAGCGACCATGGCGACGGCTGTCGTGACGCTGAAGGGCGTGAGCCAGTCGAACCAACCGCCAGCGTAGCCCCGTCCCTCGATCTTGATGCCTTGCAAGAACGCACCAAGGGCCAAGCCCTGGCAGAGCGTTGCGACCAGCGAGCCGGCGAAGAACGAGTAGTCCCAAATCCATCGCCGTACCGGCGAGGCCTTGTAGCGAAACTCAAATGCAACGCCACGGAAGATCAAGCCGAGCAACATGGCAATGATCGGTCCATAAAGCGCGGGCAGCAAGGTCGCATAGGCCAGAGGAAAGGCCGCCAAAAGTCCTCCACCACCGAGCACCAGCCAAGTCTCATTGCCGTCCCAAACGGGCGCGACCGAGTTCATCATGGTGTCCCGCTCGTTATCATCAACTGCCAAGGGATACAGAATGCCGATGCCGAGGTCGAAACCGTCGAGCACAACGTAGGCGAAGATCGCGAATGCAATAATCAGCGCGCAAATCAATGGCAAATCAATGTTCACGATCTTGCTCCGTCCAAATCGTTGGTTGGCAGCACAGCTTCGGCAGCAACAACCGGGACTATGCTCGCGGCACGGTGAACTTCTTTAACGTCCGGTGGCGGTTCAGCCTGACCGGGAGCGGCTGCCATAAGCTTCAAGACGTAGTAAATTCCTGTGCCGAATACAGCCGTGTAGACGGCGACAAATGCCGCGAGCGGAATGGCTACAGCCGGTGCCGCAATGGGTGCAACGGCATCGGCCGTGCGCATCACCCCATAGATGATCCACGGCTGCCGACCGACTTCTGTCGTGATCCATCCCGCAAGCAATGCCACGAATCCAGTTGGCCCGTAACTGCTCACCCCTGGCAA
>JANLPY010000361.1:0-1662 GCA_031367505.1 Hyphomicrobiaceae bacterium | reverse complement strand
TCATGTCGGCGATGTTGGCGAGCCTGCAGGCTAATTTTTTCAAGCGAGTGCTGACATCGCAGCCGCATATCCAACTGATCCCCCCGGACGAAGTGGCGCGGCCACTCCGCAAGCCAGAGGCCGGCCGCATCGTTGCCGCCGTCGTGCAACGGCCGGCGCAGCGCATCCGCTCGATCGATCAGTGGCAGAAAATAAGAACGCAATTGAGCGTTTGGCCGGAAATCGTGACGGTGTCGCCGACCATGAGCGCGTCGGCCCTTGCCGTGAGAGGCGACGCCAGCCGCTCAATCACCCTGACCGGAATCGATCCGGAAGTTTACTTCAAGATCGTGCGCATCCCGGATTACATCGTGGCCGGGCAACCGCGCGTCTTGACTGAGGATATTCTGGTTGGAACCGAGCTTGCCAAGGACCTTGCCGTGACGCTCCGCGACAAAATCAATGTTTCGTCGGCCAATGGCGCGTCGCGCGTTCTGACGATTACGGGCATTTTCGACTTGGGTAACAAAGCCGCCAATACGCGCACGACTTACGTTGCGCGACGGACAGCCCAAACCTTGGCCAAACTGGTTGGCGGGGTGACGACGATCGACCTGACGGTCAAGGACATCTACGCTGCAGAAACGATTTCGCAGTCAGTTCAAGCGGCGACTGGCGTCGAAGCCGACAGTTGGATCAAGACCAACGCGCAGTTTTTCACGGCTATCAACGCCCAACAGCTGTCGAACACGTTGATCCGCGTCTTCGTCGGTCTGTCGGTTGCCTTCGGAATTGCCAGCGTGCTCATCGTCTCGGTCATCCAGCGTTCGAAGGACATCGGCATCTTGCGCGCCATGGGAACGTCGCAGTGGCAAATCCTGCGCGTCTTCCTGCTGCAGGGCGGCCTCCTGGGCGCCGCAGGCTCGCTCCTTGGCGCTGCCGCCGGTGGTGGCGCAGTCGTGTTTTGGCACAGCTTTCTTCGGCAAGACGATGGCAGCGAGCTGTTTCCCTTGGTTCTGGAACCACCGCTGTTCGCCAATGCCGTGCTGCTGGCGGCGCTGACCGGTGTCGCAGCGGCGGCAGTGCCGGCACTCAGGGCCGCGAAACTCGATCCCGTGGTGGCGATCCGTGGTTGAGCCCGCAAATGTCCTGCGCCTGGTCGGCGTCTGCAAGTCCTACAATGTCGGGACGCCGGTCGAGGTCGAGGTTCTGCACGATATCGACATCGCACTCGAGAGCGGCGAGTTCGTCGCCCTGATCGGTCCGTCCGGATCTGGCAAGAGCACGCTCCTCAACATCATCGGATTGCTCGACCGGCCGACGAAGGGGCAGCTCTTCATCCAGGGCCAGGAAACAAGCACTCTCAACGATACGGCCATTACCAAGTTGCGGGGACATAGTTTCGGTTTCGTGTTCCAATACCATTATCTGATTTCGGCATTTACGGCCCTCGAGAATGTCATGATGCCGCTGCTGGTGGAGCATGTATTCCCGGATGGAAGGATGCGCCAGAACGCCCATGACCTGTTGGCGCAAGTCGGATCCTGATTACCCAGATGTCTCAGGTAAAGTCCAACCGCTACTTTCGTCATCCCCGCGAAGGCGGGGACCCACGGCGAAGTGCGTGGAAACGCTGAGAGAGTAATGCGAGCCGTCGTGGGTGCCCGCCTGCGCGGGCATGAC
>JANLPY010000400.1:0-16753 GCA_031367505.1 Hyphomicrobiaceae bacterium | reverse complement strand
GGTATAAACTGACGTTGTGTTGATCTGGGCATGCTTATCGATTGGCGTATCCTTGCCCACCAGAGTGTCGACATCGGCAATGGCAACGAGGATGCGCGTGTCGCCGCCCGGCAGCGTCTCCGTGACGGTCAACTGATCGAGGTCGCGCGAGTCGTCGTTGTCGATCGAGCACCAGAGCAGCTTGGTCAGATCCCTGATGCCGTTGCCGCGCTCCGGAGCACGCGCTGAAATCGCGGCGAGCTGCGCCATGGCGGCCGGCGGAAACTCGGGTTCGAGGCCGCGCTCCTGCATGGCATCGGCGGCGAGTTCGGCCAGATGTTCACGTGGATTTTGACGCATGCGTGAGACCTGGATTTTTGGGGGAGCACTTTTGTAGACGCACTTTTCGCACGAGGACGAGCGCGATGATAGCTCCAGTAACGATTGACGGCTCACGCTCGGTCTCGTTGCTCCAGTTCGAACTGAATGAATGTCCGCTGTTTGAGGTTGAGCGAAGGCGCACCATCGATAGTCACAGGACTGATGAATATCGCGCCGCCATGTCTCTTATCTCTGCATCGCCCCGGGGATCGTTTTAGCGATGGCAAATAACTTGTAGTTTTTGCCTACTACTTGCAGCGCGGGCAGGACGTCGGATGGCAGGCGCGGCAACGGTCGCGGCCACAGGCGGAGCAGGTCTGGCCGGCGTGGCTCGTCAGATGTAGGTGTTCGTCACACACCAAACGCGAGGCATCGAGGCCAAGGCCGGCCTCGTCCAACGGCGTCTCCAGCATTCGGACGGCCGCGTGCCAATCCATCGAGACAGTGCGCTCACCCTTGCGCCGCTTGATCAGCAGATCGAACCGCTGCACAGGCGCGACGAGGACGAGACCCTGGATCCATTCGGCCTCGATCCGGAGAGCGTACTTATGCCTGAGATCGTCGATTTTGGCGGCATACTCGCGCTCAATCGCCTGGATACGCAGTGTTTCGCGCTGACGATCGGCCGCCCCCTTATCGCTGGTTGCCGATCGGAGTTTCCTGAGCTTAGCGAGGGCCGTCTGCCGCAAGTCGTCGTGATAGGCGTGAACCCTCCCCCGATCACGGTCGAGCCGGCGGCGCATCGAGCGGAGGAAGGCTTCGAGATCGTCCTGCACGCGCCGTTCGAGCAGCGGCGCGACGCGCGACGCCAGCCTCGCGGTATCGAGACTGTATTCGCCGGCCGCTTCCAGAACCTGCGCGTCCGGAACGAGCCATGGCGTCCCATCGACCAACTGCGCGGCGAGGCGCGCGAGCAACGCATCGCCCAGAACGGCGCCGGTGCCAAGATTGAACCCGAGCCAGATGAGCCCGTCACGCTTCTCGTCCGAGGTGGCCGTGTAGCGGAACGCCAGCAGCAGGCAGCGCGTCCAGGTTTGCGTCGTGGCAACGAGCCGCCACACCGCATTGGGCAACTGCAAGGCCCGCTCGATAAGGCGTTCCGGTGAACTCGGCTCCGCAGTGTCCGTCAGCGGCAACTGGCGAACGCCGAAGCGTCCGCGATCACCAAGCAGCGCGCCGAACCGGTCGAGCCAGTCGCCTTCGAGGCCGATCGGCACCGCCCCGTGCGGGCGGGTCGCCCCGAACCCGAGACGCACCATGTTCTCTGGCCAGCCGAAGGTTTTTTGCAGCGGTTCCGGCGCCAGGACATCGAGACCATCGGGCTCGATCGGATCGACGGCGGCGCCGTCCGCTTCCAGCAGGTCGCTCACGAACGCGCGCAATGCCGACATGTCAGGCCCCTATTCTCACATCACGCCGCATCGAAGTCTTCGCCGAACAGTGTGTCGTCCAAAACCTTGGCCCCGTCGTGCTGCTGGCGGGCCGCAGTGAGACTGTCCCCGAGCGCCTCGAACGCGCCAGCGCGATCAGTTTCAGTTGCCGCCAGCCACGCTTCGAGCACGAGATCAGGAAATTCACGGTCCTCCTCCAGGCCGCCGAGAATCGCGCCGACCTCGCCGACCACCAGCTCGAACATCGCGATTTTTTCATCCAGCAGCACCAGAACCTGCTCTTCGAGCGTGCCCCGCGTCACCAGATTGAACACGAACACCTCGCGTTCCTGCCCTATGCGATCGATACGGCCGATGCGCTGCTCGATCGCCATCGGGTTCCACGGCACGTCGAAGTTGATCAGTGTATTGCAGAACTGAATGTTGCGGCCCTCGCCGCCGGACTGCGTGCACAGCAGCACGCTGGCGCTGTCGCGGAATGCTTCGATCGCGGCGTCCTTGCCGGGCCCGCTCAAACTGCCATCGAATCGGGCAAAACTGATGCCGGCCTCGTCAAGGGTCGTGCTCAGATGCTCAAGCGTCTCGCGCGCCTGTACGAACACGATCTTCTTTTCCGCCGGATTTTTGGCCAGAAGCTCCAGCAGCGCCTTTTCCTTGCCGCTCTGTCCAATTGCGGACCACTGCTTGGCAAGTTTCGCCCACACCTTGTTCTTCGGCTCTTTCTCCGCCATCCGGCCGGCGGCGGCAGCGGCTGCCTTCGCTGATGATCCCGCTGCACTCAGCAAATGATGCAGGGTAAACCGATGCCGGCCCGCGCCTTCCTTCGCCGCCAGAGTACGCGCGGCCTGCGTCAGTGCCGCGTAGGCAGCAGCCTCGCCCGGCGCGCCCTCGACCTTCAGCGTGCTGGCGTGCCGGCGCGGCAGTTTCAACGCCACGACGGCGCGCGTGTTGCGGATCATCGCGTCGCGCATTAACGCCCGGAGCGCGTCGGGGTTCGAAGGAACGCGCGGCTTCCCCGGCGTGATGTGAGCCGCGCGGAAGTCCTTTGGCGTCTTAAAGATGCCGGGCTTCAACAAGGTCAGCAGATTGTAGAGTTCGACGAGGTCGTTCTGCACCGGCGTCGCCGAAAGCAGCAGCAGGAACCGCTTATTCAGCGCGTCGACCAGTTTCCAGCTCTGGCTGGTACGATCCTTCAGATGATGCGCCTCGTCGACGATAACGAGATCATAAGGCGTTGCCGCCAGGATCTCGGCGTGCTCGCGGCGGCGCGCCGTTGCGATCGAGGCGACCACGTGTTTCTGCGCCCAGAACGCGGCCGGGTCCTCGCGCAGCAGCGCATCATACGTCGTGGCAAAGGGTAGCGCGAATTTGGTCTCCAACTCCTCGCGCCATTGCCCAACTAGCGACGCCGGCGTCAGGATCAGCGCCCGCTCGGCCATCCCGCGCAGCGCATATTCCTTCAACACCATGCAGGCTTCGATGGTCTTGCCGAGGCCGACCTCGTCGGCGAGCAGCACCCGGCCGTGGAACTGGCGGAGAACCTTACGCACCGTCTCGATCTGGTGCCACAGCGGTTCGATGCCGATCAGCTGGCTTTCGCACAGCAACTCGTCAAAGCCTTGCACGAGACCGAGGTGGGCGAGGCGCTCGCGCAAGCCGAACCAGCGGCCATCGCGGTCGATGGCTGCGGACGCCGATGGGCTACCGAGCGCATCCGGCAGAGCGGATAAAAATGCGGCCGGATCGAACTGGAGGGTGAACGGCAAGGCGACGTCGATCTGGCGCAAGGTCGAGAGCGCCGGCGCCGCATCAGGTTGGTTGGCGACTTTCGCGGGTGAGGTCAGATCAGTCCCGGTTGCCTTTGGCTGCTTCGCCGGTTTGCCCACGGATTTCGTTGTCTTCGCTCGTGGCGTCGGGATCGATGGCGCCGGCCGGACTGGTTTGGGCCGCCAGATCGCGTCAACCTGCGCGGCGAGCCAGGGGATCCGGCTATTGCCACCGGCAAACGCGCGAACCTGCTCCGGCCATCGAGTGAGCTGCGTGCGTTCAAGCTGCGCCTTCGCTGCCGGTGTGTTCCCGCTCGCGTGCAGCGCGAGCGCGCGCAGTAGATCGCCCGCGCCCGCCGAAGCGCGCTTGTCGAACCGCTTCAAGAACACGAGCGCGCGCCCGGCGTCGCCTTGAAACAGCGCTGCCATGGCGGCCATCAACAAGACAGTTGGCTCGCCAGGGCAGGCGGCAACCGCCTCTTCGGCCAGTGGCAACGATTTCATATAGGCGCGCGAGTCGCTAAACGCCCCAGCGAGCCTATCGAACCAAAGATTGGCCCGATGCTCGGCGATATCCGCTGTCAGCAACGGGTCCAGTTTCGGCAGCTCCAGCTGCGGCAACATCACCGCTACAGCTGAAGGCCTGTCGCCAAACAAATCAGGCTGCCGGTCCGCACGCTTCGCACCTGCCGAAGAATTGCGGCGGGGCAGGCCATCGTTGCGACGAGCGTGTGGCATGCTGAAATCATAGAAGATCGGCAGGTGCCCAGAAAGACGCGGCGGATGTGTATGCACAGCTCAATCGATAGAGCTGTCCCCGTCAACCGAAGTGGCCTGCCACTGAAGCGGCCTGCCGACAACCGACGAGATCTCAATGTTCAAAAGACTATTGGATTGACATCAAGTTGGCGCGCCGGACAGGATGAAACTGCGAACTCTTATGTCATTGAAATTGCGCTGTAATTTCCGTTCGCATATCGAGACTAGCAGACACTCAGCGACATAATCGATGCCCAAATCGCCGTCGGATCTTCTTGAACTACGCTCACGTAGGTTCAAATCGGGGGACCGCAAACACGCTAGCAACAAGATCGCCCCTGCCTCAATGCGTGATTGCAGGCCGGAATTCGGCCAGTCCATCAATGCCGGTGTGCATGATGCATATCGGGGACGTGTGGATGGATATGCCGTAATCGCTCGTGGCGATGCGTGTGTGCATGCGGCTCGCCTTGCGGATCGTCAACCGCATGATCATGCTGATGGTGCGCGTCATGTACGTGAAGATGCGCGTGCTCCACGAACTCATGCTCATGGTCGTGCTTGTGATCTTCAGTAAGATGAAGCCAGACACCACCACCCATCAGGAGCCCGGCAACAACTAGCTGGAGCGTGACCGGCTCATGGAGGAATAACACCGCCGCTACCGTTCCAAGAAATGGCGCAGTTGAAAAATAGGCACCTGTCCGCGCCGTACCGAGATCGCGAAGTGCCAAGACGAACAAGGCAAGGCTCAAACCAATTCCAAAAAATCCGACAACGCCAGCCATCAGGAGCGGCGAGAGCGGCGGCAGATGGCCACCAGAAGCCAAGCCAATTGCAACCGTGACCGGCCCAGCGACGAGCCCTTTGATTTGGACAATTTGAAGCGGATCGGCGAGCGACACTTTGCGTGTGAGGTTGTTATCGATCCCCCAGGCGATACACGCACCGACAATCGCGAGCGGGCCAAGCAAACCGGTGAGCGTCGGTTGTCCGTTCCAAGACAGCACAAGGGCACCCGCCACGAGGCATGCCATACCAAGTGCTATGCGCCGGTCAAAGTTTTCATGAAACACGAACCACGCGAGCATCGCGGTTGCAACACCTTCAAGGGTCAACAACAATGAAGCAGTCGATGCTTCAGTGTGCGACAGCCCAATCATCAGCAGCAACGGGCCGACCACGCCACCCGAAACGATTGCGCCAGCGAGCCACGGCAATTCGACTGCGCTGAGCGGTGTCTCCTGCGCAGCCGTGGAACTACTCAAGGATTTGTTCAGGCGGCGCAGTACAGCCACGCCGATCCCTGCCCCACAATAAAGCAGCCCCGCCAAGATGGCAGGATCGACGGTACCCAGAAGTGCTTTCGACGCAGGTGTGGAGAGCCCAAACAGCGCGGCAGAAACAAAGGCAAGGATGACGGCATTTTTTGTCATGGACTGATTATCTCTAATGGGCATCGTGCAAGCAATGTTCGTGATGCGCCAGCACATCGATGATGCGGCATTGCGCGACCGTTCCCTTAGCGCATTGCTTGATCATGCGCGAAACCTCGGTCTTGAGCGCGGACAGACGCTCGATCCGGCTGTTGATGTCGGCAAGGTGTCGCTGCGCGATGGCATCTACTTCCTTGCATGGACGTTTGGGATCATCCGACAAGGCCAGCAGCTGCTGGATATCCTCGATCTCGAAGCCCAATTCGCGGGCATGGCGAATGAACCGCAGGCGGCGCACTGCTTCCTCACCGTAAAGACGGCGGTTGCTCTCTGAGCGTTCAGGCGACGGCAACAGCCCGATGCTTTCATAGTAGCGGATAGTCGGCACTTTCACGCCGGCCGCCTGGGCGAGTGCCCCGATGGCGAATGATCCCGTCATGCTCAAAGATTCCTCTTGATGCTCTAGTCACTAGAGGATGTAGCGTCTGCTCCAACAACGCAAGACCTTTGATTTGGAGCCGCAACAGCATGAATGACCTGACACACACCCAAAGCCGTTTCCGGGTGGGCGGGATGGATTGTGGCTCCTGCGCTGCCAAGATCGAGACAGCAGTACGCCGCATCGACGGCGTCGACAATGTCGCTGTCTCCGTCACTGCCGGAACCATGAACGTGACCCATCGGAGCGATGCCGGCATCAGTAGCGGGATCACCAAAGCGGTCACTGCGCTCGGATATACAGCCACCACCCTGCCGGAGCGTCGGGCAATTGACGGACCAAGTACCGCTACTCGCAAGCAGGATCACGCTCACGGCGACGATGCCTCCCACGGTCATGAACATCCCGCGCCGCATGATGGCGCATGGTGGCAAAGTTCCAAAGCACAGCTGACACTTGTCTGCGGTGCGGCCGTCGTCGTCGCAACAATCTTCGCCAAACTGGTTCCTGCTGCTGGCATGTGGCCCTTCATCCTAGCCATGGCGGTCGGTCTTGTTCCGATCGCCAATCGCGCCTTCCAAGCCGCACGCGCAGGTACGCCGTTCTCGATAGAAATGCTGATGAGCATGGCGGCCATCGGTGCGGTGTTCATCGGCGCCGCCGAGGAAGCCGCAGCAGTCGTCGTGTTGTTTCTGATAGGCGAACTACTGGAAGGCGTCGCCGCCGGCCGCGCACGCGCCAGCATTCGCGCCTTGACCACCCTCGTACCCAAGACAGCCCTGCTTGAAACTGGTTCAACCACAACCGAAGTGCCAGCTGAAACGCTCGAAATTGGCGCGACCATTCTGGTGCGCCCCGGGGATCGCATTCCAGCCGATGGCGACATCGTCTCCGGCGAAAGCTCGATTGACGAAGCACCTGTCACAGGTGAATCCACGCCCAAGCGGAAAACTCCCGGCGACAAACTCTTTGCCGGCACGATCAATCTTGATGGCGCACTGCGCCTGCGCGTAACAGCAGCAGCAGCTGACAACACTATTGCGCGCGTCGTACGTCTCGTTGAAGAGGCGCAGGAATCCAAGGCGCCAACTGAACGTTTCATCGACAGATTCTCCAGCTATTACACGCCCGCAGTGCTCATCGTCGGCGCATTGGTCGCCATCATCCCGCCGTTACTCTTCGGCGGATCATGGAGTGCGTGGATCTACAAAGGCCTCGCGATCCTACTGATCGGTTGCCCATGCGCGCTGGTGATCTCCACGCCAGCGGCAATAGCTGCAGGTCTCTCATCGGGTGCGCGGCGCGGTCTGCTGCTCAAAGGCGGTGCTGTCCTCGAAACCATCGGACGCATCACGATTGTTGCTTTCGACAAAACAGGAACGCTGACGCAAGGCCGTCCGAAGGTTACTGACATTGTTGCCTTGACCGGTAGTGAACGCGATTTGCTCTCGCTCTCCGCTGCACTCGAAACCGGATCGAGCCATCCGCTAGCCAAAGCTATTCTTGACCGGTCTTCTGTTGATCAAGTTCAAATCCCCGCCGCTTCTGAATTGGCCGCACTCGGCGGCAAGGGCATTGTCGGTACTATCAACGGTATCGCGTATTTTCTGGGATCGGCGCAGGCAAGTGAAACACGAGGCGCGACACTTGGTGCTGATATGCGCGCTCGCATCGCTGCACTCAATGATGAAGGTAAAACGGTATCGGTACTGTTAGCGGGCGAAGATCTGGTTGGTCTGATTGCCATGCGCGATGAACCACGCGCCGATGCAAAAGCCGGCATCGAAGCGCTGACCAAGCAAGGCATCAGCACGATCATGTTGACCGGCGACAATCGCCGCACCACTGATGCCATCGGCCGCACGCTGGGGATGGACGTTCGCGCCGAACTCCTACCCGAAGACAAGTTGCGCATTGTCCAAGAACTGAAGCGCTCCGGCAAAATCGTGGCCAAGGTAGGCGATGGCATCAATGACGCACCCGCGCTCGCTGCCGCCGATGTTGGAATTGCTATGGGTGGCGGCACTGATGTAGCGCTCGAAACTGGAGATGCTGCCATCCTGCATGGCCGTGTGACGGATGTCGCCGCGATGGTCGATCTCTCACGCCGAACCATGGCCAATATCCGCGCCAACATCATCATTGCACTTGGGCTCAAGGCGGTATTTCTGGTGACAACCATCATGGGCATCACCGGATTGTGGCCGGCCATCCTCGCTGATACTGGCGCAACCGTGATCGTCACGATGAATGCACTGCGGCTTCTTCAGGCGCGACCTACGTAAACTCTTCCCGATCCACTGCGTCACACCGAGTGCCAATCAACGTAGCCTTAAAATTTAGGCCGTGGCTGCACGCGCAGCAGCGACAATGACGGCGAGCGCATCAACAGAACCGTCCGCCTCGCCTTTTTCAAAGTCGCCCTCAATTTGCGCCATCTGGTTGGTCACATGGGCAAAGCAAATGACCGACCGCTGCCTGGCCTGCGCAAAAGCATACAGCGCCGCTGCTTCCATCTCGACTGCAAGTAGCCCCTTGTCCTTCATGGTATCAATGGTAGCGGCCGTCTCGCGAAATGGAGCATCCGTTGTCCAGGTAGCACCGCGCTCAACAGGAACATGGATACCTATGAATGCATGTTCAAGCGCAGCCAGCAGAGCCGGTTCCGCCAGGCTGTACTCGGCCGCTGGAAGATAGTGATAGCTCGTACCCTCATCGCGCAACGCTTTCTCGATCAAGATAAAGTATGGCGGCGGGCGCACGTCAACGAGTTGTCCGGATGATGTGACGCTAATGAGTAACTGGCAGCCGCCAGCGAACAATTGCTCGGCAATCAGCACAGCGAATGATGCACCGACTGCGCAACCTACAATGCCCAACTCGATGCCGTCGTGAACAACACGGTATAGTTCGGTGTGATAGCAAGCCCAATCGGGGTCCAGCCTCGCACATCCGATAGCTTTCATCTGCCGAACGATATCGCCGTCAGGGTCGAGAACGCAGATGTTGGGAACAAGCACTGACCCAAGTTTTTTCTGCCGCCGCGCCTCACGCAGCAGATTTTCAGGCGTAAAAGCCGACGGCGCGTCATGATGCTTATTGGCAAGTATCGGCGGCAGAGACTCTTTTGGCATGCTGGATGTCCTGAATGTCATTGTCGGCGTGGCTCACCAACGACTTCGTAACGAAGGTCTTGACATTTGTCGCAATAGCATTCAAGTGATTATTTGAATGATGATAGTGTCCAGGCAAACCGTGACAAGCGAGAGTCCCAAACGTCTCCTATTCAGACAGTTCGCGAGCATTGCGAAGGCGGTAGCTCATGAACATCGCTTGGAGTTGTTAGAAGCGATGGCGCAGGGCGAGCGTACCGTCGAAATTCTTGCGGCGCGCACCGGCCTCTCCGTCGCAAATGCTTCGCATCATTTGCAGCAGATGCGCCGTGCCGGACTTATAGAAGCGCGCCGTGAAGGTAAGTTTGTCTTTCATCGTATAGCGGATGATGCCGTCCTGGAGTTGATCGCGATACTGACGCGCCTTGGTGAACGGCAGCTTTCCGAGGTCGATCACATCGTGCGCAGTTACTTCCATGAGCGCGACGACATGGAGCCAGTTACGCGCAAGGAACTTTTGTCCCGCATGAAAAAGGGCCTCGTGCAAGTGCTCGACGTCCGGCCCGAAGACGAGTTTGCCTTGGGGCATGTGCCGGGTGCGATCAATATTCCACTCGACCAGCTGAAGAAGCGGATGGCCACACTCGATCCGAGGAAGGAGATCGTCGCTTACTGTCGCGGTCCTTACTGTGTGCTCTCCTTCGAAACTGTCGCAATCCTCAGGAAGAAGGGATTCACTGTTCGCCGCTTGGAAGATGGCATGCCGGAATGGCGGGCGGCCGGATTGCCCGTGGGCATGCCGCAAGCCAAACTTTCGAACCTCAATTCCACACAATAAGAATATGAACCAGCAATGAGCAGCACGCTTCCCGGTTTCTTTCAAGGCACGGAGATGCCCACTGCCGGATGGTGGGAAGCCTTGTGGCCGAACCCTGCCGGTGTACTAACGGCAGTCGGTATCACGCCCGGCATGGACGTGATTGATCTGTGTTCCGGTGACGGCTGGTTCACACTGCAGATAGCCAAGCTTGCCGGCCATGTCACGGCGATCGATATCGATTCCCACTTGCTGGAAGTTTCACGGCGGCGCTCGTCTGAAGCCGGCATCACGAATTGTGATTTCATCGCCGGTGATGCCTATGATCTGGTCAACCTGGTTCCAAGGCAGGTTGACTTCGTCTTCATGGCCAATGCGTTCCACGGTGTTCCTGATCGTCCGCGTTTGGCCCGCTCGGTTTGCCAAATGCTCAAGCCAAAAGGTCAATTTGCGATCGTCAACTGGCATCCGCGCCCGCGCGAAGCGACCACGATCCTGGGCGAGGCGCGCGGACCCAAGACCGAGTTACGATTGTCGTCCCAACAAACCGTCAACGAGGTCAGCGAAAGCGGACTTACCTTGCTTCGTTTGATCGAGGTGCCGCCTTATCACTATGGTGCGCTTTTCTACAGGCAATCGGAGTGAGTCGGAAGTGCGTGTCGCATAAGCCTGAAGATGTTGCACCCGGTCAAAAGCAAAGGACGCTGCCATGATGTACGATTTTATGGGTTACAGTATGGGCTGGCCGCATCTGCTTGGATCAGTGGTTGTATTGCTGGTGATCGCGGCGCTGGTCAAATATGTGTTTTTCGACAATCGCTGATGAACATCATTCAAGAGATCTGCGTTATACGCTCTACCATTCACTCTATGCGGCAGCGACACGCGGGAGCATTGGCGTGTGCGAAGATGAAATGGAGCGCAACGCATGACTGAGATGGCCTCCATCGAACGGCTCAATGCCGACTGCACCTGCGTCACGCTCGATGTCGAAAAACTGTGCGGAGCCTTGGAGCAGCTGGTTGGCGATTCCTCATTCTGCCACGCGATGGCCAAGACACACCCACACCTGCTGTCGGCGCAGCCACTTTTCCTTTCGCAGCCGCACGCCGATAGCATGCAAGAACTGATCACAGCCATCGAGACCGTAGCCGCGCTTCCTTCCTATCAATCGGCTGCGCTTGCCTACGCGCCTGAAATTGCGCGCCACCAGCCTGGCGCTGTTGGCGTATTTATGGGATATGATTTCCACTTGGGACCTGATGGTCCCAAGCTCATCGAAATCAACACCAATGCCGGCGGCGCATTGATCAATGCCTATCTCTTGCAAGCGCAGCGCGCCTGTTGTGCGGAGATGGGAATGGCAGACGCGGCGCACATCGACATCAATGGTCGGTAGTGTCTCAGTTTGAAAAATGATCCTGTGACAAACCACCTCGTGATCATCCGGTGGCTCGACAGCCGACAGCCTTCGTCGGCTTGGCGCTTTGTGTCTGACGTCAGAGAATATACGGCAGTCGAGTGCGCATCTGTCGGGTGGTTGATAGCCGACACCAACGAAACGAAAGTGATCTGCCAAAACGTCGGAGACTTGTTGGACCCTGACAACGCCCAAGCGAGCGGGATTATGGTGATTCCCGCTCGCTCAGTTTTGTCGGTAGAAAGGCTTGCGGAAGTTACTTCTTCCCCTGCCCCTTCTTCTCATCCTGGCTCAAAACGGATGCGGCCAGCTTTTTCGAATCGCCGAGCGTCGGCTTCTTAGCCCCGCTTAGCACTTTGCCAGCGAGGGTAGACGTGCTCGGTGAGGACTGCTTCTTAGCCATCTGTGTAGACCTTTTATAAAGGCCAGAAAGCGGTTGACCGTGAGTCCCGATTCAGTATTCTAGGCATCGTGATCACACCCAACCGCTTCTGGCGGTTTCTATGACAAGGCCCGGCGCTCGTAACGCCGGGCCAATTCTTTTTAAGGCGCGATTCTCTGAAATCGTCGAGTCTGATCCGGCACTTGTTCGCGTTATTCACACTGCGGACTGTTTCTTGTAGGTTTTTGGCCGTCCCGGCTTTGGCGCGACGGCATCGATCAGACCAATCACATCTTCCATGCTCATCAGCGTGCCGGTCAAGCCTGCGGCCATGGCGGGCGTCACTTTGAGCGTCTTGTGGATGCGGACCCAATTGTACCAGATGGTGTAGAGCGCAATCATGTTGACGTGGCTCTCGAACTTCTTCGAGAAGGCGTTAGTCAGGCGGGTGAAACCACTCTCTTGCACATCGATGCCCAGCCACATAATGTGACTCGATTACATTTTCTCGCCAGAGGCATTACGCGGTCCGTTCGGCAAAAGTACTTCGCGCTTCATGCACTCCTTTTGGGCTGCAAAGTGGAGTGATGCGAAACTCAGCTGGCTCATGCCCGTCGAACCATTGCGTCAGTGGGCCTTGATTAGCGGGGTCGTTCGGAGATCCCGATAATGTATGATGCCAAGCATAAAAGTTCATGCATTCGGGCATGAACAAACTGCCCATTGCCAAGTGCATTCATATCGATGGTCCGCTCGTCCCGAATCAAGGATTGACCGTCACCAAGCGCCACCGCTTCGTCGATTTTCTTTCGCGGACCTGGTAGACCACATCGCCATTATGTCTGGCTTTTTTCCACGCGTGCATGCGAGTGTCGACCCGAAACGGGCGAGGCGGATGGCATGTATCGAATCGGCGTCGACATCGGGGGCACCTTCACCGACTTTGCCCTATTTGACGTCCGTCGCGGGCGGATAGCCATTCACAAGCGTCTGACAACGCCGAGCGACCCGTCTGAGGCAGTTCTTCTCGGCATCGAAACGCTGATCGGCGACAACGGCATAAGTATCGGCGATGTCGAGGACGTGGTGCACGGTACCACGCTTGTCACCAACGCTGTGATCGAAAGACGCGGTGCCGTCACCGGCATGCTCGTCACCGCCGGCTTTGGCGATATCATGGATATGGGCTTCGAGCGCCGCTATGACCTGTTCGATTTGCGCATCGAGTACCCATCACCGCTGGTGCCGCGCCGGTTGCGCATCGAGGTGGACGAGCGTATGCGGTTCGATGGCAGCGTCGAGCGTAGGCTAGACGAGAACGCTGTCACGGCCGCAGGCTTCCGGTTTGTGGCCATGGGCGTGGAGGCGGTGGCCGTGTGCTTCTTGCATGCCTATGCCAATGCCGACCACGAGAAGCGCGCCGCCGAACTCCTGCAGGCTGCGGCGCCCGGCATTGCCATCTCGACCTCTGCCGACGTGTTTCCGAACATGCGCGAGTTTGAGCGCTGGACGACGACAACGGTCAACGCATACACGCAGCCGATGTTCGACCGTTACCTCAAGCGCCTGGAGGATGGCCTTGACAGCGCCGGGTTCAAGGGTCGGCTGTACATCATGGGGTCGAGCGGCGGCACGCTGACACCAGATACCGCCCGGCGCTTTCCCGTGCGCGCGCTCGAATCGGGCCCCGCCGCAGGCGCTCTTATGAGCGCCCATCACGGACGGACCCTCGCCCTCCCTAACCTGTTGTCGTTCGACATGGGCGGAACCACGGCAAAAGGGGCGCTGGTCCGCGATGGCGAGGCGGTGAAGAAGTACGCGATGGAAGTCGCCCGCGTGCACGAGTTCCGTCAGGGTAGCGGCTTGCCGGTGCGTATTCCTGTGATCGATATGATCGAAATTGGCGCCGGCGGTGGCTCGATCGCGTCGGTGGACGAACGTGGGCTGCTACGGGTCGGACCGCGCAGTGCTGGCGCAATGCCGGGCCCTGCCTGCTATGCTCAGGGCGGTACCCAACCGACGCTGACCGACGCAAATCTTGTGCTCGGCTATCTCGACGACAGCTTCTTCCTGGGCGGTACCATGAGGCTCGACCGCGCGTCGGCGGAGACAGCGATCGCCAAGCACATAGGTGGACCGCTGAAGCTCGCCACGCTGCGTTCCGCCTGGGGCATCCACGACATCATTAGCGAGGGCGTGGCGCGGGCCTTTCGCATCCACGCCACAGAGCGCGGCTTCGACTATCGCTCGGGCAGCATGGTCGGCTTCGGTGGCTCGGGACCGCTGCATGCGCTCTCGGTCGCTCGAAAGCTGAAGATCCCGCGGGTGATCTTCCCGGTCGGTGCGGGCGTGATGTCGGCGCTCGGGCTGCTGGTGAGCCCGATCGCATTCGAGGTCGCGCGCTCCCGGCGCGTGCATATCGCCGACCTCGATGCATCTGCGTTCAGTGCGACGTTTGAGGCGCTGGAAGTGGAAGCCTGTGGCTATCTGCGTAACGCCGGCATCGCCAATGCCGACATGCGTGTCGTCCGCCGGCTCGACATGCGCTACCAGGGGCAGGGGCATGAGATCGAGGTGACGCTGCCAGCCAGCGCTGCCAGCGCAGTATCGTGCTTTGCAGAACTCGGCGAGCTTTACGCCCGCGCCTACGAAATGGCTTATGCCATTCGGCTCGACGAGCTGGTGGAGATTGTCAACTGGAAGGTCGAGATGATAGGCCCGGCGCCAAGCCTCGGTGAGGGCTACGCATTGAGCGGTGCTGATAGCGGCGGGAAGGCGCTGAAGGGTAGCCGTGCTGCATATGATCCAGCCTCGGGCGGTCTCGTCGACTGGCCGGTTTACGATCGCTACGCCTTGAAGCCCGGCACGTTCTTGCGCGGACCAGCTCTGATCGAGGAGAGGGAAAGCACATGTGTGGTCGGTGCCGGCGATGCTGTCATAGTCGACGCCCACCACAACCTGATCGCCGAGCTAACGCGCTGAAGGAGCTCAATGCTATGTCCAATCGCTCGTTCGACGCCGTCAGCCTCGGCATTATGTGGGACCGCCTCGTATCGCTCACCGATGAGATTGTCTCGACGCTGGTGCGTTGCTCGTTCTCGACAATTGTCTATGAAAGCTACGATTTGTCGTGCATCGTGCTCGACGCCGAGGCGAACTCCATCGCCCAGGGCACATTTGGCATACCCGCTTTCATCGGCAGTGCGCCGGTGACGTTGCGGCACATGCTGAAGAAGTTTCCTGCCCACACGTTGATGCCCGGAGACGTCGTCGTCACGAATGATCCCTGGCTTGGCACCGGCCACTTGTTTGACATCACCATGATGCGCCCCGTTTTTCGCCGTGGCCGCATCGTGGCTTACACGATGAGCATTACACACCTGCCTGATATAGGCGGCACGGGCTTTGGGTCGGCTGCGACCGAGATCTATCAGGAGGGGCTGCGGCTGCCGATCTGTAAACTTTACGAGGCAGGCCGATTGAACGAGCTGATCGTCGAGATCATCCGCACTAACGTGCGGGTGCCCGAGCAGGTGATGGGCGACGTGATGGCGAACGTCAGCTGCAACGATATCGGCGGCCGCGAGGTGCTGGCCTTCATGGACGAGTACAACCTGGAGGCTTTGACCGAACTGTCGGCGGCAATCCGCAGCCAATCCGAAGCCGCTATGCGGGCCAAGATCGCAGAGTTCAAAGACGGCACATATCGCAACCGCATCACCGTCGAGGGCTTTGAGGGGGCGGCCGAGTTCGCGGTCCGCGTCGATGTCAGGGGCGACTGCGTCGAGATAGACTTCGATGGTACGTCCGGCTGCGTACGCGCTGGCGTCAACGTGCCGTTCTGCTATACTAACGCAATGGGCTTGCATGCGATCAAGTCGCTCACACTCCCATCAATCCCGAACAACGAAGGCTCGGTCGCGCCGATCAACGTTAGGGCGCCGATTGGCTGTATCCTAAATGCCCAGCCGCCGTTCCCGACCGGCGGCCGCCACGCCATGGGCCACTTCGTAACGCCATTGATCTATGGCGCGTTGGCCGGGGCCGCGCCCGACCGCGTGCAGGCAGACTCCGGGATGATGAATCTGATCACCTTCCAGGGGCGCCGCCGCGACGACCGCGCATTCTCTTGCCTCTACTTCGCGTCGGGCGGCTACGGCGCTCTAAAGCAGCTCGATGGCTGGCCAACCCTGCCGCATCCGTCCAACATGGCGGTGGTTCCGGTCGAGATCTGGGAGACACTCACCCATATGACGATCGAGCGTAAGCGGCTGTTGACAGACTCGGGCGGGCCCGGGCAGTGGCGCGGCGGCCTCGGCCAGGAAGTCGTGTTGCGCAACGACACCGGCCACCCGCTGACCATGCTTGGCATGGGCAATCGCACTGAGTTTCCAGCGCGTGGCCAGTTCGGTGGCGGCGCGGGCGCGCTGCGCGTGCATGCCATAAACGGCAAGCCCGTACATGCGAAAGGCCGGATCGAGGTGGCCCCGGGCGAGCGCATCACAGTCATTGAAGCTGGTGGCGGTGGCTTTGGGGACCCGACGAACCGTAATCCAAAATCAATTGCCAACGACGTGGCCGATGGCTTGGTCAGCTCAGATGCCGCGCGCAAAACGTACGGATGGAATGGCTAGGTGAGTTCGTTCAAATTGCGCTATGGGGAGGATAGCAAGCTTTCCTGGTTGTTTTTGAATTCCGGGTCTGGGGTCATACAGCGGTTGAAAATTCCTTGGCTCTGTTCGCGTTGGCTGTGGAGGGTCATGCCACGGCGGCAGTTAGATAAACCTCGGCGGTGAGCTCATCGGCTTGGGCCGCAATCATCCGGCGCCAGCCGAGGTAGGTTGGCAGGTTCTTGGTGGCGATGCCCCTG
>JANLPY010000337.1:0-2399 GCA_031367505.1 Hyphomicrobiaceae bacterium | reverse complement strand
GATGTCCTCCGGTGCCCCGATTTGCTCGATGCGGCCGCGGTTCATCACCACGATCCGGTCGGCGAGCGCCATCGCCTCGGACTGGTCGTGCGTGACAAGCAACGTCGTCGTGCCGAGTTTTCGTCTGAGATCGCGGAGCTCGATCTGCATATCCTCGCGCAGCTTGGCGTCGAGGTTCGACAACGCCTCGTCGAGCAGAAGAATGCGCGGCTTGATGACAATGGCGCGGGCGAGCGCAACGCGCTGCTGCTGGCCGCCCGACATGCGCCGGGGATAGCGGTTGGAGAGCGCGCGCAAGCCGACGAGGTCGAGAACGTCGGCGACGCGCTGCTGGCGTTCGGCCGCCGCGATACCCTGCATTTCCAAGCCAAATGCGACGTTTTCGGCAGCTGTCATATGCGGGAACAGGGCATAGCTTTGGAAGACGATGCCGAGGCCGCGCTTGGCGGGGCGCACAGCCAGCAGATCATGGCCGTCGAGCGTGATGGCGCCTGATGTTGGCCGCACGAAACCGGCGATCAACTGCAACGTCGTGGTCTTGCCGCAGCCCGAGGGACCGAGCAAGGCGACGCACTCGCCCTCCGCGACCGCCAACGACAACGCGTCAACCGCTGGCGCTGCGTCACCGAACCGTTTGGTCAGCGCGTCGAGGGCAAGAAAGGTCATTCGGCGGTATCGCGGCGGCTCACCGCTCGACCTCGCGGTTCCAGCGCTTGGTCCAATCCTCGCGGCCGGCGTTGATCGCGTCCCAATCCGGCGAAATGATCAACTTGGCCCGTTCGCCAACCGGCGCCATCTTGAGCTCGGGCATCGCGACATCGACCTTGGTGTTGACCGGCCCATTGCCCATTTCCTTGGCCATGACCGACTGCACCGGCGCCGAAATCAGCGTCTTGATGAACTCGTAGGCCAGCGGATTGACCGCGGCTTTTGCGACCGGGCAGGCCGATGCCAGCAGAATGGGCGCGCCTTCTTTCGGATAGACGAAATCGACGGGGAACCCAGTGCTGGCGAAGGCTTGTACCCGCCCGGTGCCCCAGACCGCGATCACGGCCTGGCCGGATTGGAACAGCTCCGTCATCTTGCCCGGCGACGGCTCATAGACGAGCACGTTCGGGTTGATGTTTTCCTTCATGACCTTGAAGCCGGGGTCGATCGCCTTCTCGCCGCCGCCATTCATGCGGGCGAACATCATCAGCGTGTACAAGCCATAGGTATTGTTGATCGGCGGAATGACCAGCAGCTTCTTGAACTTGGGATCGGCAAGCTCAGCCCAGGACGTTGGCATGGGCCAACCCTTTTCCTGGAACACCTTGGTGTTGACCATGAAGCCGGTGCCGGTCTGGCCGACCGCGACGGCCTTGTCATCCTTGAACAACGCCGCCTTGTAGAGTTCCGATTTGTCGAGGTTCGGGATCGGCGCACAAAAACCAAGCTGAATGGCCTGATACATCGGCCCATCGTCGACGATGGCGACATCGATCACCTGGTTCGATTTCTGCGCCTGCAGCTTGGCGATCGTGTCGGTGGAGTTGCCGGGGGTGTATTCGACCTTGACGCCATGCTTGGCTTCAAAGGCTGGAAACACGTCCTTGCGCAAGACCTGCTCCCAGGAGCCGCCATAGCCGGCAACCACCAGCGTCTTCTGGGCGTTGCCGGACGCGCTGGCCGTAACCATTGCGACCGCAACCGCGAGCGCCCACACGATGCCTCTCATGGCGTCCCCCTGTCAGCTGCGATTAACCCAATGCAATTAACCCCATGTTATTAACCAAAGCAAGAAACCTGCCGTCGGTGGCACGGTCCGGCGCGCAGCGTCAATCGACGATGCAGCGGACCGAAGCGCGACGCGTTCATTGCCATGCGGGTTGCTAGCGCAGCGGATTTGCTTCGGACGCCGGTTGCGACGCTACGTTCTTGCAGCCGATCGAAATTTGGGAATGAGGGTGGGGAGTTGCTTGGCGGCAGTTGAGTGGTGCCAGAAGATGACCACCATTTAGGCGATAACGAATTGATTTTAAATAATTATTTTTTAGAGGCTTGAGAAAATACCGTCAAAAATACCGTCACGCAGGACATGCCATAGCGATGCGAGTCCTGCACGGATCGCTGAATCATGGATATCGCACCTCTTTCTCGCTGTCGAGCACAATCGGACACAACCCGATTTCCCGAATATTGGACACCTAAACCCTGCACCCAATGGACGACTCCTGAGGCACAAAACAACCCCCCGCTACGGCTCCTCCACAGCTCCATTTCCGCCAAAATTCGTGGACGGACGAGGCTATATCAGATGCTATATACCATGTAGCTTCTTCCGTCATCGCCATATCGTGAACATGCCGCCCCATAGAGCCAAATAATAGCTCCCGCCAGTGTCAGCCTGCCGGCATGAC
>JANLPY010000324.1:0-1668 GCA_031367505.1 Hyphomicrobiaceae bacterium | reverse complement strand
CAATTCGGCGAGCGGCGCGGCATTGGGCAAATCGCGTTTGTTGTACTGCACTATGAACGGCATTTTCGTGAGATCGTAGCCGTACTCGGCCATGTTGTCGTACAAGTTCTGCATGGCTTCCTGATTCGCTTCCATTCGTTCAATCTGCGAGTCGGCAACGAATACAATTCCGTCCACGCCTTTCAAAATCAATTTGCGCGACGCGTTGTAGTACACCTGGCCGGGCACGGTGTACAAATGGAACCGGGTCTTGAATCCGCGAATCGTTCCGAGGTCAACGGGCAAAAAATCGAAAAACAGTGTGCGCTCGGTTTCCGTCGCAAGCGAGATGAGCTTGCCCCGAGTGTCCGGCTTCACCTTGCCGTAGATGTGCTCGAGGTTTGTCGTCTTGCCGCCCAGTCCGGAGCCGTAATAGACGATTTTGCAGTTGATCTCGCGCGAGGCGTAGTTGATCATCGACATGGCTGTTTCTCCTTATCCGAACAGTTTGTCGATTTCATCTTCAGCACCGGCGAGCAAGCCCGGCGGCTGCGCGGAGCCATCGGCGCCGCGAGAGAACACCAATTCAAAAAGTTTTGTGAGATCGTGCACTGATTCCTTCATTTTCAGGCGCACGAGGCCAAGCGTCGTGCGGTTATCGAAAAGGGCGACAAGAATGACGCGCCGGGCGATGTCGGCCAGGTACATCGACTCTTTTTCACCCTGATGAAAGAGCGAATTGAAATCCGTTTCGCCAATGAGTTTTGCAAGCTGATCGTTGGCGCTGAAATCCGCGGCGGTAAGCGTTGCAAATGCCGTCGGGTCGAAATTGGGCTGCTCGCCGACGGTGGCGACCAGCTGTCCGCTGCGGTCGACAAGCAATGCGCAACGCGCATTGCTGTCATACAAAAACTTCTGGAGCGTAGTCGTGATCGCTCCAAAGTCGTCTTCGGTGAAGGACCAGCTTCCGGCGCCTACGCTCATGCTTGGCAGATCCGTAAAGAGGGAATGACGAACATGGTATACACCTTCACTTTTCCCGGCGTGCCGAGATCGATTGCGCGATCGTGACACCGTCGGCGTACTCGAGATCGCCACCAACCGGCATTCCCCGCGCGATGCGGGAGACAATAACTCCAAGCGGCGCTACCTGCTCCTGAACATACAGCGCAGTGGCCTCCCCTTCGAGCTTCGGGTTGGTTGCCACGATCACTTCCTTGACTCCCCCGGCCAGAACACGCGCCGCCAGCGCCGCCACGGTCAGATCATCGGGCCCCACACCGTCGAGTGGCGAAAGACGGCCGCGTAAAACATGGTACACTCCGCGAAACTCGCCTGTCCGTTCTACCGCCGAAATGTCGCTGGCCTCTTCGACGACACAAACCACCGACGCATCCCGCCGTGGGTCACTGCAGATCGAGCAAAGCGGGTCCTCGGTCAAATTAAAACAACGCTCGCATGAACGGATCCGGTCGGTAAGTGCACCAAGAGCCTCCGCTAACCGCTTGCTCTGCTCAGGCGGTTGCTTGAGCAGGTGGTACGTAAGGCGTAGCGCCGATTTCCGGCCGATGGTCGGAAGGCGGGCAAGTTCGCTGACCAGATCGTCGATCGCCGACACGTCAGAACGGGAGTGGAAAGGGTGCGGGAGGTCGAGGGCCGTGATCAACCCAAGTGTTGCTGTGGAATAAA
>JANLPY010000312.1:0-1827 GCA_031367505.1 Hyphomicrobiaceae bacterium | reverse complement strand
TCCGGGGCGAGCGGGGTGAGGGGGCGAGCGAGTGGTTGAAATCGAGCTCGATCCCGACAAGGCGGCGATCAACATGGCCAAACACAAGCTTGAATTAGCCCTCGGCCGCCGGGTCTTCGAAGGCGACTACATCGAAACCGTCGACGATCGCAGCGACTATGGCGAGACGCGCTTCGTCGCGATGGGACCGGTGGCGTCGCTCGCCAATCGAATCTGTGTTACGGTCTACACATGGCGTGACGGGCGGCGCCGGTTGATCAGTTTCCCAAAGGCCAACGCCGATGAAGTCGAACAATACCGTCATCGTTACGGATGACATGCTCGCCAAGGCCGAGGCCGAAATCACGCCCGAGTTCCTCGCCTGGTTCGATGCGCTGACCGACGAAGACATCGCCGCGCAAATCGCGTCCAACCCCGACGCCGCGCCTGAGCTGACCGACGAATGGTTCGAGAATGCGCGGCTGGTGATCCCGCTCAAGGGTCGGAAACGGGCTGCGTGACTGGCGGCCACTGGACCGAAGTCGGGGACAGCGGCGAAGAACGAAGCCGTGGGGCGGCCTTGTTCGACCACGCCGAGCGCGGCCTCACCGCCAAGGCAAGCAACGCCGTGGTCGAGGTTGAGGACGGCGGGGAAGATATGTTCGCGCGGGCCGGGGTGGCGGCGGAGTGAACAATATCTAGATAATGATGCACGTGCGTCCTACTATCCTCCCAATTCAGGGGAGGTTATGTGTCCTTAGATATCACTTTTACGGGCCTAGAAGCGCGCCGCCACCATATTGAGGCGCGCGAAGGCCTTGAGTCGTTGGCGGGAATGGCGCACGCGGCAACGCTTGTTGCCCATTTTGTTGCGACAGGGAAAGTCCGCCAGCGTCAGCCTTATGACGATGGGCTAATATTTTTCTTCCAGGACGTCCGACCGGGAAGTCTCACGGCAGTTTTGGCAATTGGCGGAAGCTTGGCAGCCGGAGTTGCCGGAAACTTTTTAACCGACGTCGTGAAAGCAGTCTTTAAACGCGCGACGGGGACTGGTGACGCGAACGATCTTCAAATCGGCGATCACGTGTTTCAGTCAGGAGATTTGGATGCTTTAGCGGAGGCGGTGACTCCCTCGTTGCTCAGAGGACACTCCTGGATTGGTCATCCAGATCAGCGCATTTCGCTGAAACGCGGTCGAGATGTACTTGTTGATTTTAACGAAGCCACCCGTGACTATATGAAAGACGAGGTCATTGAAGAAGGCGACAGTCTGCAAGACATCTCGGTTGCCGCGTTGAACGTAAATTCACGACACGGGCGCGTCTATTTCTTTGATCTCGGACGGACGGTTTCGTTTAAGGTTGACCGAAATGCCAGTGCGAGAACCATTCCAACCCTCGCTCGCTACCTAACGCGATATGCAGAACGGACGAACGCGGCTGTAAACATAAGATTTAAAAAGGTGTTTTACACCGATGGCCGGCTCAAGCGGATCATGATCTCTGATTGTTACTCGATCGCAGATGTGGAGTGACGCGGCCGCTTAATATAGGGTTTGCATCGAAGCCCATCTCAAAATAAGATCCTATTATGTTCTCCCCCGACGATCCGCTAGGCGACGCCGCCATCGACCTCCTCGCCTCCTCGCGAGGCAAGCGCTTCGGCACGATCCTCGCCGATCCTCCGTGGCAGTTTCAGAACCGCACCGGCAAGGTCGCGCCCGAGCATAAGCGGCTCAATCGCTCCTGATCATTCGGCGCTTACCTGCTTTTCGGAAAGCCGCCAGCTTTCGCCTTGACTAGCAAACAAGAAACATCTTCCTTGCAGGCAAGGGGGAAATCGCATGAC
>JANLPY010000393.1:0-6705 GCA_031367505.1 Hyphomicrobiaceae bacterium | reverse complement strand
CAGGGGCATCGCCACCAAGAACCTGCCAACCTACCTCGGCTGGCGCCGGATGATTGCGGCCCAAGCCGATGAGCTCACCGCCGAGGTTTATCTAACTGCCGCCGTGGCATGACCCTCCACAGCCAACGCGAACAGAGCCATAATAAAGTGCAAGCTGGGCAACCTCAAACATCTGTTTGTCAAATTTGTTGGTAAGTCGAGCGATGGTATTGTTCCCGTTGGGATAGTATGATTACGCGTCATCAGCGTCCGAATCTTCACTCGTTTCGGCTATGAAATTCGGGGTTGTGTCATCGGCGGGGGCAAGGTGCAAATTTGGTTTGCAGCATTGCGCGCGTGGCTTGTCGGGCTGCCGCGGGTAAGCAAGAGGGTGGTGCTGGTCGTCAATGATCTAGTGCTGCTTTCGGGCGCGCTATGGCTGTCACTGTCGTTCAGATTCGGCAAATCGTATGTTCCCGATAGTATTGAGTTGGCCCTCGTGCTGGCTGCCGCACCTTTGCTTGGCATTGCTGCTTTTATTTGGGGCGGTATTTACCGGGTTGTGACCCGCTATATTGGGGCCAACGGCACATCCCGTGTGTTCAGCTGTATCGGTTTGTCGGTGTTGTTCTGGTCATTGCTGGTGCTGCTCACCGGCATAACCGGGGTGCCACGTTCCGTCATCCTATTGTACGCGTTTATCGCGATCGTTTTCATATATGCAAGCCGGCACATTGCAGCGTGGCTGTTGAAGGGGGCCGGGATCACGGTTCCGCAGGAACGCGCCAACGCGAACGCTGTCGCCATCTACGGTGCTGGGCAAACCGGAGTCGAGCTCCTGGATTCGTTGCGCCGCGGGGGCGTGAACAATGTCATAGGCTTCCTTGATCGCACTCCCTCACTCATCGGCCAATTCGTCGGCGGTGTGAAAGTGTATCCGCCGGAAAAGCTCGTTTCGATGATCGAGCGGCACGGCGTGAAGTACGTCTACTTGGCTCAATCGTTGGCTTCCCGTCAGGAGCGGGCCGAAACGCTCAAGTGGTTGCAAGGCTTTCCGGTTCGCGTTCAGGTTTTACCGGCGATCGCCGACTTGGCGTCGGGGCGGGTGAATGTCAGCGCGCTTCGTGCAGTTGAGGTGGATGATTTATTAGTTCGGGATCCGGCCCCGGCCAACGAAGAGCTGTTAGCCCGATCGGTGCGCGGTAAGGCCGTGCTGGTCACTGGCGCCGGAGGATCGATTGGTGCCGAGCTTGTTCGCAAGCTCCTTCGACAGCATCCCCGGGCGGTCGTGCTTTTCGAGATCTCAGAATCGGCACTGTATGAAATTGACTTGGAGGCGCGCGAGTTTATCGCAACAAGCGGGGCGGCGGCGCTTTCCATCGAGATTTCAAGTGTCTTGGGTTCGGTGACCGACGCGGCCCTGGTCAGCGACACGATTGGCCGCCATGGCATTGACACGATTTTCCATGCGGCGGCGTACAAGCACGTGCCCTTGGTGGAAGAAAACGCCATCACCGGTTTGCGCAACAATGTGTTTGGCACCATTGCACTGGTAGATGCCGCGCGAAGGCTCGGTGTCGAGCGGTTTGTTCTAATTTCCAGCGACAAGGCCGTCCGGCCAACGAATATAATGGGAGCTTCCAAGCGCTTAGCTGAGCTCGTTCTGCAGGCGAGTGCCGTTGATGTTGATTGCGAGTGCGTTTTTTCGATTGTCCGCTTTGGCAATGTGCTCGATAGCTCTGGATCGGTGATGCGCCGGTTTCGCAAGCAGATTGCCGGCGGCGGCCCTGTAACCGTTACGCATCGCGACGTAATCCGCTACTTCATGTCAATACCCGAGGCCGTGGAACTCGTCCTACAGGCAAGCGGTTTGGGCGATGGTGGCGAAGTATTCGTTCTCGAAATGGGCGAGCCGGTTCGGATCGATGATCTCGCCCGATCAATGATCCGATTGGCGGGATTGAGTGTCTGCGACGAAAGCAATCCGCATGGCGAAGTCGAGATCCAGTATACCGGGCTCCGTCCGGGAGAGAAATTGTTCGAGGAGCTCTTGATTGGCGGCACGTGGAGCAAAACGGTGCATCCGCGCATCTTGCGCACGGACGAGCCGATGCTTGATGCCGACGTTCTAGACCGCGAACTTGTGGCCCTAAGCAAGGCGATGGACTGCAACGACAAGGCCGCCATCCAAGAGGTACTGTTTAGGGCCGTCGAGGGATATTCGCCCCTTCAACCCGTATCTCTCATGAAAGACGCTGCAAGCCCAGCGGGCGCTGCAAGCTGGCTCGCGACATCTCGAACCGTCCACTGAGCGGCGCTGCCCTCGGCAGTGCCTGCGCTCTGTTGGCACCCGGCACGCGTTTTGATACCCTAAGCTGCGCTCCGGCATCGTGTGCGGGTTGGCGCGGCGCCGATCGGCGATGGCCACGGATTTTTCAACACAGTATCGAGGCAACGACATGCTTGATTTAAAGACGGCGCGGCGCGAACTGGCGGCGGCGCTGCGGCTTGCGGCGCATTTCGAGTACAACGAGGGGATATGCAATCATTTCTCGGTGGCGCTTTCGCAGGGCAAAGCTGGCGACGCCGAGCGCTTTCTGATCAATCCTTACGGTCTGCACTGGTCGGAAATGAAGCCCAACGATCTGCTGATGATCGACGGCGACGGCACTATTCTCGAGGGCGAAGGCGAGGTTGAAGCGAGCGCGCGTCATATTCACGTGGCCGGTCATCGTGCCAACCCGCGCCATGTTTGCATTCTTCATGTGCACATGCCGTGGGCAACCTCCATCACCATGCTCGAAGAGGGCCGTCTGGAAATGGCTCATCAAACCGCCGCAAGGTTTCATGGACGGACGGCATATCTCGATTTTGGTGGCATCGCGTTAGACGCGGCGGAAGGTGAGCGCATTGCCGAAGCGCAAAGAAAAGACGCCTTCGCGGACGTCATTTTTCTTGAACATCACGGTGTGACGGTGGGCGGGCCCTCGGTATCGCTGGCCTTCGACGACCTTTATTATTTGGAGCGCGCCTGCCGCCAGCAAGTGTTGGCCCAGTCGACCGGTAAGAAATTGAAAATTCTACCGACGAAGGAGTTGGAAGAAACCGCACGGCAATGGCGCCAGGTGTTGGTGCCCCAGGCCGACAAACATTTCGAAGCATTGATGCGGATCCACGCACTTTAGCCGGCGCCTTAACTGCCGCATGCCCTTGTTCGGCAACGTATCATGGCCAATTGATGTGAAGCTGCATCGCTGCTTAGGCGGCACCAATCGGACGAAACATCATGAAAAGCATCGCATCGGTGGCGCTCGCTGCCACGCTCGCCTTCACCGCGGTAGCTGTGTCGACCTCATACGTTACCGCACAAGAGAAAGGTTCTGGGTCTGGTTCGGGGACCGGAGCTGGATCGGGTTCAGGGACCGGAGCTGGATCGAGTTCAGGCTCGCCCAAGGCTAAAATGGGGAAGATGACCCCGAAGGGCGACAAGAGCGACTCCAGTAAGGCCTACACTATGGCCAATATGAAAATGCACAGTGAGATGGACATTACCTTTACCGGCGATTCAGACGTAGATTTCGCGCGGGGGATGATTGCTCATCACAAAGGCGCAGTTGAAATGGCCCGGGTCGTGTTGAAATACGGCAAGGACCCGGAAATGAAAAAACTCGCCGAAGATATCGTGAAAGCGCAGGAAACCGAGATCGCCTTCATGCAAGATTGGCTGAAGAAAAAGGGCAAGTGAGCCCTAATCGGGCTTGGTCGTGGCTCCAATGTAATTCACATCGGTGTCACGGTTGAGCGACCAACGATCGGTCAGCGAATTGTAGACGAGCCCCTCACAATCGATGGCGGCCATCCCGGCTTGTCGAACATGGCGATCAAGCTCGACCGGGGTGATGAACCGATCCCACTGATGGGTACCAACGGGCAACCATCGCAGAACGTATTCGGCCCCGATAATTGCCAGTAAATAAGACTTCATCGTGCGGTTGATGGTCGACAAGATCATCAATCCGCCGGGCCGGACCAGGGTGGCGCAGACGCGAACGAAGGCGGCCGGATCGGGTACGTGTTCGACGACTTCCAGGCACACGACGCAATCGAAAGTGCGGCCTTGCGCGGCAAGATCCTCGGCACTCAACGCTTGATAGTCTATTTCTAACCCCATCGCTGAGGCATGCGCTTTGGCAGCGCCAATGTTCGCTTCCGCTGGCTCAATGCCGGTTACCGACGCTCCCAGGCGGCACAGCGGCTCTGAAATCAGTCCACCACCACAGCCTATATCGAGCATGGTGAGGCCGGCGAACGGCTTCATACCGCGTGGCTGCAACTTGAAATGGGCGGTGGCGCGAGCACGGATGAAACCGAGGCGAGCCGGTCCAATCTGGTGCAAAGGCTTGAATTTACCGGCAGGGTTCCACCAATCCGCGGCGAGCGCCGCGAACCGTTTGAGTTCTTCCGGATCAACGTTGATGGCGGCCGTGGTGGTGGATTGTGACATGACTTCACTACATGGCCTTCGAGAGGGCTTTCGTCAAACTGGACCTAGTGTGTTGCGGGGCGCGTGTGATCTGGTTATGAGTACCCCAAGTTCAAGGTAAATCTGGTCGTCCGGGCGGGGCTCGGGATCGGCGTCAAGGGCACGACCATGGCTGTTGTCGTAATGAAGTTCGGCGGTACATCTGTCGCCAACGTCGAACGTATCAAGAACGTCGCGCAGCACGTTAAGCGCGAGGTCGATGCCGGCAATCAAGTTGCGGTTGTCGTCTCGGCGATGACGGGGGTGACCAACCAGCTCGTTGCCTGGGTTCGGGAAGCGTCGATCCTGCACGACGCGCGCGAGTATGATGCTGTTGTCGCGTCGGGCGAGATGGTGACGGCGGGCCTACTGGCGATCGTATTGCAGTCGATCGGGATACAGGCGCGTTCTTGGCAGGGTTGGCAGGTGCCGGTACTGACTGACAAGGCGCACGGATCGGCACGGATTGTGGGTATCGAGGGCGATGAGATTCGCAAGCGGCTTGCCGGCGGTGAAGTGGCGGTCATCACCGGCTTCCAGGGCATCGAGCCCGAACGCAAGCGCATCGCAACTCTTGGCCGGGGCGGGTCGGACACGAGTGCGGTCGCCTTGGCGATCGCGCTGAAGGCCGATATCTGCGACATCTATACCGATGTGGACGGGGTTTATACAACCGACCCTCGTGTGGTGCCCAAGGCGCGTCGTATGCCGAAGGTGTCGTACGAGGAGATGCTCGAGATGGCATCGCTCGGTTCCAAGGTTTTGCAGACCCGCTCGGTTGAGCTCGCGATGGTACACCGGATGCGAACCCGCGTACTGTCGAGTTTCGTTTCTCCAGACGCTATTCCAGCAGTTGGAGGTGCGAGTAATTGGGAAGATATCGGTACCATTGTTTGTGACGAGGATGAGATCGTGGAACAACAAGTCGTCAGCGGCATCGCATTCGCCAAGGATGAGGCCAAGGTGACGATCGTCAAGGTCGCCGACAAGCCTGGGATCGCCGCGCGGATTTTTGGTGCGCTGGCCGACGCGAATGTCAACGTCGACATGATCGTGCAGAACCTGTCGGCCGACGGCAAGCATACCGACATGACATTCACCGTCCAGGCATCCGAGCTGCCGCGCACACTCGAAGTATTGAAGGGCGCGAAGGCTGAGATCGGCTATTTTGAGGTAAAAAGCTCGGCCGATGTCGTCAAGGTTTCGGTCATCGGCGTTGGCATGCGTAGTCACGCCGGGGTTGCGGCACAGATGTTCAAGGCGTTGGCCGATAAGGGTATTAATATTCTGGCAATTACGACGTCCGAGATCAAGATTAGCGTGTTGATTGATGCGGTGTACGCCGAACTCGCAGTGCGCACGCTACATACGCTCTACGGCCTTGATAAAGACTGACGGCCAATCGACGTACAACACCGGTACGTACCGGTGAAAATTGAACCGGCCATGCGGCGGTATCTTCATTTAATACTGCTTCAGGCTATTCGCGTTTAACACCGCTTTTCGAGGCGGAGGGGCAAACGGCAGAAGATCATGCAGACCCGACGCGGGGACGAACTGCGCACCTCTTTGACCGAGCCGGCGCTACGTGTCATCACGCGGCGCCTGCGCGAGATCATGGCTGCCACCGGTGACGGCCAATCGCGCCTCGACCAAATCGTTCGCCAAATTTCCGGTTTGATGGTTTCCGAGGTTTGCTCGATCTATCTCAAGCGCCAGGACGGTTCGCTCGAATTGTTCGCCACCGAGGGTCTGAACGCTCTCGCCGTGCATAACACCCGTATGAAGCGGGGCGAGGGCTTGGTCGGACGCTGTGCCGAGTTGGCAACCCCGGTGAACGAGCCGGATGCGCAGAACCATCCAGCGTTTTCCTATCGCCCGGAGACCGGTGAAGAGATCTATCACTCTTTGCTGGCGGTCCCGATCGTGCGCGGCGGCACGGTGTATGGAGTGCTTGTCGTGCAAAACCGCACGCTCCGGGTATATTCGGAAGAGGACGTCGAGGTTCTACAGACGACCGCAATGGTGGTGGCCGAACAAATTGTGTCGGGCGCGGTGGCGGGCGCGGGAGCAGCACTCGACGTCGGGCGCACGCTAACGACGGCGATCAAGGGCGAACCGATGTCGGAGGGCCTAGCCCTGGGGCATGTGGTGCTGCACGAGCCGCGCGTCGTCGTAACGAAGTTGCTCTCGGACGATCCGGC
>JANLPY010000389.1:0-7582 GCA_031367505.1 Hyphomicrobiaceae bacterium | reverse complement strand
CAGGGGCATCGCCACCAAGAACCTGCCAACCTACCTCGGCTGGCGCCGGATGATTGCGGCCCAAGCCGATGAGCTCACCGCCGAGGTTTATCTAACTGCCGCCGTGGCATGACCCTCCACAGCCAACGCGAACAGAGCCATGTCTTCTTCTCGCCGGAAGGTACAAACAAGACAGGCCAAGTGTGGACCTTCGAAGGCACGGCGGAATATGTCTTCCCGAAGTTTCACACCGTCACACCAACTGTGAGTGCATTGATTGGATATCAGACTGGCGATGATGCTCGCTATGCCTTGGTGAGTGGCAATGGTCGCGACAACTACACATACTGGAACGTCGGCCTGACGTTGGGGGGCGGGGACAATGTATCGTTCGACGTCCGTTATTGGGATACGAACATCCCGAACAATTCCGCCACCGCTGGAAATTTTTGCACTGGAGCTGCCTTGCAATGCGATGAGCGCGTAGTCGGCACCGTGAAGTTTACTTACTGAGAACGCGGTTTGCCGTGCGCCTGGTATTGCGAAATGGATGAGTGGCGCTTAATCACCGCCACCATCTCCTCCTCCTCCGTCGCCTCCGCAGCCATCGCCACTTGAGCCATCTCCGCCTGAGCCGTTGTAGAGCCATGTATCGGAGTTGTCAGACCGCCGCCTATTGCTCTCACCGCGATGTAGCGCCGGGAGACCGAGCCATGCTCGAACGACGAACCAGACGCAGATCAGGCCCAAAAGCACTGCGAGCACTTCGAATCGGTTGATACAACGCACGGTGCAGTAAATGGCGTTGGTCGTCGCTTTGTGAAGTGCAAAACCGGCTGCGACTACCGCAAGCGTTGCCAAGGCTGCGATGGTTTCTTTGAATAGGCGCACGTCGCCATTCGACCACTGCGGCGTCGACCACCGGCCCGGATCTTGCGAAATTGAACGGTCTCTCAAGGCCGGTTTGCGATGTCCAAAACTCATACCTGCAAAATAGGTCCGGTTTCTTGCAAAGCTGTATCGGCGGACGGGCGAAAAGCCGAGAGTTTGATCGCTTGGTCAACGCCCAGTTAACGGCTGTTCGACGGGTTTTCCCCAACCGATCGCGCCGTCTGGCTTGCCGCTCGGGCGCGACGCAGATTACGTGAAAGGTTGTGCGTGCGTCCTAAAGCAGTGCCCTTTCGTGATCATTTTTGTCATCGCTTTGACTGTTGCGACTGTGGCAATCATCGCGTGTGTGATGGCGCCGCGCATGGCGGAGGGGCGTGTGCTGTACGGCACCACGCCGGATCTGCCTTGCCCGTTCGGCTACCGTATGGCTTGGTTCTCAATACGCACGAGGGACACGCGTGGTGTTGTTGAGGCTCTTGGGCTGACAAACCTGCAATCCGCCAACTGGCGTTCCGGTATCGGAAGTGTTTACGACGACAAACTGGGCGCCAACCAGGTTTTCGTTTCCCCGCCCGTGAATGGTTGGACGTTTGTCGTCGGACTATCACTTCCGCATCCCGCCGGCCCAGGGTTCACCGATACGTTCATGCCGCTATTCGAGGGGCTCGGCAGCCGCTTCGTCGAGGTGCACTACTATTTTGCCTACCCGCCCATCGATTTCTTCGCTTGGGCGCGCATGATCGACGGAAAATTGCTCAGAGCATTCGCAGTGGGTGATGAGGGCGTGGTTCTCAATCTTGGCCGGACGACGAAAGACGAGCGTTCGCTGGGTCTGAAGTTATTCGAGTTACGCGGCGTCAAAGGGCGCAAAGGCGATGCGGGCGGGGCGATCATTTTGCATCCGACGGAAGAGCATGTGATGCGGCTTGCCGGGCGGTGGGGAATCGATCCGATCAATATCGAACGCGCTCCCAAGGGCGAGCCGGCGCTGGGGGTAATCGGATGTGCGCCGGGGCAATGGCGAGCGGAGCGAATTCGTAAGGCCGCGTAGCCTCAAGCGGCGCGCGCAATACGAATGTCGAGGCGCATGTTGCGGGCGGTTGGCTGTGTCAAAGTGATTATATTCGGTTGGGCTAAGGGCATTGCTGCAATCGCTACACGTGGCTTCTGTCCGGTGGCGGCATTGCGCTTCACAACGCGTGGCAGCAGTTTCGGTATTTGCTTGCAGCGGGCATCCGGTCGCTGACGCGAGCAAGGTGTTCTGCCAGCTTTGGTATTGAGATGGGAGACGCTGGCGAGCCGCGCCGCCAGATGAAAATTCGCCGGCTGTTCGATCCGCTGCAGAAATCCAGCAACCATCGTCGCAGGAGAATGTGACGGTGTCGTTATCTCAGCGTGAATAACGCCAACGGCCGCCGGTGCAACCGTGTGATTTCTGGCGAAAAAGCGGATAATGATTGCTTGGATTCTATCCAACATTAAAGCGAACATTGCGACGTTCCTCATACAACGCTGATGCCCAACAGGTTGTTAGATTGACAGATGTTCATTGCCTTATCGTTAACGGTCGCGCCGAAATAAGACAAAAGTGCTTGTTCGGAAAAGATTGCTGTCAGCCCAGCGACACGGGAATGGAGAGGAAGCCACGGAACCGGGCGCGTCCGCCACGGGTGGGCTCGGACGATAGCTGGTAGCGGGGGAACCGTTTGAGGAAACGTCCGATCGCGATGCGTCCCTCCATGCGGGCAATTGCGAGGCCGACGCAGAAGTGCACGCCTGATGCAAATGCAACATGCCGATTGTGAGTGCGCGTGATGTCGAAGGTATTGGCGTTGGCGAACTCTTTGGCATCGCGATTGGCCGCCGCAATGCCGACCGTTATGAATGTGCCTGCCGGCATTACCACTCCCCCCACAGTCGTTTCCGCCGTCACCAATCGATTGCCGATTTGAACCGGGCTCTCGAAGCGCAGGATTTCTTCGACGGCGGTATTGATCAACTCAGGCTCTGCCAGCAGTTTGGCTTTTTGATCCGGCCATTCGAGCAACGCATAAAGCCCGTTACCGATCAGATTTGTCGTCGTTTCATGCCCGGCGTTGAGAATGAAAATCACGTTCTGCAGCAATTCGATCTCGGTGAGCTTTTCGCCACCTTGCTCGCCTTGGATGAGACGGGTCAGCACGTCGCGCGCCGGATCACCGGGTTTGCGGCGGCGCTCGGCCACGAGGATTTTGAGGTATTCCAGAAACTCGGCAACGGCGCGCTCACCGGCCTCGACCAGCTCCGGCCCTGGTGCAGGTTCTAGCGCGCCCAGGATCGCGAGAGACCAATCGCGTAACGGAGAGCGTTGATCGTGCGGGATCGCCAATAGATTGCCAATTACTTCGATGGGCACGGCCGCCGAAAGGTCATTGATCAAATCGGCATGTCCGCGTGCCTCCATCGCGTCGAGCAGTTGATCGGTCAACACGATCATCGGCGTTTCCATGTCGGCGACGGCTCGCGGATTCAAAGCACCGGCAATGATCTTGCGGACACGGGTATGCAGTGGCGGATCATTGAAGATCAAACTCGTCGTGTGATGCTGATAGAGGAGCCCGTCGCCGAACTTGGGGCGGAACTCTGCCTTTTTATCTGATGAGAAGAGTTTCGCGTCTTTATAAACCGTGATGCAGTCGTCGTAGCGCGAGAGGAAATAGCTGCCATCCGGCATACGCGCGACGGGCGCGTGATCACGCAAGGCATTGTAGATCGGATATGGATTGGCGATAAAGTCGGCATCGATGCGCCGCAAATCGAAGGAGCGAGCAGCACTGGCGGCCTGCTCGGAATCGGCAAACGTCGCGGTGGAAGCGTTCGCGATGGGCACTCGAATTTACTCCTGTGACAATTTCTGCATTCCGTTGTTCCCATGGTATCAGGCAACATTTGTCGGGCAAGTGCGGTTAGCGCTGGAACGGTGAGCATGAACGGTTGTCGCGTCATCTTCGACCTTGACGATACACTCTACCCCGAGCGCTCGTTCGCAGTCTCGGCCTTCGCGTCGGCGGGGGAGTGGGCACGCGTGGCACTGGGTGCTGACGGGCTCGCGGCCGATATGGTGCGCTTGCTGGATGATGGGCACTTGGGCGCACTATTCACGCTCGTGCTGAAGCAGCGTGGCATCGATCCCACGCACGCCAGTGGATTGATCGAGGCTTACCGGCGCCATGAACCAGCGCGGCTCACGCTATTCGATGACGTGCTGCCTGTGCTGGGGCAGCTCGGCGAATACGCGCCGCTGGGGCTGATCACGGATGGCACTGTTGGCGTCCAGCAGGCGAAAGTGCGCGCTTTAGGGCTGCAAAAGCGATTTGGTGAGATTATCTACACGCACGGCTTCGGCGGCCGCGATTTCGCCAAACCACATCCTGCTGCCTATGAGGCCATGATGGACGCGCTCGGCCCTACACAGGATCGCTTCGTCTACGTCGGCGACAATCCGGCGAAGGATTTCGTATCGCCCAATCGGATGGGCTGGACCACGGTGCAGATCATCCGGCCGCAGCGTATTCACGCCAATGCGGTTGCTGTGGACGGGGGAGCGCCACACCACGTGATCGAGACGCTGCGGGAACTTCCGGCGCTGCTCGCCCGGTGACATTCTTTGCTGGCGAATTACGTACGCTCGACGGCAATCGGCTCTGGCTGCGGATCGGCCGGATCGGGTCCGTTGCCGAACCCGTGCATGCGCAGCGCCCACTGCAGACTGATCAAAGTGCCTTTGACCATCGGCAGCATGATCAGGCTGGCGACGATTGTGATCGGGAACCAGATCGCGATATGCACCCAGAAACTTGGCGCGAAAGTTTTCTCGGCG
The DNA here is from genome assembly GCA_031367505.1 of Hyphomicrobiaceae bacterium. Lineage (GTDB taxonomy): Bacteria > Pseudomonadota > Alphaproteobacteria > Rhizobiales > Hyphomicrobiaceae > JAKFWF01. Next base: position 2,853 of record JANLPY010000389.1, on the reverse strand, counting down.
ATAAGTACACCAGCAACGACAATATGGCAGACGATGAACATGGTGAAATACGGTGGTGCATCGTCGGCCCGCTGGTGGTGCAGAGCCTCGCCGCAGGTTGGGCAGTTGTCGGCGACCTTGAGATATGACGAAAACATTCGGCCGATGCCACACTTCGGGCATTTGAGGGCCGCGCCGCGCTTCATTGCGGCAAAGGTATCGCGTGGACCCAAATCGTGGGTCGGGCGGGGCAAATAGTCGGGGCGTGGAAGCATGATATGCATGTCACACTCAGCTTGCATTGCGTCAAGGCGTGACGCTGCGTGTCAGCGTCGCATGTAGCGCACGGCAATCTAACGGCGGCCGCGTGGAGGTGGCCGGCGACCGGGCATGCGTTTCGGGCGCCAGCCTTTCATGAGGCTTGCGTGCGCCTTCTTGGGCTCGCTCAGCATCTGGAAACGCATGGCGCCAGCGCTTGCGATCACTTCGACCAGCCGCACCTCGACTGCGTCACCCAGCCTGAACGAGCCGCCGGATTTGTTGCCGACCAATGCCTGAAGCTCCTCGACGTGGTCGAAGTATTCAGCACCCAGGGTCGAAACTGGAATGAAGCCGTTGGCACCGGTTTCCTTCAATCGAACGAACAACCCGGAGCGGGTGACACCCGATACACGCGCCTCAAACGTCGCATTGATCCGGTCTGCCAAATGCGAAGCGATGAGCCGGTCTGTCGTTTCGCGCTCGGCGGCCATCGCGCGACGCTCGGCGTCGGAAATCTGCTTGGCGATATCACGCAGGCGCGGCTTCTCGGATTCCGTCATGCCACCATCGCCGAGCTGGCAGGCAGCGATCAATCCGCGATGGACGAGCAGATCTGCGTAACGGCGAATGGGCGAGGTGAAGTGCGCGTATTTGCGCAAGTTCAGGCCAAAGTGTCCGTAGTTGTCGACGGCATATTCGGCCTGGGCCTGCGATCGCAGCACGATCTCGTTGACCAGTTCAGGCACCTCGACGGATTTCGCGTCTGCCAACACCTTGTTGAACATGCTGGCCTTCACCGCGCCCGATCCGGGAAAGGCGAGTTTCATGCTATCGAGCACGTCCTTCAACGATTTGAGTTTCTCTTTCGAAGGCTGGTCATGACAGCGATAGACGCAGAGGAACTTCTTTGTCTCCAATGTTTCGGCCGCAGCGACATTGGCCTGGATCATGAACTCCTCGATCAGGCGGTGGGCTGCCAACCGTTGCGGCACCAACACGCCGGTTACGCTGCCTTGCGCATCGAGGATGATTTTCCGCTCGGGCAAGTCGAGGTCGAGCGGCGCGCGCCGGTCGCGGGCTTTGGCGAGTGCAGCGTAGGCCGCCCAAAGTGGTTTCAAGACTGCTTCGACGAGCGGCGCCGCCTTGTCGGAAGGCTGACCGTCGATCGCTGCCTGCGCTTCTTGATAGCTGAGCTTAGCCGCAGACCGCATCATGGCGCGAACGAAACTATGCGTGCGCTTCTCGCCTGACTTGTCGAAAACCATCCGCACGACAAGGCATGCGCGGTCCTCCAACTCACGCAGTGAGCACAAATCGTTGGAGATGCGCTCGGGCAGCATCGGCACGACGCGGTCGGGGAAGTAGACCGAGTTGCCGCGCAACTGCGCTTCCCGATCCAGTTTCGAGCCGGGCCGCACGAAATAAGCAACATCGGCGATCGCGACGTGAACCACGAAGCCGCCGTGATTGTTGGGGTCGGTGTCGTGGCTGGCGTGGACAGCGTCGTCGTGGTCGCGCGCATCGGCCGGGTCGATGGTGAGCAGTGGCATGGCCCGCAGATCGACGCGGTCGTCCATTACCGGCGGCCGGAGGGCTTGCGCCTCGATCATCACGCTCTCGGGGAAATCGTCCGGAATGCCATGCGCGTGGATCGCAATCAGGCTGATCTTGCGGCTGTCGGACGGATTGCCGAGTGCCTCGACGATGCGTGCCTGGGGCAGCGAGGTCCGTCCACGGCGGGCCAGATCAAACCTGACGAGATCGCCGTCTTTGGCCGGGCCTTCGTCGCCCTTTTGCAGTGTGAACTCGCGCAGTGCGGAACGATCTACCGGCTGGATAACGCCGCCGCCGCGCGCGTGGGCGCGGAAGATCCCGAGCAATCGGCGCTTCTCGCGTGGCATACGCTTGATCGCGCGCCCGACGAAACCGATGCCGCCAGCTTCGTCGTCGGCCTTGGCGATACTGGCGAGCACACGATCTCCAATGCCGATCGCCGAGCCACCTTCGCCTTCAAGCGTGTCCGGGACGATAAGCCTCAGACGTGGACGCTCGGCTTCTTCGTTGTCCCACACGATTGGCTCGGCGATCAGTTCGCCATCATCGTCGCGCGAGATGATTTCGACTACGCCGACGGGTGGCAAGGCTCCGGTCTCGCGCATTTCCCGGCGGTTGCCGGAAAGCTTGCCTGCACGTGATAGCTCGCCCAGCATCAATTTCAGCTTGATGCGACCATCGCCGGTGATGCCGAAGGCGCGCGCGATCTCACGCTTGCCAACGGTCTGATCGGACGTGCGAATGAATTCGAGGACCTCAGCTTCCGTTGGGAACGAGTGGTGCCGGCCGGCCGGCACTTTGCGGTTCGGCTTGAGATCGCGTCTGCTAGCCGAGGGGGGGCGATTTTTCATGGCGAGAGCTTTTCGGCTCAGAAGGAGTCCGTCAAGCTGACTTATTAGCCGGTGTCATTGGTTTACGCCTAGCCCGACCTTCTCAACGTGCCTGCTTGTCGCGCGCGTTGTTCCGACAACGGATTGCCGGCAACCAATCGCTGCATGAAGCCGCATCCGCCGGATGAGGGCGGTTTGGTCTGCGCGGCGCTGTTCCTCTTCAGTTGCA
>JANLPY010000284.1:0-13616 GCA_031367505.1 Hyphomicrobiaceae bacterium | reverse complement strand
CGGGCCTCGCTACTTTTCGGCACTTCTTTTCGGCACCGGCCAGTCTAATTCCACGGCCGCTTCCGGGCGCATAGCTCAGTTGGTAGAGCAGCTGACTCTTAATCAGCGGGTCACAGGTTCGAGCCCTGTTGCGCCCACCAGATTCATCAAGGACTTAGGCGAAAATGATCCTTCCCCTGATTTTGTTGGGGTAACACAGGGGTAACAAAAAACCCTGCGTTTGCAGGTGTCGCCGAGTTCCCTCTTGGTCGCGAACTGTAGGGGCGCCCTGAAACTGCTGCGTGTGGATAAGCCCCGACGCTCGCTCGACGTGTTGCTACACTTCAGTCATGACAGGGACCGAAATCGAGGGTGGACAAGGCGCGACTGGTCGCGACGAGTCGCGGCCTGTCGCGACAGGCCTCGACACCGACTACGCCCTCTCAATCGAGGAGGTCGGAGAGCGATATGCCCATGCCGGCCACCCGCGCACAATCAGGACTTTGCAGCGTTACTGCGTCAGCGGTCATCTCGATTGTCGCAAGGTGGCCACGACCTACGGCGACAAGTTTCTGGTCGCGCCTTACTCCGTCAGTCGCCACATCGCCCAAGTGAATGAGATGGCGATGGACGCGACCGGTCGCGACCGGCCGCGGCTGGCCGCGACAATTGTCGCGGCTCCAGCAGCGCCAGACGCCGTCAAAACTTCTCTCGATGACGGTGCGACAAGTGGCGACCAGGCACGACCTGTGGCGACAGGCCACGACAATTTCCCTGCGCCTGGGAACGCTCACGCTTCTGAAATCGAAAGCCGCTACGTCGCAGCGCTGGAGCGGGAGAACGGATTTCTTCGCGAGCAGATCGGTCGCAAGGACGAGCAGATCGGCGAACTCAGTGCTCGCGCCCGCGAGACCAACTTCCTCATCAAAGGTCTACAGGATCTCTTCCTTGGATTGCAGCCCGGACGAGCCGAACCTCCCAAGTCCCAAGGAGTGTCCGATGGCCCCGCTGTCGGTCAGCCTTAGCCACAGAGGATGTCCCCAGATGCGATGTGCAGATTGTCACCAGTAGGGGATACAATGAAGCTGTATGGACCATATCTCCGAACGCCTCGGGGAGCATGCTCGCAACATCGAGATTGTCGCGGCTGATCCCGCCACCCGCTACGGGTTCACGCAGGTGCCGAATTTTATGCTGACCAACAAGGCGATCAGCGTCGGTGGTAAGCTCGCCTATGCCATGCTGTTGAAATACGCCTGGAGCGACGACGCCTGCTTTCCAGGGCAGCGCAAGCTTGCGGAGGACTTGGGGGCAGGGGAGCGCAGCATCCGCACCTATCTCAAGGAGCTGGAAGACGCGGGCTTTCTCGAAGTGACGCAGCGGGGTCTCGGTAAGACCAACCTTTACCGCCTGCACCTGACCATCAAGAAGCGTCCGTCCGCCATTGGTGGCCGAGCCTGACCGGCAAAATTTGCCGGTCTGGACCGGCAAGGACTGCCGGTCAGCAACGGCAAGCTTTGCCGCTCACTCTATATAAGAATACTCAGAATGAACAATACCCAAGATGAAAATACCCAGTATGGGAACGCCTTTTAAAAAAGATATGAAAATGCGGACTCGGAATAGAGGGAGAGCGATGGTTGTCGTCGATTTGAGCATGGGGTGTAGCCATGAAATAGGTGACCGCTAAAATTTGGCTCAGTTGAGCCCTTTTTTACGTGTCGCACAAGATTACTTTTACGACGCGAGGCAATTTTTTCGAAAGGACTCGATCGTGCAAAAACCTTCATTCGACACTACTTTTCCGGCTAATCTCGGCCCATTGCGAGGCTTCCTCCGGTTCAGTCATGTGCGGTAATCTTGACCCAGATTATCCAAGGCGACGCAGGTTTTCTTTAGTACACGTCCGAAGTCGCGAGACTTTTCGAACGCGTCCTATAGAAAGCCCTACAGTACCCCCTACGGCCGGAGTGTAGGGTTTCGAGGTCCCGCTGCCGGGGCGCTTCTCCTTGAAATGCAACACAAATACGCCCACCCCCTTTGTCGGGCTAACCGCCCGACCTCGCGCCGCACCGCTAAGACCCACTAATCGCACATTTGCTCAAGTGGCTCTAATAGCGGCGCTGGCGCTCGTTCGCCCTCATCGACAGGGGCGGCGTTCGCGAACATTTTCTGCATGCCAAGTCACTGGATTTGCATTGTGGGCGAACTCGGCTGCGGCACGAGGTCGGCCGGCACGCCGGACGGCCGAGCGCTGCGGGCTTTCGGACGCGGGGCCTGTCGCGTTAGTCCAGTGGGGCTAACGAACAGGCGGGCTCACCCGCGTCCGAAAGTCCTCGGCTCCCCTTCGGGCTCCGCTTCGCTCCGGGCCTCCGACAAACCCGCCGACGAAACCTGAGGAGCGCAAAGAGGCGCTCCTTGTTTCTGGGGCGGGCGGCGCTCCCTTGCGGTCGCTTGGGGGGTGGGCGTTGAGGAAAAGCGCCAGAAGCAGCGTGAAGCCCCGAAACGGGACGAGGGTGCTATAGCGCGCGTTGATATGAACACCCTTCATGAGCGACAAGTCGATCATCAACCCGCCATCCCAGACTGCGCTGCCGCCGACGTTGTGCTCGCCGCCGCGCACTGAGATTTCCAGCCTAGTGGTCGACGGTCTATCGTGCATGCGAGGCCTTGATGGTGCGATAAAATACGCTGGGGATGCCGCGCTCATTGAAGGGTCCGGCATCCATGACCAGCCCTGCCTCTGCACCGCCCGTCTCCGAGTTCATCCATGACTTTGTGAGACGGGCTTCGGGGTCGGGCACTGCTTATGGACCCTCACACCATCATCGGGTTTCCGGAAGAACCGATCCACCTCTCGGTGGATCGGCGCCGCCGCCACATGGCCGTCATCGGCGCCACCGGCTCGGGCAAGACCTCGCTGCTTTTGAACTTGTTCGCACAGGACGCCGCGCGCGGCGACGGCGTCCTGTATATTGATCCGCTGGGAGACGATGCCGAGCGCGCCCTCGGTCTCATTCCAAAGCGCCGAGCCAACCAGGTCTGCTACCTCAACTTTGCCGATCGCGAGCACCCGCTGTCGATGAATGTTCTGGAGGATGTCGCGCCCGATGATCGCGAACTGCTCGCCGATAATGTCGTCTCGGCCATGCGGGCGATCTGGCATGAGAGTTGGGGCGCGCGCATGGAGCAAATTTTGCGGCATGCGCTGCTCGCGCTGATCGAAACGCCGAACGCATCGCTGGTGCTGTTGCCGCGGCTCTTGAACGATGACGACTTCCGGCAACGCATTGTCAGTCGCGTCTCCAATCCCCTCACCCGCCAGTTTCTCGGCGTGCGCTTCGAACGCTGGCGCGACGCTGAGCGCGAGATCGCCATCGATCCGGTGCTCAACAAGCTCGAGACTTTTCTGTTTTCGCCGGTTGTTCGGAACGTCCTAGGGCAAGCCCGCAGCACGCTGGATTTTCGCCACGAGATGGCGCAGCGGCATGTGGTCATCGCAAATCTCTCGAAGGCCTCGATCGGAGATACCGCCGCCCATTTGATGGGAGCCCTGTTGGTGGCGCGCGTGCAGGCGGCGGGCCTCGCGCGGTTGCGAAACACCGCCCAAAGCCATCCTGATTTTCATCTCATCATCGATGAGGCCCAGGACATCGTCACCGATATCATACCGACCCTGCTCAGCCAGGCGCGGCACTATGGCGTAACGCTGGCGCTGGCGACCCAATATCTCGCCGGACTTTCGGAAAAGACGCAGGCAGCCTTGCGCGGCAATCCCGAGACCCTCGTGGTGTTCCGGCCCGGCGGTCCCGATGCCGAACTGCTGGCACCCGAATTCAACCGCCTGCATCAGGCCTTCAATCCAACCGCGCTGTTGCAGCTATCGCGCGGCCAGGCGGCCATTCGTATCGCTGGCCACGATGCGCGGGTCATCGCTATGCCACCGGCACCATCCGGCCTTGGCCATCGTGAGCTGATGCGCAACCAGTCGCGCCGCCACTACGGCACCTCGCGCAGAAAAGTAGAACCACTTATCAACAGGCTTCTTGCCGCCAACCTCCCCACCGGCAGCGGATAACGATAGTCTCAGCGCGACTCAATGGTGGGGGCCGCGATGCGTTGTCTTCGGACACTATCGCTGACTTTTTTGATTTTGTTCACCGCAGGCTGTGCGGTTGCGGATGCGCGCCCAGGCGATATTCCCGAGCAAGGCTTTCAAGCCGATATGCTCGACGAGTTTCATCTCCGGGACTTGAACCTACCGGCCGATATGGCCGGTGCCTTTATCACTTCGGTCGATAGCAGCTCGCCCGCTGGCAGGGCCGGATTGCGACCGCAAGTCTTCATCGTCTCCGTCAATGGTGCGCCGATCGCTGACGTCACCGCTCTCACGACCCGGTTTCAGCAGTTCTGGCGACAGGATGCCGAGGCCCTGACACTCACCGTCTTTGATCCTCAGAGGCAGACGACGCGCACCGTCACCATCCAGCTGCCGAGCCCGCACAAACTCGCCGAGCAAAGTTCCAAGCAATGTAATCTGCTTCCCTTTGATCTGGCGGTTCTGTCGATGAATGGGTGCCGTGATGGCAATATCGAAAGCTGTCGCGCCGCGCTCAGATCGTCCATGCCGTCAGCCTGCACTGCAATCGCGCAGAAATGGTTTGATCAATTGTTGGCTGCGCAGGGCGGACCTGCCAATATCTCCGCGAGCCCGCCGACCAAGAACGCTCCCACCGTCGCCGAGAATTCAGTTGGCGATGACGGCAACTCACCGCCCTTTGTGCAGCTCAATTTCTTGTGCACCGTGAACAATGGCGTGGCGTCCGCCGATCGCTCCGGCAGCTACTGGCACCAGGTGCTTCGCGGTGACTCCGGCCACCCTCTCGGCAATGAAAGTGAGCGACTCGACTATGCCACGCAAGGTACCGATCTGCTACAGGGCATGACCTTTCCGAAATACTTCAACGCCAACATCTTCGTCTATGAGATCGCCTGCAGTGGCGGCACCGCCAACGCCGCGCAAATCGCGGTTCTCACCGGCGCAGCTATCGATGGTCCGCCGCAGCCACAAGTCAAAGGCGAGCCGGTCGTCTATTTTCGCGACGGCGCGCTGACCGCCGGCAAGAATTCCCTGCCTCGCGGCGAGAGCCTGGGGCCGGCACTTTCCATGCAGCGCTTCCCCCATTGGGATCGCGCCAATACTCAATTCACTTTCCCCGTCGCCGGAACACTTCCTGCAACGCCTCCAGCCGCTCCCGTTCCGCTTGTTCTCACGCGCGTCCTGTCGATTACCGCACCGTGGCTGCAAGCTTTTGTCGCTGTGCTGTTTGGGTTCCCTTTCCTCACCATCCTTGCCAGTTACAAGCCGCTGCCATCGAAATCGTTCGCCGGTGTCATTCTGCTTTCGATTGCCTTTGTCACTCTCGTGGTTTGTCTTGCCGGGACGGCCGCCCCTTCCGACCCGGCAACGCTGCGTGCCCCGATCGATGCGCAAATGACAGTCGCGCAGGCGGCAGCCTCCGAGATCGAAACTCTGCGTGCCAAGCTTGCCGCACTCACCACCGTCGTCGATGGGCACGTCCAGCCGATCAAATCGCAAGAGCTGCAATTTGTGCAGTCGAACTCATCGCTGCATGTCATCCCCGCTATCGTCGTGCCGCCCAATCCGGATTTCTGGCTGTGGCTGACACTGGTGCCGATCGCCGTCATCCTTGCCTTCTCGTATCGCGCCTTCGTCGGCGCGATGTATTTCCTCACATCGCACGCACCGAGCGACATCATTGAGCCCATGCTCAAATCCGGTGCCGCGATCTATCCCAACACCGCCATCATCGATGCCCTTGGTACGCCGATCGAAGACATCATCACTCCGCCACCGCAGCGCCATACGCAATCTATGATCGCGCGTGGAAAAGACCTCTTGCACCGCATCAAGCAAGATCGGGAGATTTCCGAGGCCGCAGCCGAACGCGATATGGCGCGTGTACAAATGTTGGATGCGCGTGCGCGGATCCGTCAGGCGCGGTCGAAACTTCCCTGGTGGAGGAGATGGTTTACATGACAAACAACGACGATGATGGCAAGCGCCGGAACAGTCCCGCTCGCACAACTCAGGGCGTCGGTCTGCCGCTTCCCGGCATTGTCACCCGCGGGCCCATCGGCAATCTGCTCGGCCGCATGCGGCTGCGCGATAAGATTGACACTGTCAAAGTCGACACCGAGGGCAAGAGGGTCCTTACCGAGAATATGAAAGTCACGCAAGAGCTTCTCGATGAGGCCATGCGGACCAAGCTTGCGGTCGATCATTTCAATCACGAAACGCCCAACCTCATCGAGGAGCAGCGGGCGGCGGCCCAACACGAGCGCGAACAGCGCGAACGCCGCCGCCGCATCGAAGCCGCCAAGACCTATTCCGATCTCAGCGACATCGAAGCCAGGAACGAACGTTCGCGCGAACGTCGCAAGCTGAACGACGAGACCTTGATCGAACGCGCGGCAACGAAAAAGGCCGAGGCCGAAACCACACGCAAGGTCGCGCAATCGACCGACGAAGAACTTCAGCGCGCGCGCAAGCAAGCCGAGATCGACGCCTACAAATCTGGAGATTTCAAAAAGCTGAATGACTTGTACGCCGCAGATCGCATTGCGGCGATAAGAGACGCTTACAGTCCGGTCGCGAAGAACTCCGTCGACGATGAGATCGATGGTCTCGAGGCCGAGTTGGAAACTGCAAAAAAGAAGCTCGCGAGAGCGCTCGCCGAGGGTGTCTCGAACGATGTCGAACTTTATCTGCGCCGCGAAATTGCTGAGATCGAGGATGCGATCGAGAAGGCCAACACGAGGGACGACGTGCCATAAAAGAGCCGACCCTCGTTGAGGGTCGGTGTTTCGCGGTTACGGCTATGCACGCCGCAGTTGCTTTTCCTTCAAAGCTGCCTCAGCATTTTTCAATCGTGCTTCCGCGAATTTGTGTGTCGCCTCTGCGTCCTTGATCCGTGCTTCGGCCATCTTGCGATGCGCCTCGGCTTCGAGCATCAAAATCTCAGCAGCCTCGCGTCTCCGTTCAAGGTCATTAAATGTCATGATACCTCTCCTGCGGTTTACGGACTGCCGAACCACTCCAGCAACCCGTCCCGCAGGACACGCGCCAACGACGCTGCATCTGTGCTAACCGTAGCATGACAGGACGATATCGATCGTGAACCGCCGCACCCGTGAACTTCGCAAACTGTTTCGCGCCCAAGACCGCGACTTCCGCAACAACTACCCCGCGTTTGCCGGCGTTGCGATCGTGGCCAGCAAGCCAACCTTACGTCGATCGCCTGATGCCGATCCCTCCTTCGTCCGGCTGGGTTATGACGCCGAAGGCCAGGCCATCCTGCTCGATACCGCGACGCGGCTCCAGCATCTGCAAGCGATTGGCATGACGCGTTCGGGAAAATCAAAGTTTCTCGAATATCTGATCCGGCAGGATCTCATCAAAGATCACGGCATGATCCTCATGGACCCGCATGGTGGTCATCGCGACAGCCTCTTCAACGAGACGCTCGACTTCATTCGCCTGCATCGCCCCAGCTTGTTCGCGCAAGGCAAGGTGCTCATTCTCTCTCCCAATGTTGATGGCCAGGTGGTCGGTTTCAATCCCCTCGCCAAACTTCCCGGTGTCGAACTCTCGGTAATCGCCGACACCTTGCTCAGCGCCTTCGAACAGGCCTGGGGCGGCGAGGACACACAGCAGAGGCCGCTGATCAGAAGTGTGCTGAAGGCAACCTTCACCGCTCTTGCCGAGCGCGGCATGAACCTCACGGACGCCAAACTGCTTTATGATCACAGCGACCGCTTTGGCGTTCGCGCACGCATCATCGAGCAATTGCAATCCGAATTTCCGCGCGACGAACTCATGCGCATTCACGATCTCTCGCTCGACCCGTCGCTGCGCCGCGAGTTCCAACTCAACGTGCTCGGCCCCATCAACCGGCTCAATGAATTTGTTTCGAGCGACGCCCTCGCGCGCATGTTCGGCATGAATGCCGGCTTCGCACCGTCACCGGCCAAGACCATCGACATTCTCGACATCATGGAAAAGGGCCACATCCTTCTCGTCGATCTGCAACCGGCCAAGAAAATCTCCGAAGCCGATGCCAAATTGCTCGGCACGATATTTCTGCGCTACACCAGTTTTCTTTCAAAACTGCGCAGCCACTACAAACCCTTCTTCATCCATGTCGATGAATGCCATCTCTACATGACCGACGATATTCCCGAGATGCTGCCGCAACTCGCGAAATACGGCGTCGGCCTCACGCTGGCTCATCAGTGGTTGTCGCAGCTCGGCAAACCCGATGAGAAGATCTACGACGCCGTCACCAAATCGACGGCGACCAAAGTCATCTTCCGCCTCGCCGATCAGAAGGAAGCCGAGGCCCTCGCCTATTCCGCCATGCCGCTCGATCTACGCGAAGCCAAGGACATGCGACCGACCAATGTGGGCGTCGAACTCATCACACTTGATGGTGGCGGCTCTTCGCAAGGCACATCGCAAAGCACGGCGACCACGAAATCCAAGACCGTGGCACGGGCGCGCACCATCGGTATCAGCGAGAGTTGGAGTGATACCGAGGGCACGATCTCGAGCGATACCAGCTCGCGCGGCCTTTCGGCTGGGCTTACCAATGCGGCAAGTGCCGGCACTTCCGCCAGCGACGGCCAGAGCAGCGCACTGTCTCTGCAGTATGATCCCGCCACGGGTTCGGTCCTCAGCGCCGCTCTCCCAATCGGGCAAGGCATCACCACCGGTGACAACACATCGCTTGGCAGCTTTGCAACCTCAAGCCTCGCCGAGTCGAGTCTCGAAAGTGAAAGCATGGCCCATACCGACGGCACCACCTTCTCATCAACCTATGGCGCCGGTATTACGCGGGCCCACAGCAAGGCCGAGGGCGAGGGCATCGCCGTGAGCGAAGGCGCGAGCACCTCGAACGCGGTCAACGTCAATTGGCACCGGGCCCACAAGCCGATCTTCGAAAATCTTCCCCATTCCTATTTCAGCAAGGACGAGCAATTATACAAAGCCGGTCGCGAACTTCGTCGTTTGCCAACGGCTCACGCGATCGTATCCATGCAAGCGGTGATGCATCTCATCACTGTTCCCAATCTCAAGAAAAAATAGCGATGGGAAAAACGCCGCGACCGCCGCTCGAAGCTCTGATCGCCAAAACTCCGGCGGCACAGTCACGCGAGGCGGCCGACGCGCATATCGCGGCGAGACGCAAGGCGCTTGGCCTGTATGGCACCGCGCGACGCAATATCAACGACAGCGACGTCGGCAACGTTGAGCTGAACCCAAAGCCGTCGCTCGACTACGGCGATCCGCCGCCACGGCCAGCAGTCAAGACGACAAAGCACGCAACATCTTCGAACAAGAAGAAACCAACAAAGTCGGCACTACGATTAGTAAAATCTGATAAACAATTGCCGAAAGATGATGTAAAATGAATGCATGCCGAGCGATATAGCAACTCCCACACGCCCCTCGCTCTTCGAGCGCCCCGAAGAGCTTCCGCCATTCCGCCCGACGCCGCGCGACGTGCTCATCACTCGCAACGTCGCGCGCTTCCGTCTGCTGCGGCAGGACCAGATCAAGCGCCTGGTCGGTGGCTCTGACGACAATGTCGGTCGCCGCACCCGCTTGCTGTTCAAATACGGCTTTCTCGACTTGCCGCCAGTGCAACGTCAGCAACTTGCGCATGTCTTCGAGACCGGCAACTTCCCACTTGTCTATGCTCTGGGTCTCAAAGGCGCGCAGCTCATTGCCCCCAACGCCCATTGGATCAATGCCAAGCTTGACTGGACGCATAAGAATAAAAACCTCGCTGGAATGTTTCTCGCCCACACGACGGAAGTTGCCGAATTTGTCATCGGGCTCGACCAAGCCTGTGCCGGCCATGGTTCGCTGACGCTCTACGACCATCATGATCTGTTGCCCATGATGCCGCCCGAAACCACTCGGCCACGCCCCAACCACAATCCTTTCCGTGTGACGCCGACCGTCGTCATGACGAGGCATACCGGCGGGCGCAGCAAGATCGAGCACCTGAAACTCGGCGGCGTTCCCGACCGCCTGCTCTCACTCGCGAGCGGAGCTGCGCGCAAGAATTACGTCTACGAACACGACACCGGCGAAATGGATGTCGACCCGCCCGACATCACCAAGAAATCCTCGATCCGCCGCAAGCATCTCGTCTACTGGAATGCGTGGCGACAAAATTTGCACAACATCCAATGGGGCTTTCAGAATTTCCGCGTGCTCTACGAAACGCCTTCCGAGGCGCGCATGCAGCACATGATTGCGATCCAGCGCCGCGAAGAAATCACGCCCGACGGCACCAATCTGTTTCTGTTCACCACGCCGGCGCGATTGAAGACGCACGGCATTCTCGGACCTGCATGGGTCAGCGGCAAAGGCGACACGGTGTCGATCGCCGATGATCTTCTCGACCGGGCCTGAAATCTCGCGAGCCTAGCGCGCCCTCGCCTGCGGCGTCGTCGGCGTCAAGGCGACCCCCTGCGGGGGCGCGCTGCGCGCGGCCTTGACCCTGCCGGGCGGACGCGCAGTGCCCATCGGCAGTGGCGGCTCCAGAGATCAGGCGCAAACCATGGCCCACCAGAGATCAAGCGTGGAGGGAACCAAAGCTGCGCTCTGCGCTGCAATTCAGCGCGACGCAGGTTGATGGAGCCTGCAGCGTTTGCCCTTGAATGCGACCGACATTGGCGATCACCATGAGCGCGTCACGCTGCAAGCCCGAGATTGAATTCAAACGCGCGAGGTCAGTCATGTCGGTTCTGGCGCCAAAACCAAGTGGCATATCATCATCAACCGCCTCCAACTCATCCAGTCCGGCCGAGACCCGAGCCGCACTCATGGTTTTCTTTGTCGTCGGCAGCCTCGTCATCGTTGCCCTCAATACAGGCTTTGCCTTATTCCCTGCAGCGTTCCAAGTGTTCGCCGCGCTGGTAACCGACGCCAGCGTGTGGCCGCAGTTGTCCTGGGATCAATTCGGCACCAACCTGCTCTTCGGCCTGGTTGGCGGACTAATTCTCGGTGGTTTGCGGCTCTCCCGATTCAAAGGTCGGCTGGTTGAAGAAATCGCCGAGGCGATCGGCGATCGCGCAACTCTGCAAGCCTGGGATGTCGGCGCCGCATTCGTACTCATGCATGTCGCAATCAGCGTCCTCGTGGGTTTGCTACTCGCCTTGATCGGTTTTGCACCATCGCTCTCCCATCCGCTCGAACCGATGATGTGGGTCGGCGATCTCAGTCCCTTGGGCCTGGCCATTGGTGGCGCTGGAGGCGGCCCGGAGACCGCCGGTTGGCTGCTGACAGGGATCTTGCTTCTCATCATCGTCATCGGCGCCATCGTCTCAGGTGCGCTCATCGGCCTGCTTGCGACCGTCCTCTCAGGGTCGTCCGTAACGTTATCGACCGCAGCCGGCGGCGCTCTCTCGGGTGGACAATCGGCCATCGGCCGGGTTCTCGGTGTCGGCATGGTACTGGCATTGAGCCGGCTCTGGACCGCCCGCGTTTCGCGCCCACGCGAGCCGGTCCAGGCACCGCTCACCATGGAGGGGCTGCGCGCAACGCATCGGCTTTCAGAACACCGCTCCGATCCATTCTGGCGCTTCGAACAATTCTGTCTCGAACGCGGCGTGACCTTGACCTTGCAGAATTTCGCACCGGAATTGTCCCTGTTCGCCGATCACCTTGCCGCCCGGAGGGCCGGGGCTTTGCCGCGAAGATTGGAGGATGCATGCTCAGCGTGCAGCCAGGAGCAATGGCGGCTAGAACGGCTTCGCGAACCCTATTTGGAATTTCCGAAGGGCGTGCCGACCCTGGCACCGACACAGGCCTCGCTGCTCTATCGCGGCTGGATCGGGGAATCCTTCTTTAACACCATACTCACCGGAGCGCTGTTCGGGTTCGTCTATTCGGCCATCGTCGTCATGATCAGTGGTCTGCTGTCAACGCATGCGGCTGATAGCCCTGCACACTGCGGTACTTTATGATGAGATGTGGCCCGGACGGCGATTTTCCGAACGCCAGGTTGAAGGCTTCTATGACGCCAAGCGGGTTCTTGCGAGAAAACCCGGAGGCGAAGTCGAAGATGGTCAAAAAGGCGAACTCGTTGGTCAACGGAATTCGCAAACGGTCTCGCGCGTCCCGTCGCGAGGAATGGCTCCAATCGCTGATTGCAATAGGAAGCGTGGCGACAGGCTTGTCGGTTGCCAATTTGAAGGCTTGTGCCGCAAAACTGGAAACCGTCCAAATCTCATCCACGAGATCAAAGGCTGGTAGCCAGGATTCCGGCACAGTCGGTAGTTCCCACGCCCAATACCCAACCTTATAGGTATCAAGCATATAGACATGTGGGAAATATCTGTTTTGGCTCAGAAGCTCTGGAGGATTTACGGCAATAATATTGAAACCGGATCGAGTTCGAACTCTGTTTGAATCGAACATGACGCTGTCGCGGTTCTTCAACGAAACCGAATAAAGCAAAGCGTCTGGCCTAATTGACCTCAAGCATTCCGCGCATCGACGGGCCTGAGTGCCGAGGCCGATCTCGGAGTTCAAATAGCCCCACAACGCCACAGCCTCGCGGTCAACCCGCGCCCATCTCAACGACTTGAACGCTTTGGGTATGCGGCGTTTGCGGCGCCGCCTCAGCGCTTGCCGAATGGGCAGTATAATTCGATTTTGAATTGTCCGGATCATTCTAGCAGCTATAATTGATTGTGGAATGTGCGGCCGACGTTGCCGCGTTCGATCTTGATCTGAACTCTCCTACGGCGTCCGACTAACAGACGCTCTCGACAAAAATCCTTTTTTTGGTCATCGATCACGCCGCAAACTGAATCGTATGCAACCGGGCATAGATGCCGCCCTCGCGCACCAATTCCGCATGCGTCCCGGATTCTGCGATGCGTCCCCCTTCGACGACGTGGATGACGTCGGCTTTCAATACCGTCGCCAGCCGGTGCGCGATCACCACCGTGGTCTTGCCCTTGGTCAATTCTTTGATGGCCAGTTGTATGATCTGCTCGCTTTCACTATCCAAAGCCGAGGTCGGCTCGTCAAGCACTATGATCGGTGCGTCTTTCAGAAACGCACGCGCCATGGATATGCGTTGGCGCTGCCCGCCGGACAGTTGCGTGCCCAATTCCCCCACTCGCGTGTCATAGCCGCGCGGCAGGCTCTCGATGAAGCTGGCGGCATGGGCTTGTTTGGCGGCGCGCTTGATCATGGCGTCGGTGGCGTGCTCGTCGCCCGAGCGGATGTTGTCTTTGATCGTGCCCTCGAACAGGAACACATCCTGGCTGACATAGGTGATCTGGCGGCGCAGGCTTTGCAGTGTCACCGCAGTTATGTCCTGGTCGTCGATCAGAATGCGGCCCTGTTGCGGCAGCCAGAAGCGCTGCAGCAGGTTCAGCACTGTGGTCTTGCCGCCGCCGGACGTGCCGACCAGCGCCGTCGTCTTGCCGGCTTTGGCCGTGAGCGACAGCTGTTTCAGCACCGGATTGCCGGGCTCATAGCCGAACACGACCTTGTCGAAGGTGATCTCGCCCTTGGAAACGCTCAG
>JANLPY010000243.1:0-3765 GCA_031367505.1 Hyphomicrobiaceae bacterium | reverse complement strand
GGCATTCCTTGTCCAGCGATTCAAGCGCTTCCCGATCCATCGGAAGCTTGAATCAACTCCCGAGTCCCGCGTCAAACGCCAGCCGGCCGGCCTTCAGAACACCCCCCTGAGCAATTACCATTTAAGTAGGAGTTGAAATTTTGAATATGCTACGAAATGCGGGCCAAAAATGAGCCCGCTTGCGCGGGCTCAAAACACCTCCAAATTTTCGCATTTGCGCTCATCCATCAGCGCGGCGAATTGTTCAAGCTGTAGCGCCGTCACGTTCTCGGTGAGGAAGGCGACAACGTTCTCGATGCCGCTCTCGTATGCCGTGAGCACCTGAAGCGGATCACGGACAAGGAACAGGTCGCCCTCGATGATTCGGTGCGCGTTGAAGATCGTCGTGCGCGGATCGAAGCCGTTGGGAAAGAGCAGCAGCGGGCTTTCGTTTTTAACTGCGCGTCCAGCGTAGGCAAGCAAGGTGCCGGCCGGGTCGTGGAGGGGAATGGCGAACCGCCCCCGCATGATGCCCTTGGGCGCGAAGCCCGCGCCGAAGTGCCCTGCGGTCTCCGGAGAGACGCCTAACGCCTTCACTGCCTCATGCGCCGCCTGAAGGTAGTCGAGCGGCCTGAACCCCTGCTCTGTCCTGGGCTGGGGGGAATCGTTGCGGGAATTGTCGGCTCGCGCTGATGGTGGACTTCCTCCGCTCTTGCCGGCGAGAAATTCCGCCGCCTCACGCAATGAACATCCGCGAACATTCGCCGCCATCGTGATCGCGTCGCCGCCTTTGCCGCACGTGCCAAAGCAGTAGTAGAGACCCTTGGCCGGTGTGATGACGAAGGCTCGGTCGCCGCCCGTTTTGCAGATGGGGCATGTGCCGCGACGCTGCGCCCCGCTCTTGGCGAGCTTGAGGCCGAGCATGTCGGCCGCTTGTTCGATGCTGACGCGTTGTTTCAGTTCGATGAAGTCGATCGCGTAGGACATGGCGTCTTCCTCTCTGGTTGCCTGAGGCAATTTTAAGATGGGGAAACAATGCGATCGGGCGTTATCCCCACACTCGCAGATTGGCGTCACTTGTTGGCCAGGTCGAGCCGTAGGTCGTCTCTTCCAGCCCGAAGCCACGGCTCTGCAAACAATCGGCCATCCGGAGCGGGCGCACCCGCGAGTTGGCCCAAATCGGGACGGCAGGCGAAGCCGAACATCGTGCTGCGTCCTTCGCGCGCGATCGATGCAACGGCCGCAATCATATTGCGCATGCGCTTTGCATTCGTCGTAACGAAGAGCACCCGCAAATTGTCGATGCCGAAATGATCGTCGATAATTCCTGATGCGACGATCTCGCGATAGGCGAGAATTTTCGGTTTGATGACGCCTTCGATGCTTTCCGAGCCGGTGTCGGCCTCGATCGCAAAATATCGATCGTCGATGCCGATGAGCGCGTCAGGCTCGATCCACTTGGGCGCGCCGTGGATCGGTGGAACAGCGACGCGCAGCGGCTTGGGAAAAGTTCGCGTGCGCTCGGGCGCATTGTTGATTATCTCAATGTGATTGCGGAAGCGATGGAGTTTCGCGGCGCGCGCCCCGATCTCGATGTCGAGTGCGATATGCGACGCCATGTGATCGTGCGCCAGGCGAAAGATGCGCGAGGGCGCATTGCTGTTGCCGCCGACACGCGCTGTTTGCACCCAGCGATCTGAGGGGATGAACCCTCGCGCGATGAGCAAATCCTCGGCGTCTTTTCCGAGGCGATACATTTCGTCGGTCGTGAGCGAGTTCGCCAGTTTGAGCGATTCGCTCACGCGCACCAGCCACTCGCCCTTTGCGTGATACAGATCGGTGAGACGATTGCGAACGGTGCTCGCGTGGCGGCGATCGAACGCGACAAGCTGTTTGGTTGTGAGCTGCGCATGGCGACTGAGCGGTTCGAAGATGCCGAGAACGTCGTTGTTGGTGATGAGCGTCTGTCGCCCGTTCGGCGTTGACTGCGAGCGCGGGCGATATTTTTTGGTCGACGGCGTTTGCATGGTTAAAAGTGAGAACCTTAAGAGCTTGCATCTGTAAACGAGCGCTATGTCGCGCTATGCGCTGCCCTGCGACAGAGTGCGACAGTATGCTCTTTCAATCAAATATTATCACGTTGCCGGAGCCTGTCGGGGTGCGCCGCGCCTTGTCGCGGTTAGCCGGGGCGGACGGCGAATCCTCCAAAGTTGGAGGAGGTCGTGGCGCAACTCGCGCTCTGGCGGTCGTCTCCTATGCCGTCTATTGCATTACTTTCACTCGGCAATTCGTATGTCATGGGATTCGTCTAGCCCCCTGCTTACAGGAAACGTAGAACTAACCGGCACGCGTCGTCCGGAATGTCGGCGATTGGTGTCGCAGCTCAAAGACGATCGGCGTCTCGTTTGCTCCGGTGTCGTGATCTCTTTTTCGGTGGCTTCGGGAACGACGCGGCGATGCGTTCTTCGACCGCGCGGCGCGGCATCATGTGTGTCGATCGCGCGAAGGCGACAACGGGCTCGAAGCGCAATCCGGGGAATGGGGGGAGAGAACGTTTGGATAAGGCGCGGGTCGATCGGTGCGCCGTCGCGCATGAGCTTCGTCCACGCATGAAAATTGTTGGTCTGTGTGAGTGTCGCGGGGTTGGTTAGGCCGAGCTCTCCGGCAAGGCGCTTGGCGTCGAGTGCGCCGACACGAAACGCGATGAGCGTGCCGGCGTTTCCGAAGACGGCGTGTTGTAGTCCGTCCGGCAATTGTGAAATTGTTTGGTTTGCGGCGACAAGTGAAAGTCGCCACTTGCGCGCTTCCGAAAGAATCGTGGCGAAACTCTCCGTCGCGAAGTTTTGGAATTCGTCGACATAGAGCGTGAAGTCGCGGCGATCATGTTCCGGTATGTGCCGCCGCGCCTCGGCCGCTTGCGAGCACGCGGTGATGAGCAACGCGCCGAGAAGGTGCGCGGGCTCGGTGCCGAGATTGCCTTTCGACAAATTGACGATGAGCACTTTGCCCTTGTTCATCACGTCGGCAATGTTGATCGTCGAGGACTTCTGGCAGAGGATCGATCGGATGAACGGGTTGGCGAGGAATGCGCCGATCTTGTTTTGGATCGGTGCGATTGCCTCGTTGCGAAATCGCGGATCGTAGGCGGCATATTCGGTCTGCCAGAAAGATCGTACGACAGGATCAGTGCAACGGACGACGAGCCAATCACGGTAGGTCTCGTTGACGAGCAAGCGGGGGAGTCCGAGCAAGGTTTGATCCTTGGTGTCGAGCAACAGCCGCAGCGAGTGCCCCAGGATGTATTCGAGGCGCGGCCCCCAGCTTTGCCACCAGATGCTCTTGAATGCTGAGACGATGTTGGCGGCCGCCGTCGCGCGCTCGGCCTCGGCGACGCTTGAGAGGGGATTATAGGCGAAGGTGTGGGTCGGGTCTGACGGGTCGAGATAGATCACGTCCTTGCCGCGCTCCTTGGGCGCGAGGCTCGCAATGTGCTGGCATGCGTCGCCGTGTGGGTCGAGAAAGCAGAAGCCCGCGCCGGCCATGAGGTCGGCGTGCATCATGTTGAGCAAGAGGCCGGTCTTACCGGTGCCGGTCATTCCGATGATGTAGACGTGCTTGCGGCGGTCGGCTTGCAACAACGGCATGTCCTCGCCGGAGGCGAGGGTGCCGAGAATCGTTTGGTGGTTCGTGGGCATGGGTGGGCCGCCGTGCCGTGCCGAGTGTTCGCGCGCTTGGTGCAAGCTTCGGTCGGTCAGGGAGGCCCGCCACTGCGCGCGTGTCGTGCGC
>JANLPY010000241.1:0-8797 GCA_031367505.1 Hyphomicrobiaceae bacterium | reverse complement strand
CTTGCCGACGCCTGAAGGCCCGCAAAGCATAAACACGCCCACCGGCTTGTTCGGATTATCGAGCTTGGCGCGGCTTGTCTGGATGCGCTTGGCGATCGCGTCCATAGCATCGTCTTGGCCGATCACCCGGGTCTTCAGCTGATCGGCGATTGTCAGCACCGAGGCAATTTCATCCTTAACCATGCGTCCGACTGGAATGCCGGTCCAGTCACCAACTACCGATGCAACTGCGTCTGCATCTGCCACACCGAACACCATCGGCGCATCGCATTGGACCTCCTTCATCGCAACGATCGCTTCGTTGAGTTCCGTTTTTAGTGCGGCGGTGTCGATCGGATTAACGGGCGCCTTCGCCTCACCTTCGACGTCGCTATCGGTTGATGTGTCTGTTGGACTCTGCGCCTCAGCCAGCGCATCCCGCGCTGCCTTCACGAGGAGCAGCGCATGCTTTTCGGCTTCCCACTTGGTTTCCGCGTTGTCGCGTTCGGCCTTCGCATCCACCAGCAATTCGTCAATCTTGAGAACGCGGTCATCGCTGCGATACTGGCCAGCCTGCTCCCGCGCGGCTATTTCGCGCTCGACTTCGAGGAGTTCGACTCGTCGGCGGCGATCCTCGACTTGTGCCGGAACAGAGTGCTGTGAGACGGCAACCCGAGCGCATGCAGTGTCGAGCAGGCTCACGGCCTTGTCTGGCAATTGCCGTGCGGGCACATAGCGCTGCGACAGTTTGACAGCCGCCTCGACCGCTTCGTCTAGCAGAACGACATCATGATGCTTTTCCATCATCGGTGCCACCGATCGCAGCATGGCAATCGCATTGTCGGTATCAGGCTCACCCACGTCCACGGTCTGGAAGCGGCGGGTCAGCGCCGGATCCTTCTCGAAATACTGGCGGTATTCGGCATAAGTGGTTGCCGCGATCGTCCGCAATTGCCCACGCGCCAAGGCCGGCTTGAGCAGGTTCGCTGCATCGCCTGTGCCGGCCTGACCGCCAGCGCCTATCAGGGTGTGGGCTTCGTCGATGAACAGGATGATCGGCTTGGGACTGGCCTCAACTTCGTCGATCACATCTCGCAAGCGCTTTTCGAACTCGCCCTTCACCGAAGCGCCTGCCTGCAGGAGACCGATATCGAGCGCGCGCACCGTCACGCCTTCGAGCGACGGCGGCACATCACCATCGACCACGCGCCGTGCAAAGCCTTCTGCGACAGCTGTCTTTCCAACGCCTGCTTCGCCGACGAGGATCGGATTGTTCTGACGGCGCCGTAACAGGATATCGACGACCTGGCGGATTTCCGAATCGCGACCGACGATCTTGTCGATTTTCCCTTCTCGCGCCCGCGCAGTCAGGTCGACCGAAAACCGTTCGAGGGCGCCGCTGTCACCGAAGGGCTCGGAGCCAGGCTGGGCAGTGCCACCTGCCGGTGACGGCCCGCTGTCGACTTGGGTGGTTTCGCTCGATGCATCGGTAATCCGTTCGAACTCATTTCCAAGCCGCTCGACCTGCAGCTTGCGGAACTCTGAAGAAATGCCGAACAGCGCATTCTTCAACGTGGTCGTCTTGAGCATGCCATAGAGCAGGTGGCCGGTGCGCACGCGGCTCGCCGAGAACTGCAACGAGGCATAGATCCATCCCTTCTCGATTGCTTCCTCGATCTGAGGGGAGAAGTCGGAAATGGAGCTCGCGCCCCGCGGCAGGCCGTCGAGCGCTGCGACCAGATCGCGCGCAAGTTTCGTGTCGTCGACGGCGAACGCACGGCGCACAATCGCGATGTCGTTCTGAGGGTCCTGCGACAGGACATGGAGCCAGTGGATGAGCTCGACATAAGGATTGCCCCGCATTTTGCAAAAGCTGGTTGCGGTTTCGATCGCCTTCAGTGCGGTTGGATTGAGTCGCCCGAAAAGTGATGCCCTGCTGATCTCAGTCATACTCGGTCAATTCCCCCAATTCGAAATCCGAATTCGTGTACGTGTGCTATATTGTTGCAGCCTTTGCCACGCCTCGCCGTAAATGGGCATCGCGGCAAATGGGTCGAGCAGGGTCCTTGCCCACCCAACTTGTCCAACCTAACCGCGCTCTGCTATCCAAGCGCGCGGGCAGTGCATCTTCCGTTGCGATATCGACTGCGATGTCCCAGTCGAGATGTGCTGGCGTGAAAGCGTCGAGCGCTTCGGCTGCAATCGCAAAGCGTTTGCCCGGTGGCATCAGTGTCTCATAATCTCGAAACGACCCAGCCCGAATCGCCACTCGGAAGGCATCGGTGACCGTCTTGACTCGCGAGCCAATCATCACGTCCTCGCCGAGCGTGCAGAAATTCCTGCCAAGCTGCGAACGGTCGGATGGTTCGATGGACTGCCAGCGGGCCTGGTATTCCAGCACCTCAACCGGTTGCCGCAGCAAGTGCGTAAGTGCGTCCTGAATGCCGATCGCGCTCCGACGCGATGCAAACAGCGCTGCGTAATGAAGTCGTGCGCGCGCCGGAAACGGACTTCGGTCACCGACGCCGTCGGTCGCGCCTGTCAGGTAAGCCAGGTAGCGCGCAAATCGGTCGTCATCCTCGCGGTCCGCCTCGGCTGCCGGCTGCGAATTTGCCCAGGCGCGATAGAAGAACTGCTGCATCCGGCCCGACAGCAACCCCAGAAAGCCGCCAAATGGCCGCTTCTTGCCATATCGCGCCTCAAAGTGGGCATATTCGGTAAGATGTGTTGGCAGCGGCCCCATGGGTCCGAAAAGGCCGAACCAGTGACCTTCGACTTGCGTGCGACCCCGCGATTGCGAAATCTTCTCAATCGAGCGCGCCGCAAAGCCGAGGCCGGGAAACTGGGTCACGTCGACGATATTTTGGGCCGGCATGCGCGAACGGCCAATCCGCGGAAGGCCTTTGGCCAATGCCTCAAGCCGGCGCAGGAGCGCGAACGGCCCCCACTTGAAGGCCGATGGCATCGCCTGCTGGGCGAAAGTCAGATGTTGTGCTGGCGGCCGGCTCGGGGGGGCCATTGCACCATTCGTCCTTCTAGTGGAGTTTCAAACTGGCATTCGGTGAAACTGTTCACGGTCGCAAATTCGGCGAGGAAGCGCTCGAGCACGGCGGTGAAGAGGAACAAGCGCGATCGGTCGAACGAGGCGTCGTCGAGCTTGATCGTAATTTGCTGACCCCGCGCCAGTGCGGTGCGGTCCAGGCTTGGAACGCGGCGACTGATCTTACGGCTGCTGATTGAGAGGATGCCATCGATCTGCTGGCGCATGCGTTCGTCATCCTGCCGCCCATAGAGCGCGAGATGATTGCGCAATTGCGACGGGTCATCATTGTCCAGCGGGGCCAGCGAACTGTAGTTTGGCGTCAGATGCCCGATCACCCGCCAGGCCGCGTCGTGCAATCCCATCGGCGGTCGAGGCTTGGTCGGTGACCGCAGGATTGAGACTGCGCGGATGGCCACTCCGCTCACCGTAAAATGGTGTTCGCCACGAAATGTCAGCAGCTCCGGGAGTTCGCGATTGGTTACGAGCGCGCGCACCGCAACCTCGCGGATATGGTCGAGCAGTTCGGGATTGCCAGGCGCTGTCAGGCTGAGCCAGGTTTCGGTGCCGACGTAATCAGAGCGGCGGCGCAGTCGTTGTTCGCGAGTGGACAGACGCCGGGGGCGCAGCTGGGTGGTGTAGAACAGAGCCTCGCGCCAATCGTAAAGCAGTGCTCCATAGGCATAGAGCGGGGCGACCGTTCGCCCGTCGATGCTGTCTCTGCTGAAGCCTTTGACGTCGAGCAACCGATAAACCTCGAAGTCTAGCGGTCGTGTGCGATCGGGTACGACGTGGAATTCGTGGTTGTGCTGCTCTACCTCGACCCGGCCAAGCTGCTTCTCGAATAGATTGATGGCCGGCGTTGCGAAGAGCCGGAAATTTGCAATGTCGATTGCCCCTTCGAGGACCGAGGAGCCCCGATTGAATAACAGTATGACATCGCAATCCTGCTCGCATGTCGCGAACGCCTTCGCCAGATTGGGCAAGTCCACAAACAAGAACCGCTCTGGACAGGCGAAATATTCGGTGAGCAGCCGATAGCCTCGAAACGAACGCAACTCTTCTGGCAATAGCGCTTCGTCTTGCTCGAACCCAACCTGGGTGGGCAAAGGCAGGCGTGTCCAGCTTTCACTTTCCCCCGCTGACCCCGGCGCGCGTGCGATTACAGCGACGCAATGCCCGATAATCTGCCGGTAGAGCTCACCGGGCACGCTTTCGCTGCCGTCGAGATAGATTGGCAAAGAGCTAGGTTGGATCTTGTTGAGGGACAGTCCCGCGGTTGCGGAGAAGCGAAGCCTGATCCCGCATTCCGCAGGAACATTGGCGATTGCGGCGTAGGACGCAATTGCGGCGCGCGACCCCAGAAATTCAGTCTGTGACAGCCGCAGCGGCCAGAGCGTAACCGCATGTCCAGAGCGAAACGAAACTGGCACGTTGTCATGGTCAGTCGCAAACGCGATGAGTTCAGTTTGCCTCGGTATGACTTGACCAGTGACGAGCGCAGGATCGCCATCCTGGGGTTCGAAGCCAGCCACACAGATCGAGGGCATGGGTCCCAGGTAATGCGGTTGCATCGCGTGCAGAAGATGCTGGGTGAACTCTGGAAATTGGTCTTGCTGCTTGAGGCTCACGCGCGCGGCGAGAAAGGCTACGCCTTCAAGAAGCCTTTCGACATAGGGGTCGGGATCTGTCGGCGTCTTCAGGCCTAGCCGCCCGGCGACGCCTTCATGCTCTTCGCCAAATTCGCGAGCAACGTCGCGCAGGTACGCCAATTCGTCATTGTAGGCGCGCAGCAGCCTTGGATCCATCGTCCTAGTCCCGCACCGTGACGGCGGCGGAATCGATGTCAATGTCCGTCCGCAGTTCGACCGGCATAGCGTTCACAGCGGAGGTCACGTCCCCCTGAATGACGAAGGTGATGGCATTCTCGCGTTCGACATTGTCTGCCGCTTCGACTACGAGACAGTTGGGATCCAGCCTCGGTTCGAACGTCAGTAGCGCGGTGCGGATGTCGCGAGCGCGCTGCATGACCGCGCGATGGGTCATCGCTCGGCCTGCCATCGAAGGCACCCCGTAATTGAGCACCGAGGTCTGCACGTGGGGGTAAGCTTCGAGGTCAACGACGGAGGCAAGGTTGACGGTGTTGAAAAGCCAAGCCAGTTCGCGCCTCACTGTCGCGCGTAGTGCATCTTCGTTGAACTTCTCGATGCGGGTCACGGAGAATCGCTGCAAGGCATCGCGGGCCACGGCGCTCTCGGATGAGTCTTCCTGAAATCCAGATAGATCGCTGTCCGTTACCAGTTTGTCGAACAGGGTCGGATTTATGCGTGGTCGGATCGCCATTGCATCTAGGCGAACTTAAGCAGGCGCAGCGAAAGGAGATCAACGTCACTCCCGCTTGAGAGCGAGAAAATCTGCTGACCAATCCCGACGCTCCCGGCGGCGCTGTTGCTCCAATTGGTTGCGCGAGCGAGCCTTTCGGCCGCATTTCCAGAACTCTCGGTGCCCGGATAGCGGGCAGGCAGCATTGCCGCGACCGATTGACCGGATTTGAACGCGATCTGGACTGGAAACCATACGATGTCGCGCAAATCCCGTACCCCGGCACATTCGATACGTTCGACCGCATCAAACGGCACTATGCCCCATGTACCGCCGATAATTGCCTCAAAGGCCGGACCAAATCTCGCGTCAGCATTGGCAATCCAATCGAATGCAGTTCCATCGATCTCGCCAGGCGTGTCGGCAGCCTGATCGAAGGCCGCGTCGCGCAGTTCGTTGCCATGTGCATGGTCTCCACGGCTATGACAGGCAATCGACTGGGCCAGCAAATCGACCCAACCTCCAGCGCCGACGTGAACATGTACGTCAATCTTGCCTTGAAAGGCGCGGTTGCGGATGCACTCGGCTTCGATAGCCTGACCATAGGCGACGGCCAACATTGCCGCGCCTTCAGAAAGCTTGGCGAGAGTTTCGAGCTGAAGCTTCGCCTTGTCCCATTCTCCCAGCACGGCAAAGAGCTGGAACAGGAACATGCGCGTCGGCGGGTCCTGCGGCTTGCTTCGAACCATCTCGACGAGCGCGGCACGCGCGCCGTCGAGATCTCCGGTTCGCAGCAATTCGTTTGGATCAGCCACGGGCTGAAGTCCCAAGTGGCTTAGAGCGGCTTCACCTTCTTGAGGTCCCAGCCAAACTTGGTGGTGCCGCCCAAGGTGCCATCGCTCTTCTGTTCCTTGTAGGTGAACTCGATTGTCGCGAAGTTCAGCGAGAGCTGTTCGCTTGGCACTTCGCCGTCATTGCCGAGATTCGTCACGCCGGACACAATCAGGTCTGTCATCTTGATAACGTAATATTCCTGCTGGTCCTTGCCGGCCTTTCGCACCGTCAGGATCGCGGTCTTGATTGGCTCGCCGGTGGCGGACTTCTGCATCAGGATCGGCGTCGACTTGTCTGCATGCTTGGAGACATGGAGATCATCAAAACTGGCCTTGCCGGTACCGGCACCGCCGCCTGAACCGGCCGAGCCCACCTGGTGCACACCGAAGCTGAAGCTCGAGATTTCGATCTCTTCCTTATGCTTCGAGTCGTACGATTCGCCTTTGATGCCGTCCAGCTTCAGAAACATGTCAGTTGCCATGTCAAATCTCCGTTATGGTGGGGTGTTGCGGCCCAGTGTCACTTTTGACGTTTGAAATTCTGTCGCGAGCAGCCTTTAGTTGCCACTCGGTAGGCGAGAAACCATACTCAACGAAACATCCATTCCTTCGAGTTGATAATGAGGGACAAACATAAATTTGCCTCTATAATATCCCGGATTTTCCTCGTCAGGTATAACCTCAATCGAAGCGTCCTTGAGTGGCAGCTTTGCCTTGGTTTCTTCGCTCGATGACTCCGGGTTGCCATCAATATACTGCGAAATCCATCTGTTGAGATCGTATTGCAGTTGCGGCGCTTCGCGAGTCCCGCCTACCCAGTCGCGCACCATGCACTTAAGGTAATGCGCGAAACGGCATGATGCGAAGATGTAAGGTAGGCGAGCGGATAGATTCTCGTTCGCGGTTGCCGCAGGATCATCATAGCTCTTTGGCTGATGGCACGTCTGCGCCCCGATGAAGGTCGCCTGGTCGGTGTTCTTGCGGTGGATCAAGCCCAAGAGACCGGCCTTGGAAAGTTCAGCCTCGCGTCGATCCGAGATTGCGATTTCGGTAGGGCATTTCATATCAATGCCGCCCTCGTCGGTCGGGAACGCCGCGGTTGGAAGGCCTTCGACGGTACCCCCCGATTCGACGCCGCGAATTCTTGTGCACCAGCCATATGTCTTAAAGGCATCGGTAATTCGGACACCCATTGCGTAAGCCGAATTGACCCAAAGGTGCCTGTCGTGTTCGCCGTTGGTGGTTTCCTCAAAGTCGAACTCTTCGACGGGGTCGGTCTTTGCACCATAGGGCACACGGCCGAGAAAGCGCGGCGCGGTCAACGCGACATAGCGACTGTCCTGCGAAGCTCGGAACCCTCGCCAGCCCGCATAATCGAAGGCATCGAACAGCTTCGCGATGTCGCGTGGATTGGACAACTCCTGCCAGGATTCCATGCCGAGCAGCTTGGGCGACGCCGATGATATGAACGGAGCATGCGCAGCCGCTCCGATCTTGGCGAGCCCCTTGAGAACTTCCAGGTCCGGTGCAGTGTGATCGAATTGGTAATCACAAACGAACGCGCCATAAGGCTGCCCGCCGAGCTGGCCAAATTCAGACTCATAGACCTTCTTGAAGAGCGGGCTCTGATCCCAGGCGGCATCGCGATACTGGCGGAACACCTTACGGCACTCCTCCTTGCCAATATTCAGCACCCGGATCTTGAGATCCTTGCCCGTCGAGGTGCCATAGACGAGGTACGACAGCCCGCGCCAAGCCGATTCCAACGCTTGAAATTCAGGGTTGTGCAAGATCTGGTTGACCTGCTCGGAAAGTTTGCGGTCGAGCTCCGCGCGCATTGCATCGAGCGTCTCGAACACATCGTGGCCAATGACTGCCACATCGCTGAGCGCTTGCTGCGCCAGTGTCTGGACCGCCTGCTCGATGCGGTTGGCCCGTGCATCGTCGCCAGGTTTGAATTCCTTCTGGAGCAACGAAGCGAAATCATCGAGCGCAATCGATTCAGTTTGCGTGGAAACCCCTTGTTGCAGCGGCTCTTGCGCCATTGCCTTACTCCCTTGTGTCGAAACTATTCGG
Source organism: Hyphomicrobiaceae bacterium (assembly GCA_031367505.1). Classification (GTDB taxonomy): domain Bacteria; phylum Pseudomonadota; class Alphaproteobacteria; order Rhizobiales; family Hyphomicrobiaceae; genus JAKFWF01. Next base: position 547 of record JANLPY010000241.1, on the reverse strand, counting down.
CGGAATCAGTGGCGGCGTCGTCAGCATGGGGCTTGGCTGCAGCTAGTGCCTTCATCAGATCCGGATCTTTCAAAACCTTGTCGAGCAGATCCTGCGCGCCATCCTTGCCGTCCATATAGAGCATCAGGTCGTTCAGCTGCTGCCGGGCTTCCAGCAGCTTGGCCAGCGCGGGGACGTTCTTGGCAATCTGACCGGGCGAAAAATCGGACATCGACTTGAACGTCAGGTCGACCGAAAGCTTGCCGTCACCGCTCAGCGTGTTGTCGACGTTGAACGCGGCGCGGGGTGCGATCGCCTCCATCCGCTGTTCAAAGTTGTCCATGTCGAATTCAATGAAGTCGCGCTTATCGAGCCCCTTCTTTTCAACGTGGCTCTTTCCGGAAAGATCGGACATCACGCCCATGACGAAAGGGAGCTCAATTTTCTGGAGGGCTCCAAATGTTTCAACCTCATATTCAATGTGAACACGAGGGGCTCGATTCTCTTTGATGAATCGCTGACCACTTTTTGAACTGGACATGTGCCCCCCTCAGATCTCAGATGCGTG
>JANLPY010000232.1:0-2453 GCA_031367505.1 Hyphomicrobiaceae bacterium | reverse complement strand
CACCACATCCCTTGCCAAGCCACTTGCCAAAGCGATTCTGCAATGTCCGTATTGCGACCACGTGAGCCCGGTGGGGTCGAAATTCTGTGTCGAATGCGGTGCGGCTCTGCATTTGATACCCTGCCCGCACTGCGGCACGGTCAACGACATCACAGCAGCGACGGCGTGTTATCGATGCCACGGCGAATTACGCAAAAACGATCCCGCAGTGCAGCCTTTGGCAATCGCAAGCACCGCTGTCGCAACGGGATCCCCATTAGCGGAGGCGTCTGCCTACGTCTCCGTTCAACCCACTCGCCAGAAGCCGCACGTACTGGTCGTGGCGGTCGTTTTGCTGGCATTTGCCGCCGCAAGTTACTATGCCTACCGTCAGCGATCGACGCTGGATGCACGCGAGCCACAGGTAGCGACCACTGACGTAAAAGGTCCCGCACCTCCCGGCGATATTAGCTCGGCAACTACGGCAAATGTGGGTGTCGGCACAATAACAAAAGTGCCCAGCGATGCGCTACAGAATCCGGTTGCGAAACCTGTGATGACCAACACCCTGATCGCAACGCCCGTTGACACAATAGCGGCAAAGCCAGAACGCGAACCGCCTGGTGAAGTTATCACTGCGGCGCGCGCGCGCGGCGGTAAATCATCATTCGCTCGTGAAGCCATCGAGTCCCCAGCACCCACTGCGAGCAATCCGTCCGACTTCGCACGCGCGCGCACTGATGCCAGCAAAGGACTCGAAAAGCAGACGCCGAACATCGGGCCATGTACTGAAGCCGTCGCAGCGCTCGGCCTATGCACGCCAGAAACCACTCCCAGGAGGCAATAACATGACATTCAGATATCTAAGTGCACTTGCCGTTACTGCATTGGCATGCCACAGCGGCATCGTCGCCGCAGCCGCAGAATACAAGATCGCCACCGCCTCCGACAAGGGCACGTATTACGCGATCGGCAAGGATCTCACCAAGTTCGTCGCACCCGACGCAGACATTTCGCTGGAAGTGCTGGCGACCTCCGGTTCGGCCGCAAACGTCAAATTGCTCCGCTACGAACCCGGGGTGAAATTTGCGATCGTCCAGGCGGATGTTTATCAGGCTTTCATTGATCGGGGTACCGGCGGCAACACGGAAGCCGCGTCGATCATCCGTCCGCTCAGGGTGATCATGCCTCTTTACAACACTGAGATTCATTACATCGTCCGCGCAGATTCGGAATTGAATTACCTGCATGAACTCAAGGATGCCAAGATTAACGGTGGCCTGGTAGGCAGCGGTGCGGCACTCATAACCCATACGCTCTACCGAATGATGTTTAACGCACCAATGCCGGAGGCGAACGCGAGCTTCCTTTCCAACGAAGAAGCTCTGGTCAAGCTGATCTCCGACAAATCCGTCGATGTCGTCGTGGTTGCAGCGGGCCAGCCCGCGCCGCTGATCGCGAATATGAAGCCGGAAGCGCAGAAATTTATCAAGCTCCTGAAGTTCGACCCCAACCATCCCACAAGTAAGACGCCTCTGACCGTTTATTCGCACACGACTGTACTCGCCGCCAGCTATCCCAATTTGTTGAAGGCCGATTTCACAACCATTTCGGTCGGCGCATTTCTAGTCACCTACGACTACAACCTGAAAGGTACAGTTGACCACTTCACCCGCTTCGGAAAGGCTTTGTGCCAGAACTTTCCCAAGCTGCAGGCTGAAGGCCACCCGAAGTGGCGCGAAGTAGACCTCGCTCTGCCGACTCTGGGACCAGGTTGGACCTACTATCCGCCGACGACCCGCGAAATTCGTGCATGCCTCGCGAAGAAACCGAAGGTGGCACCGGCCAAACCCGCCAAGAAGTGTTCGGCGGAAGAGAGAATTCTAGGGCTATGTAACTAGGCTGGTTACTTCAATTTTAGGATCCAGTTAGAGCAGCAACCAGAGATCGGGAGATGTGACCGCGTCGAAGAGCAAGCACGCTTGACGCGCCTGACAAGACGATTTGCCGCGAAACTGCCCGCCCTCTATGGAGTTTGCCTGTCGCTTCAATAAATTTCATCCCTTCCACGCCAGCCCGCTCCCACCACTCTACAACCGCCAAACGGTAAATCCTCGACTGACAATTTTGTCGCGTGGCAGCGCGGCCTTGACGTCAATGACGCAACCGCCCGGCTGCAGCGATGCCGTGAGCGTTTCGATCTGCATGCCGAGATATTCGCGGTGCGCCACGGCCAATACAATGGCGTCGGCCTTCGGCAAGTTGTCCCACTCGGTTAGCGAAAGATCGTAGTGTTCTACCGCCTCGCGGTCGTCAGCCTGCGGATCGTGGATGTTTACCGTGAGACCGTATTCCTTCAATTCCCAAATGATGTCGACCACTTTGCTATTTCGGAGATCCGGACAGTTTTCCTTGAAAGTCAGGCCGAACACATTCACCACGCCGCCATTGAGCGATCCGCGGGTACGGATCAT
>JANLPY010000220.1:0-8761 GCA_031367505.1 Hyphomicrobiaceae bacterium | reverse complement strand
GATCCCGGCCACCGATCCGCTCAACATCATCGCTGATGTGGCGACCACCGATGGTGCACCGCTGGCTCCGATCAACGTTGGCCTCTACGTCGTCGATCCGGATGGCGAACCGCTGGTGTTCACACTGTCACCGGCGGCTCCGGCTTGGCTCATCATCGACCCGGCCACCGGTATCATCACCGGTACGCCGCCAGCCGATGCCAGCCAGCTGACCAACACCGGTGTGCCCGGCGAGTACCTGATCACCATCACCGCCACCGATCCAGACGGCGCGCTGGTCACCACCACCGTCACGCTGACCATCGTCAACCTGGCTCCGGTCGCCATCAACGACACCAACTCTGTCGGTGAGGATGTGCTCACCGTCGCCGGCAATGTGCTCTCCGATCCGCTCACCGGTGATGCCGACACCGCACCCGACTCTGATCCGCTGACCGTCGTCTCGGCTATGCAGGGCGTAACCCCGCTCGTCATTGGCGCACCATTCGTCACCGCCGGCGGCGGCACACTCACCCTTGCCGCCGACGGCTCCTACACCTTCGCACCGGGCACCGCCTACAACGGCCTCGATACCGGCGAAACGGCGACCGAGACCGTCACCTACACCATCGCCGACGGCAACGGCGGCACCGCGATCGCCACCCTCGTCATCACCATCAACGGCGCCAACGACGCGCCGGTGATCATTGATCCATCGAACCTCGGCACCGCGATCAATCCGATCCCAGCCACCGATCCGCTCAACATCATCGCTGATGTGGCGACCACCGATGGCGCACCGCTGGCTCCGATCAACGTTGGCCTCTACGTCGTCGATCCCGACGGCGAACCGCTGGTCTTTACGGTCGGCACCACCACGCCAGCGTGGATCGTCATCGACCCGGCCACCGGCATCATCACCGGCACCCCGCCGGCCGATGCCTCGCAGCTCACCAACACCGGTGTGCCCGGCGAATATCTGATCACCATCACCGCCACCGATCCCGACGGCGCGCTGGTCACCACGACGGTCACGCTGACCATCGTCAACCTGGTGCCGGTCGCGGTCAACGACACCAACTCTGTTGGTGAGGACACGGCCTCGGTTGCCGGCAACGTGCTGACTGATCCGCTGACCGGCGATCACGATACGGCGCCGGATAGCGATCCGCTGACTGTCGTCTCGGCTGTACAAGGCGTGACGCCGCTCGTCATCGGCGCACCGTTCGTCACCGCTGGCGGTGGCACCCTGACCCTCGCCGCCGATGGCTCCTACACCTTCGCACCGGGCACCGCCTACAACGGCCTCGACACCGGCGAGACCGCAACCGAGACCGTCAGCTACACGATCGCCGACGGCAACGGCGGCACCGCAATCGCCACGCTGGTGATCACCATCAACGGCGCCAACGACGCGCCGGTGATCATTGATCCATCGAACCCCGGCACCGCGATCAATCCGATCCAAGCCACCGATCCGCTCAACATCATCCTCGATGTGGCGACCACGGATGGCGCGGCTCTACTGCCGATCAACGTTGGCCTCTACGTCGTCGATCCGGATGGCGAACCGCTGACCTTCACCGTCGGCACCACCACGCCAACGTGGATCATCATCGACCCGGCCACCGGTATCATCACCGGCACCCCGCCGGCCGATGCCAGCCAGCTCACCAATACCGGCACCCCGGGCGAGTACCTGATCACCATCACCGCCACCGATCCCGACGGCGCGCTGGTCACCACGACGGTGACGCTGACCATCGTCAACCTGGTCCCGGTCGCCATCAACGATACGAATGCCATTGGCGAAGACGGTCTCACCGTCAGCGGCAACGTGCTCTCCGATCCGCTCACCGGCGATGCCGACACGGCACCCGACTCTGATCCGCTGACCGTCGTCTCGGCGCTGCAGGGCGTGACGCCCATCATCATCGGCACGTCGTTCGTCACCGCTGACGGTGGCACGCTGACCCTCGCCGCCGATGGTTCGTATACCTTCGCGCCGGGCACGGCCTACAACGGTCTTGATACCGGCGAAACGGCGACCGAGACCGTCACCTACACCATCGCCGACGGCAACGGCGGCACTGCGATCGCCACCCTCGTCATCACCATCAACGGCGCCAACGACGCGCCGGAAGTCATAAACCCAGTTACCGGCTTGCCGATCAGCAATCCTACAGTGACGTCGATCATTCCTGGCATTTCGGTAAGCGACGCCAGTCCGATGATACCAGTGCCGGTTGGTGGATTTTTCCGTGACGCCGACACAGGCCAGGGTCCGCCCGTGTTGTCGGTGAATGCCGCAACCTTGCCGCTCGGCATCGAGTTCAATCCAACAACCGGTACCTTTACTGGAACGCCATCTTCGGATGCCAGCCAGGGTCACACGCCGGGCGATCCTGCGGGAACCTATTGCGTACCGGTAACGGCGACAGATCCGCTGGGAGCAAGCGTCACGACATACGTCACCTTCACAATTGCTAATCTGGCGCCGGTGGCACATGACGAATTCGGTGCGACAAAAGAGAACGTCGGCGTCACTCTGAACGTTCTTGCCAACGATCGGGATCCCGATGGCGATGCGCTTCGTGTGGCGCTGGCAACTTCTGCTCAAGGCACGGTCGTAATCAATGCCGATGGCACATTGCGCTTTACGCCCAAGCCCGGCTTTGCAGGGTTGGCTTATGTCACTTACGTTATCACCGACGATCAGGGCGGCACGTCAACCGCGACGGTGACAGTCGACGTAAAGGCCCTCAGCTTCGCGCCACAGCAAAACGTTTCCAGAACACCGGCCCCGCAGCCAGTTTTCAATCACCAATCGGTTACTGCCAATGGGGCGATTATTGAGGCCATATCAGGCCGCGACGGAGCAAGCGTTGCTGCCAGCCTCGGTGAGCATGACGTTGTTCGCGATGCGGTGATGTCCGAGCCGGGGTTCAATCCGTTGCGCGGCGAAGGTCTAGCAACCGAAGGGGCGGTACTTCAGGAATCGCTTCGCTTGCAGCGTTTGTGGCATCTGGATGAGGTTCATCCCGGCGGCTCGAGCTTCGATACCTGGAGAGCCTCTGGAATGGCCGCGTCGTCGCTAGTCTTTGGTGAGGATGCATCATCGCAAGGCCACGGCAACCGCAGCAACGTCAACATCGAAGCCCGTGTGCTCAACGGCGTTTTGACATTGTGGGCAACACGTGTGCTCGGCAGCAAGACGGTAGCCGACGTCAACTATCGAATGACTCTGGTGGACGGCCGGCCGTTGCCAGCCCGGCTTGATCGGACCGCGAAAGACCAGGTCAGCGGACGCCGGCCGGCCAACGTCGAGAGCATCGATATCCGCGTGATAGCGGTAATGCCAGATGGTCGTGAAGTGCTGCAAGATGTTCGAGTGAACTTGAAAACCGGCGATATCGAACCGATTGCCCGCCGTGATGCGAGCCTTGCTCCACGCATGTTCTCGTCTCAGTTCCGGGCCATGGAGCCGATCGGTGCTTCGGGCCGCGAGGCTCTCGCTCGGGTGCTGGCAAAATAAGGTAGAGCCATAGTCTTCGTTGATCAGAAATCGCCGCCTTGCTCGCTGGGGCGGCGATTTTTGTTGTCCGGCGCCCAAAAAAAATTGCCGCACAACTTGTGACAAAATGTGCACAAGTTGTGATTTGAACCACCTAAGGTTGAAATTGTGATTGCTGAATCAGTCAATTAGTGAGATTTAAGGTTGTGTACTGCTACCTGAGGTTGAGTTTCAGGGTCACCACGGAATGTGCCTGCGTCGTGCTGCTGCAGTCTTTCAATTGAGAGGGACGCCACGATGTCAAAACGATTTCAGAAATCCGTATTGCTGCTCGCGCCGCTGATGGCGTCGTTTTCCGGCTGCACACTTTCACCGGAACCGCTTGACGCCGGCTTCGTAAGTAGCCGGTCGCAAGAGTTGTTGTCCCGTGTGACCGCGGACCAAGAGCCGATCACGCACGCCATCTCGTTGCACGAAGCAATCGCGCGGGCACTAAAATACAATCTCGATCATAGGGTCGAAGAGTTTGAGCATGCGCTTCGCGTCAAGGAGCTAGGTTTGTCCGATTACACTATGCTTCCGAGCTTGGTCGCCGGGTCCGGATACTCGACTCGCGGCAACGATCTGGCGTCGAGTAGTTTCAACCTCGTCAACAAGACGCAGAACTTTGGATACTCGACCTCGCAGGACCGCGAGCAGCTCAACAAGGATTTGCTTTTGAGCTGGAACGTGCTGGATTTCGGGCTTTCGTATGTTCGGGCCAAGCAAGCCGGCGATAAGGTTCTAATCGCCGAAGAAGGCCGCAAGAAAATCGTCCAACGGATTATGGAGGACGTTCGCCAGGCCTATTGGCGTGCCGCCTCTGCGCAGCGATTGGATGCGCGATTGCAGCGACTCGAAGGCCGCACTCGTCGCGCGCTCTCGGACACAGCGGCGATCGCGGCGCAGCGTGCGACTTCACCTGTCGCCGCGGCCACCTTTCGTCGTGACTTGCTGGAAGTCATACGTACGACGCAAGAACTTCGACGTGAACTTGCGGTGGCGAAAATCCAACTCGCGGCCCTCATGAACGTACGTCCCGGTACGCCGTTCAAAATTGCCGGCGCAGGTCGTCATTCGGCGCCTCCGAGCGCGAAGTTGTCGCGCGCCGATATGATCAAACTGGCACTAGATAACCGGTCGGAGTTGCGTGACGTCGATTATCGCCGCCGCATCAACGCCGAAGAGGCGCGTGCGGCGTTGCTCGAAATGCTGCCCGGGATTCAGTTATTCGCCGGCACCAATCAAGACGCCAATTCATATCTTTTGAACTCGAATTGGATGTCGTACGGCGCCAAGGCGAGTTGGAACTTGCTGAAGGTATTTCAATATCCCGCCCGAGAAGGTGTGATCGATGCACAGGACAAGCTTCTGAATCAGCGTGCGTTGGCACTCACCATGGCGATCATGACGCAGATCGAAGTCAGCCACGCGCGCTATCGGTTCTTCACCGGCGAGGCGTCAACGGCACGGGACTATTTGGCAACCCAAACTGACCTCGTAACGAACCTGTCCGCCGAACAGCAGGCCAATAAAATCAGCGAGCAAACATTGCTTCGCGAAGAGTTGAACTTGCTGGTGGCCGAAGCGAAGGCTGACATCGCAGTTGCCAACGTAGAGGCTGCGGCCGGCGCGATCGATAGCGCTCTCGGCATCGCGCCGCCGCTTGATCCCCGCATGCTCTCGGTGCCAGTACGACAATTGGCGAGTGGCCTGAAATTTGCCAACAGCGGTGGTTGGAAGCCGGTGCATGTCCAACCAGTCGCATTGGTGACGAAGTGAGACATTCCAGCAGTAGAAGTGCCGTCGTGCTGGTCGCGACACTGGTGCTGCTGGGCATTTCCGCCGGTAAACCATGTGGCGCCGAGGAGCGCGACGTGCCGGCCGGCGGAAACGGTGGGCACAACCGGGGCGTCGTCCGAGCAATGTATCAAGCGACATTTTCGACCGAGCTCACCGTGCAAGTCATGCAAGCACCACTCCGCGAAGGGCAAATGTTCAAGAAGGGCGACGTGTTGATCGAATTGGATTGCCGCCGTGTGAAAGCTGAATTCGATTCGGCTTCCGCGGTCCATCGCGAGATGAAATTCACGTTAGAGAGCAACACGGTCCTCAATCGGCACGGCGCGGTCGGAAAGAACGATCTGGAAATCGCCCGCGCTCGCGTCGACAAGGCCGAATCCGAGATGCGCTCACTGGCGGCAAGGCTCGACCAGTGCAAGGTATTTGCGCCATTCGATGGGCGTGTGCTCGAGATCGGCGCGCGGCCTCATGAGATGACGACACCTTCAAAGCCGCTTCTCGCAGTACTGGCCGACTCCGATCTCGAATTCGAGCTGGTGGTGGACTCGGCCATCTTGGCTCAAGTGCAACCCGGTCGCCGTTTCATCTTTCGGATTGATGAGTTGGCGCGTGACGTGCCGAGCCGGATCGACCGGTTGGGCGCATCGGTGGATCCGGTCAGCCGCACGATCAAGGTCATCGGTCTGCCAATTGAACCGGTGGTGGGGCTTCTGCCCGGCATGAGTGGATCAGCGATGTTCGAGCGATGAGCCCAGCGATGAAACCTCGTCCGGCCATATCCGTGGAAAGCCAAGCCCACAACAATAGGCATGAGGATGAGCCGCGCGGTCCGCGTACCGCTGCGCCTTCACTGCAGGCCGATCCGCAGACAACAGCCTTTGCGCAACTTTTGCGCATCGAGGCCGAGGCGCGTCAAGTCACCAGCGAACGGGATCTGGTGCATTTGATCGCGAATGAAACGTTACTTCTCGTTGGCGCGCGGCAGGTCTTCGTTATGCAAAGGCTGGGTCATACGCGGCTTCGGTTAGCTGCTGTGTCGAGTGTGCCGGCGATCGATCGTTCCGCCCCGCTCACCGTTTGGATTGAGAATATCGTCGAAAGTCTCCGGCACCAGCACGTGGCGACCAAGGCGCGCGCGGTGACGTTGCCGGATCACGCCGATCCGGCTGATCCGCTAACCGCCTCGTATCCGATGCGTTACCTAGTGTGGGTGCCGTTTTGGTCGCGCCACAAGAGCTTCACCGCAGGTTTTCTGCTGGCCAGGGAAACCCCGTGGCGAGAAAATGATCTACTCATCGCGGAGCGGCTGGCTGGTGCTTTCGGGCATGCGTGGGCGCTACTCGCGAGCCCAGTCAGGCTGCGCGATCGCTTGGCTCTGACCGGCACGACCCGGTCCTTGTTGATTGGCGCCGGCACGATTGCTCTATGTGCCATCGCTGCTTTCCCCGTGTCACTTACGGCTCTGGCGCCGCTTGAGATTATTGCGCGTGAACCGGTGGTGGTCACGATGCAAGTCGATGGCACGATCTTCGATGTGCCGGCCTCGCCCAATGCAAGCGTTGCCAAGGGGGAACTGTTGGTTCGACTGGTTGATACGCAATTGCGGAACAAGCTTGAAATATCGGAACGAGAGCTGATCGTCGCCGATGCGAAGTTGCAGAAGATAACCCAACTCTCGATCTCGGATGTGAAGAGCCGCCACGACTTGGGCATCGCGCGAGCCGAGCTGGCATTGCGCACGGCCGAGCGAAACTTCGCGCGCGACATGTTTGAAAAGTCCGTCATTGTCGCACCGAAAGCCGGCGTCGCGCTGTTTGGCGATCGTAAGGATTTGGTCGGGCGTCCGCTCGCGACCGGCGATCGTTTGATGGAGATTGCGGATCCGCATTTGGTCGAGCTGAGGATCGATCTACCAGTGTCGGACGCGCTCGTGCTCGAACCGGGCGCACGTGTGAAAGCCTTCCTCGACAGTGATCCGTTGCACCCGCGCGAAGCGGTTGTCATGCGCTTCGACTACCAGGCCCGCCTCAACGAGACCCGCACGGCCGTTGTGCGCGTGACCGCCGAACTTGGCGAGCAGGAGAAGGATATCCCCAGATTGGGTGTCAGAGGGACCGCACAGATTTACGGTGCTGTTCAGCCATTGATCCTCGTATTGCTGCGCCGGCCATTGAGTGCGATCCGGCAAGGATTGGGGTTTTGATGCCGGCCGTGGCTACCGCCACCGATGCCAAACTCGGAAGTGGCGGACCGGGGATGCGGCCGGCCGAAAAGCTGCTGCCGCAAATTCGCGAAGACCTGCAGCTTCATGGCGGACCACGGTCACTCGATGGTGCGCCCCAATGGCTGATCCATGATCCGGTTCAGAATCGGTTCATTGCGATTGGGCGTTCAGCCTACGTCTTGTTTCAGTTGCTGTCGGAATTTCGCTCGGCGCCCGATGTTATCGCCGCCGCCTGGTCATACTTTGGCGTTGCGATCGATGAACGTCAATTGAGCGAGTTTGTGCAATTTCTCCACGCCAACGCGTTGGCGCGAGATGCACCAGATGGCGGCGGCTGGCGTTACTTTGCGGGAGTAGCAAAGAGGCAGCATCGCAGTCTGGGGTCGCGGCTTCTGCACAACTACCTGTTTTTCAAGATCCCGGTTTTTCGGGCGGAGCGGTTCCTTAGAGCCACGCTGCCAATGGCGAGGCCACTTGCCGGCCTGACCATGCGATGCGTCGTAGCGATGCTGGGAATACTCGGGCTGTATCTGGTGTCGCGAGAATGGCAGCTTTTCTCCAGCATGTTCGTCGACCTGTTCAGCATCCAAGGTGTGCTCCAAGTCAGCGTCGCCTTAGTTGTGATCAAGGTATTGCACGAGCTCGGTCATGCTTATGTGGCGACGGCCTACGGCGCGCGCGTTCCGATCATCGGCATCGCGATCATGCTCGGTGCGCCAATGTTATATAGCGACGTAACGGATGCTTGGCGGCTGAAGTCGCGCAGCGCCCGGCTGCGAATTGACTTGGCCGGTGTAACGGTCGAACTCGGCGTCGCCTGTATTGCGACGTTTGCCTGGGCGTTCCTCCCCATGGGCACCGCCAAATCGATCGCATTTGCGTTGGCAACGGCAGGGTGGGCAATGAGCATTGCCATCAACCTCAATCCGTTCGCGCGGTTCGATGGCTACCATGCCGCGAGCGATTTCTTCGGTATTCCAAATCTGCAGACGCGCGCGTTTGCCTTCGGCCGGTGGCGTTTGCGCGAACTCCTGTTCGATCTGAAGTCGCCACCACCTGAATTAATGGCTCTGTTCGCGTTGACCATGGAAGTGCCTGATTGGCGGCGCTTTGTGATGCGCGACGTATGACGTCGGATCATCGGGGTGGGAGCGGACCATGCGTGCGGCTGAATTCCAGAAGCTGCTGGGTGAGTTGGGCAA
>JANLPY010000185.1:0-15640 GCA_031367505.1 Hyphomicrobiaceae bacterium | reverse complement strand
GTCGGTGCCGTTCTTCGTTGGTGCCGGCGCCTATCGCCATCATGTCCCGGCGTCCGTCGATCATCTGATCCAGCGTTCGGAATTCCTGACGTCCTATACGCCCTATCAGCCGGAAATTGCCCAGGGCACGCTGCAATACCTGTTCGAGTTCCAGACCCAGGTTGCGCGACTGACCGCAATGGATGTCGCCAACGCCTCCATGTATGACGGCTCGACTGGCGCCGCCGAAGCAGTACTGATGGCCCATCGTGTAACGCGGCGCAAAAAAGCGGTCGTCTCCGGTGGTTTGCATCCGCAGTATGCCGATGTGATCGACACACTTTCGAAGTACTCCGGCGCGGATGTTGCGGCCCTGCCAGCCGATCCGGTGGCCGCGGAAGATATCGTTGCGTCAATCGACGCCACGACGTCGTGCGTGGTCGTGCAATATCCTGATGTGTTCGGCAACATTCGTGATCTGCAACCGATTGCCGATGCCGCTCATGCCAAAGGCGCGCTGCTGGTTGTCGTCATCACCGAGATTGTTTCGATGGGCGCGTTGAAAGCGCCTGGCGACATGGGCGCCGATATCGTCGTGGCCGAAGGTCAGTCGATCGGCAACGGTTTGACGTTCGGCGGTCCCTATGTCGGTCTATTCGCCACGCGTGAAAAGTATGTGCGGCAGATGCCCGGCCGCCTGTGCGGTGAAACGGTTGATGCCGAGGGCCGGCGCGGATTCGTGCTCACCCTGTCGACGCGTGAACAACACATTCGCCGCGAGAAGGCGACGAGCAACATTTGCACCAACTCCGGTTTATGTGCGTTGGCGTTCACGATCCACATGACGCTTTTGGGCGAGACGGGCTTGCGGCGGCTGGCCGCAATCAATCATGCGAATGCGTGTGATCTCGCTGACAGGTTAGCCGCCGTGAAGGGGGTCGAGGTACTCAATACGAGCTTCTTCAACGAGTTCACCATTCGTGTGAAGGGAGATGCCGCCGCCGTGATTGAGAAGCTGAGCGCCAAGCAGATCATGGGCGGTGTGCCAGTGTCGCGACTTCTGCCCAACAACAAAGCGGTCGCCAATCTCATCCTCGTCGCCTCCACCGAGATCAACACCGACGACGACCGCGCCGCATACGCGAAAACACTGGGGGAGATGCTGTGATGACCATGAACTCACAAGGCCGCCCAACGGCGGCGGGCTCGGCATCGGCGACGGCTGACGGCACCTTCACCGGCAACAAGGCGCTCGATCACGAAGAGGCGCTCATTTTCGAGTATGGTGCGTTCACCAAAACCGGTGTCGATCTGCCCGAGCCGAAGAAGCATGCGAGCCGTCTTGGCGGCCTCGAACGTAAGGGCTCGATCGGGTTGCCCGGACTTAGCGAGCCGGAGACGATGCGGCACTACGTGCGGTTGTCACGTAAGAACTACGCGATCGATAGTGGGCTCTATCCACTTGGTTCATGCACGATGAAGCACAACGCGCGGCTGAATGAGAAGATGGCACGTCTGCCAGGCTTCGGCGATATTCACCCGTTGCAGCCGCAGTCGACGGTGCAAGGCGCGCTCCAGCTGATGGAAGTGCTGGCCGGCTATCTGCTCGAACTCACCGGCATGCAGTCCGTCGCGATGAGCCCGAAGGCCGGCGCGCACGGCGAGTTGTGCGGCATGCTGGCGATCAAGGCCGCACACGAAGCGAACGGCTCGACGCGCTCGGTCGTGTTGGTTCCGGAATCGGCGCACGGCACCAACCCGGCGACGGCTGCTTTCATGGGTTACACTGTGAAGCCGATTGCGGCGCGTGCTGATGGCACGGTATCAGTGGAAGCGGTAAAGGCAGCGCTTGGCCCTGACGTTGCAGCGATCATGCTCACCAACCCTAACACGTGCGGTTTGTTCGAGCCCGAGGTCGTCGAGATTGCGAAAGCGGTACACGATGCAGGCGCCTACTTCTATTGCGATGGCGCGAACTTCAATGCGATCGTCGGTAAAGTCAGGCCGGGAGATCTCGGCATCGATGCGATGCACATCAATCTGCACAAGACGTTTTCGACGCCACATGGCGGTGGCGGACCCGGCTCCGGGCCCGTGGTGCTGTCGGCCGCCTTGGCCCCGTTCGCGCCGTTGCCTTTCATCGCGAAGGACAACACCGGCTATCGGCTGATTGAAAACGCTGGCGACGCCAAGGGCGTGCATCCATTTGGGCGTCTCACCGCCTTCCACGGCCAGATGGGAATGTATGTTCGCGCCCTGACGTACATGCTGAGCCACGGTTCGGACGGCATGCGGCGCGCCAGCGAAGATGCGGTGCTCAATGCCAATTATATCCGCGTTGGATTGCGCGACCTGTTTAGTCAGCCGTTCGGCGACAAGGCCTGCATGCATGAAGTGTTGTTCGACGATGCCTGGCTGAAGGGGACCGGCGTTACCACGCTCGACTTCGCCAAGGCGATGATCGACGAAGGTTATCATCCAATGACAATGTATTTTCCGCTGGTGGCGCACGGAGCGATGCTAATCGAGCCAACGGAGTCTGAATCGAAGCAGTCGCTGGACTTGTTCATCGCCACACTTCGCGATCTGGCGCTAGCCGCCAAGGCCGGCGATGTCGAGCGCTTCACGCAAGCGCCACGGTTTGCGCCGCGCCGTCGTTTGGACGAAACGAAAGCTGCGCGCGAACCGCGGCTCACATGGAAGGCTCAGAGCGAGCACAAACAGGCGGCGGAATAATATCGCGCCAGGTTCATAGGGCTGGTTCTGTGGAACCCGACGGAAAGCTGAGACGTTCAACGTTACGAAACGGGAGCATAAACCCGACGAAAGATGAGGTGCGTCATGCTGAAAACGAAACTGATGTCGATTGCCGCTGCAGCACTTGCGATATCTGTCGCAAGCGTCGAAGCGGCGCCAATGTCTAATACGCAAAACGCGATCGCGGCGGCGTCCGGCGGCGCAGCTGTTACCACAGTTCAATACCGCGGCCGTGGATGGGGCGGCGGTGGCTGGCGCGGCCCCGGGATCGGTCTTGGCATTGGCGCCGGTCTGTTGGCGGGCGCCATCATCGCGGATCGTGCTTACGCGCCGCGCCGCGGCTATTACTACGACTCGGCCGACTACGATGGCCCGTATTACGCACCGGAAGGCTACTCTGGCGACCGCCGTCAGTTGTGCGCGCAGAATTTCAGGTCGTTCGAATGGCGTACCGGTATGTACACGACGTACGGTGGAGAGCGCCGCGTTTGTCCTTATTTGAACTGAACACTTTTGAGCCGAACACTGACGCTTAGTTAGAGCGGCATCATAACCGCTCCCATCCCGCAGGCAGTAGATCCCGGGTGATTTTCGTTGCACCTGCAAACCAGTTTGCAGGTGCAATAATTCGCTTGTCTGCCTTTCGGTTCAGCCACGCACCCCACCAGCTGAACGAGCTGTTGGCTATGATATGGTGATGACACAAGCTCATCAACTGCATGTCGCGATAGCCACGGGTCGGCGGATTTGCAGCAACATACGTAATTGCGGAGTTGCCGCCGAGATTTTCGCGCGTCCACTCCGTGTCGTCGGAAAAAGCAAAGAAGCGCGCATTGGGAAATTGAGACTGTATCGATTGCATGGCTGCCCGATAGTATTCGAGCGAGCAGGTTCCGTGGGTCGCGTTCGCCGTTGCACTCGTAACATAATCCCCGCGCCGAACGTGCAGCGACACCGGCACAGCTTCGGCAGTGATTGCAGCCGCGAGTGTCGCGTTTTCGGGTTCCAATGGTTCTAGAGCCGTGAATGCTGCGCGCACTTGCTCGCGTGCATCGTCGAAATAACGTTCGGACTGCCAATATCCCGACAGCGCATGCGGTACTGAAAGTGTCAGTACGCGGCGATCAAATTCGAAATGCGGCTCGCGGTATATCGGGATCGTTCCAACCGGCGTTGGCGTCACGCGTTTGATCAGACCGGCAATGCCTTTGCTCTTCTTTAGAAGCCGGGCCAATGTTGCACCGCTGGCAATTTTGACGCGAAGATCAAAGATACCAAGCTCGAACACACGCAACGGATCGTGCGCATAGCTCGATACGTCGAGTTCCAGCGGCACACCCAGCCTGAGGCTTAGTGCGTATCCTGCCGCAAACTGAAACATCTGATTGCCGAGGCCGCCGGTCAGGCGCGTAACGATAATGCTCACGCCTTCGGTCCGCGGCGGATTGGCTCGAAGCCTTTGCCTGCAACTTTTTCATAACGCGGCAAAGTATCGTGGGCGTCAAACCAAGGGACCTGCTCGCCAATATAAGCGTGGCCAGTTGGTGGCCATTGCGATGGGTCAGATAGCGTGCCGTGGAACAGGTGCACCTCGCCCGGCCATCGAGAACCGGCGTACGCCATCGGGGAGCCGCATCTGCCGCAGAAGTATCGCTGTACGCCGGGCGTTGACTCGTAGAGCGCCGGTTCGCCCTGCAAGTATCGGAACTGCTCGATGCGCACGCCGATATAAGTCGCCACCGCCGACGACACGGCGCGACGGCAATTTTCGCAATGGCAGTGCATCACCCATTTCGGCTTGCCTTCGAATTCGTAACGAATTGCCCCACATTGACAATGCCCCGTCGTGAGGGCGCCAGTCGCCGGTTTGGACATCATGAATTCTCCTCGATCGATCGCGGTAGAGCCTAGGCCGGCCCTTAGTGTTCTTGCTACTGCAAGTTAATCGTTTTCAATTGGGTCAAGCAAACTTTGCTGTTGGATAAAATTGTAGGCAATCGTGCAAGCTGCTGTTCAGCAATCCTCGGTACTATTGCATACGGACGGATTTCCAATAGCGATGACGACCGCGGGACAATTTCAAATGACGGTTGCAGTCAGAACCACGCGCGCGAACTGGGCCGACGTATTGGCCCCGAAACGGGCTGCCTCCCTCATCGGGATCGTCGGCACAGCAACCGAGGATAATCGCCGTTGGGCGCATCGCCGGGCCAGTGCAACCGCCGGCTACCTTTATGGCGGCGAAATCACCGAGCCGGTGAATTGCGTTATCCTCGACACGTCATCGACCGGCGCACGGATGGAAGTGCGTGCGTTGCGAGGCAGCCGGTATCACAATATTAGCGATCTGCCGAAAACTTTCTCGCTTGTGTTCACCAGCGATCGTGTGATCGTCGACTGCGTTATCGCCTGGCGTCGTGGTAATGAAATCGGCGTGAAATTTACTTCGCCAGCGCGCACCGCGCCGCCCCAGCCCAAGCGGATCATTGCCGCTAAGCCCAAGCGCTAGGTTTCCCTACACCAACCGGCTCTGATCGACCGCTGCGCCGATGAAACCCTTGAATAATGGATGAGGGTCAAAGGGGCGTGATTTCAATTCGGGGTGGTATTGCACGCCGATGAACCAGGGATGATCGGGATATTCAATCGTCTCCGGCAGCAGGCCGTCGGGCGACGTGCCGGTAAATACCAATCCCGCTCGTTCGAGTCGTTCGCGATAATCGGTGTTTACTTCCCAGCGGTGGCGATGACGTTCCGAAATCGTCGTTGATCCATAAATCGATGCAATTTTTGAATTGCCGGATAGTTTGGCCTCAAAAGCACCCAAGCGCATGGTGCCGCCCAGATCCCCGCCATTTGCGCGGATTTCGAGTTGGCCGTTGTTCATCCAGTCGGTCATCAGCGCGACCACCGGCTCTTTCGCTGGACCGAATTCCGTCGAGCTAGCATCGGTCACGCCGGCCAGATTCCGCGCGGCCTCGATGACCGCCATCTGCATGCCAAAACAAATTCCGAAGTAGGGCACCTTGCGCGTGCGGGCGAACTTTGCGGCCAGGATCTTGCCTTCGGTGCCGCGCTCACCGAACCCGCCGGGTACGAGAATGCCGTGCACGCCTTCGAGATAGGGCGCCGGGTCCTCGCGCTCAAACACTTCGGCATCGATCCAGTCGAGCTTGACCTTCACGTTGTTGGCGATGCCGCCATGAACGAGCGCCTCGATCAATGATTTGTATGCGTCTTTCAAGCCGGTGTACTTGCCGACAATGGCGATTGATACTTCGCCTTCAGGATTGGCAACGGCGTGACTGATGCCTTCCCAGCGAGCGAGATTTGGCCGCGGCGCATCCGAAATTCCAAATGCCGTCAGCACTTGATCGTCTAGGCCTTCGCGATGATAGGCCAGCGGCACGTCGTAGATGGACGCGACGTCGAGCGCTTGGATGACGGCCTCGTCGCGCACGTTGCAGAACAGTGCGATCTTGCGGCGCTCCGATTTCGGGACCTCGCGGTCCGACCGGCACAGCAGGATATCCGGCTGAATACCGATCGAGCGTAGCTCCTTCACCGAATGCTGCGTCGGCTTGGTCTTCAATTCGCCAGCACTTGGGATGTAAGGCATCAGCGTCAAGTGGATGTAGACGCTCGATCCGCGCGGCAGGTCGTTGCCCAACTGGCGGATCGCTTCGAAGAACGGCAAGCCCTCGATATCGCCGACCGTACCGCCGATTTCGACCAACACGAAATCGACAGCCTCGTTGCCGGCGGTGACGAAATTCTTGATGGCGTCGGTGACGTGCGGGATCACCTGCACGGTGCCGCCGAGAAAATCGCCGCGCCGCTCTTTGGCGATGATTTCCTGGTAGATCCGGCCCGTGGTGATGTTGTCCGATTTCTTGGCCGGCACGCCCGTGAAGCGTTCGTAATGGCCGAGATCCAAATCCGTTTCCGCGCCGTCATCGGTCACGAACACCTCACCATGCTGGTAAGGGCTCATCGTGCCGGGATCGACATTCAGATACGGGTCGAGTTTCTTCAAGCGCACGGAAAAACCGCGAGCCTGGAGGAGCGCACCGAGCGCTGCGGAAGCGAGGCCTTTTCCAAGGGAGGATACCACGCCGCCGGTGATGAAGATGTACCGTTGCATGGGAGACCAGAATACACACATCAACTGAGATTCGAAGAGGCAAATCAGCCTACTCCACCGCCTCATCCAGAATCTTGTTCAGCAAGGTGCACTACTTGACGAGGATGTTACCGTTTGACGTCGAGCAGCAGCGTGCCGATTCGCTCGATCGCCTTGCGAATGTTGTCGAGCGAGTTGGCATATGAAAAGCGGATATAGCCTTCGCCGTGAATTCCAAATGATGTGCCGGCAACCGTCGCGACGCCGGCCTTCTCAAGCATCATGTTCTGCAGTTCCTTCGCCGATAGCCCCGTGCCTTTGATGTTGGGGAACGCGTAGAACGCTCCGCCCGGTTCGACGCAGATGACGCCCGGCAACTGATTGAGCAGCGGCACAATGGCGCGGCGGCGTTCGTCGAATGCGGCGACCATCGCGTGTACCGCGTCTTGCGGGCCTTCGAGTGCCGCGATGCCAGCAAACTGCGTTGGTGCGTTGACGCACGAATGGCAATTGACGCAGAGCCGAACGACTTTATCGACAAGGGAAGCGGGCCAGATGCTGTAGCCCAGACGCCAGCCGGTCATCGCGTACGTCTTCGACCAGCCGTCGAGGATGATCAGCCGGTCGCGAATCTCGGGGAACTTCAGGAAACTGGTGTGGACGCGGCCGTCGTAAAGCATTTGGCTGTAGATCTCGTCCGACATGATCGCGACGTCGGGATGCTTCGCCAGACCGGCCACGAGCTTCTTGATCTCGATCTCAGGCACCGCGCCGCCAGTCGGATTGCCCGGGCTGTTGATGATGATCAACCGCGTTTTCGATGTAATTTGCGCCAGCACTTCATCGGCATTGAAGGAGAATCCGTTCTCCTCGCGCAGGGCCATCGCAACAGGCGTCGCGCCGGTATATTCGATCATCGAGCGATAGATCGGGAAGCCGGGGTCTGGATAGATGATCTCGACGCCGGGTGCGCCGAACATCAACATGGCAAAGAACATCGTCGGCTTGCCGCCCGGCATGATTACCACATGATCTGGATTGACCTCCACTGCATGACGCTTGTGCAGGTCCTTCACCACCGCCTGACGCAGAGCCGGAATACCGTTAGCGGGTGTGTAGCCATGATGGCCATCAAGCATTGCCTTGATGGCCGCTTCAACGATGTGCTGCGGCGTTTTGAAATCAGGCTGACCAATGCCAAGCGAGATGATGTCTTTCCCCTGCGCTTGCAGGGCTGCCGCCCGCGCCAACACGTCAAAGGCCGTCTCGGTTCCGAGCCGGTCCATTCCTGAGGCCAGGTGCAGCATGTGATCAATTCCTGTGGTGGTTGCTTCGCCGGTAAAGTTGCACAGCAGATGGCTTTAAGGGAAGGCTGGATATTGCGCGAAAAGTTAGGCTTGCCGCACCGGCGACGTCTAATGCACCCGATCGCTTTCCAAATCAATCGACGCCCCCTATCAATTGAGGCTGAAACAATGCGCCAAGCTCGTGATGGATGGTGCGTGCCGGGATGGTCAAGTGGGTGCGATGAGCAATTTTCTCAAACAGCGGGTCAACCAAAAACCAATCTTGCTGGCCCCCGGCGTCTACGATGCGCTGACCGCTTCGCTGGCGACGGACGCGGGCGTTGAGGCGCTATACCTTTCCGGCGCGGCGATTGCCTACACCAAGCTCGGCCGGCCTGACATCGGGCTCGTCTCGATGAGCGAAGTTGCCGGCGCCATCATGCTGATCCGCGACCGGGTGGCGACACCACTGATAGTCGACGCCGACAACGGTTATGGCAACGCGCTCAACATGCAGCGCACGGTGCGGATGTTCGAGCGGGCAGGTGCCAATGCGCTGCAGATCGAGGATCAGAGTTACCCTAAGCGTTGCGGGCATCTGGCCGGCAAGCAGTTGATTTCGGCCAGCGAGATGGCCGGTAAGGTGAAAGCGGCGGTCGATGCGCGTGCGAACGAGAATATGCTGGTAATTGCGCGTACCGACGCCATTGCTGTTGAAGGCTTTCAGGCGGCGATCGATCGGGCGGGACTGTATGCGCAGGCCGGTGCCGATATGTTATTCGTCGAGGCGCCGGGAACAAAGGATGAGCTCGCAAACCTGGTGAAGGCACTTGGGCATACGCTGCCTCTCATGGCCAACATGGTGGAAGGCGGAAAGACACCAATTCTGAGCGCTGCCGAGCTACAAGAAATCGGCTTTGCATTGGTAATCTTTCCTGGTGGCATCGTGCGGGCGATCGCCCATGCCGCGCGCGACTTCTACGCGACCCTCACCCGCGACGGCAGTAGCGCCGCCTTCCGTAACCGCATGTTCGATTTCGATGCGCTCAACGAGGTCATCGGCACGCCGCAGATGCTAGCGCTCGGCCGGACCTACGAAGGCCACGAGAAATGAGTGCGCTCGATCCGGTCACTTTTGCCATTCTCATCGGTCGTTTCGAACAGATCGCCGACGAGATGGACGCCACCCTCTATCGCTCGGCTTTCAATCCGATCATCGCGGAAGCGCGCGACGCGTGTCATGGGCTTTATCACGCCGAAACCGGTGCCACGTTGGTACAAGGCGCCAAGGGGTTGCCGATTTTCGTCGGCGCAATGGCGTTCGCTGTGAAGGCCGTTATCGATCGGGTGGCGGCATCCGGCGATCTGGCCTCCGGTGATACGTTTATCTTTAACGATCCCTACGCCGGGGGCACGCATCTGAACGACTTCCGCCTGGTTCGGCCGTTGATGCGGAATGGCAACGTTTTCGCGTGGTTGGCCTCGGTCGGGCACTGGCTCGATATCGGAGGCAATGTGCCAGGAGGCTACAATCCGCAGGCGACGGAATGCTTCCAAGAGGGCGTGCTGATCCCGCCGGTGAAGCTGTTTCGGGCAGGTGTGCTGCAGCAAGATATCGTCGACATCCTGCAGTCCAACACGCGTGTGCCCAGCTCCAATTGGGGCGACTTGAACGGCCAGCTCAACGCGCTCGATCTGGGCGAGAAACGCTTCCAGGCGCTGATCGACGAGTACTGCGATGATGTCGTCACGGCAGCGCTCGATGCCGCTTCGGCCCGCGCCGAGACGCTAATGCGAGAAAACATTCAGGCGTTGCCGGATGGGATCTATGCCTTCGAGGATTATCTCGATAACGACGGCATTATCGACGAGCGGCTGACCGTGGCGCTCGACCTGACGATCCGAGGCAGCGAGATGACGCTCGATTTCTCGCGCTCGTCGCCACCTTGCGCCGGTCCGGTCAACATCGCCTACGCCACGGCTGTTGCCTGCTGCTATGTGGCGCTCAAGCACGTGTTCACCGCCGTGCCAGCCAATGCCGGTTGTCTGCGGCCGATCAGATTTGTCATTCCTGACACGACGTTCCTAGGCGCAACCGCGCCGCGCCCGGTGGCCGGCTATACCGAAACCATTCTGCGTATGATCGGCGTGGTGTTCGGCGCGCTCGCCATAGCTGATCCGGCGCGGGCGACGGCCGCGCCGTTCGGCACAATCAACGCCTTGTCGATCGCCGGTCATTGTTCGGACCGCGCGCGGTGGGTGATGTTTTGCTTCTTCGGCGGCGGTCTCGGCGGCAATCCCCTTTCGGATGGTCTCAATCATGCCAATAATCCGATTTCGACCGCGACCATTCCACCGGCCGAAATCCTCGAAGCGTCCTATCCGGTGATGTTCACGCAATGGGCGCTGCGAGCCGATAGCGCAGGCGCCGGCGAGCATCGCGGCGGCTTCGGCGCAATATATGAATTGGAAATCCTGTCAGAGAGCGGTGCCGATGTTGCACTGCTTGGCGAGCGCGGGCGTTACCCGCCCTTTGGCGTGAATGGAGGGGCGTCCGCGGCGCTCAATCGTTTCGTCTGGGACAGTACGGCGGGGCCGCAAGTAGCGCCGATGGCGTCGAAGATCACCGGCGTCAAACTTGCCGCTGGCCAGCACTTGCGATTGGAAACGCCGGGCGGTGGCGGTTGGGGCGATCCGCTTCACCGCGATCCGGCGAAGGTCGCGCGGGATGTGAGACGCGGCCTAATTTCAACTGCGACTGCTGCCGCAATCTATCGAGTAGCCGCGAGTGCGGATGGTATTCTCGATCTCACCGCCACAGAAGTATTGCGGGCTGGGAGAGCGACATGATCGCGCGGCGCTCAGCTATCGTCGGCGTCGATGTCGGCGGCACATTCACGGACCTTGCCTTTTTCGACGAGGCGACGGGAGAATTCACCATCGCCAAGGTGCCTTCGAACCGCGGTGACGAAGCGGTCGGGTTCATCGACGGCCTCGCGCGATTTGGTGCGATCGCCAAGCTCGGCGCGATCATTCACGGCACGACCGTCGGCACCAATGCGTTGCTGGAACGCAAGGGCGCCAAGATCGGCATAATCACGACGACGGGCTTCCGCGATACGCTGGAGATGCGTCGCCGGGACCGGCCCCACACCTGGGGTTTGTGGGGCGATTTTGAGCCCATCGCGTCCCGGGAGATGCGGTACGAGGTTTCCGAGCGCACACTCGCCGATGGCAGCATTCGCACCCCAATCGACGTCGATGCTGTTCGTGCTGCGTGTCGCAAGCTTCTGGCGGACGGGGCCGAGGCACTAGCGATCGTGTTCATCAACGCCTACGCCAATCCGGCGAACGAGCATGCGGCTTATGCTGCGGCAACGGCGATCTGGCCGAACGAGCATGTGGCGCATTCGGCGCAAATCCTGCCCGAGATCCGCGAGTTCGAACGCACATCGACGACCGCGCTGAACGCTTACTTGCAACCCGTGGTCGCGAGCTATCTCGGTAAATTGGAGAACGGCCTGGCTGCGGCAGAATTCACCGGCTCTTTTCATATCGTGCAGTCGAATGGCGGCGTAATGTCGACCGCAACCGCTCGCAAGTTTCCGGTGCGCACCGCATTGTCCGGCCCGGCCGCGGGCGTGATTGCTGCCGCGGAAATCGCACGCGCGGCCGGGTTCGCAGATGTCATCACCGCCGACCTTGGCGGCACCTCGTTCGACGTATCGTTGGTAGCCGGCGGACAGGCGTCGCTCGCCGCGCAGACCACGGTTGATTTCGGATTAGTGGTGCGCACGCCAATGATCGAGATTACCACGATCGGTGCCGGGGGCGGATCGATCGCCCATATAGACGCCGGCGGATTGCTCAGTGTCGGCCCAGAGAGTGCCGGTTCGCGTCCGGGGCCTGTCGCTTATGGCCAAGGCAATACGCGCCCCACATTGACCGATGCCAACATCGTGCTAGGCCGGATCAATGCTGGCAAACCAATTGGCGGCAGCTTGACCCGTCTGGATGCCGATGCCGCGCGCGAAGCAATCCTGGAACACGTTGGCCGGCCGTTATCGTTGGGTGCGGAGGCGGCCGCTGAAGCCATTGTGCGCATCGCCAATGCAAAAATGGCTGGTGCGATCCGGCTCGTGTCGGTCGAGCGTGGGTATGATCCATCGCGCTTCACGGCGGTCCCTTTTGGTGGCGGCGGCGCGCTTCATGTGGGTTCGTTGATCCGCGATACCGGATTGAAATCCGCCCTCGTGCCGCGCTATCCCGGCATTACGTCGGCGCTCGGCTGCATCATCGCCGACGTGCGGCACGATCAGGTCGCGACGGTCAATTTGCTGCTCGACGATCTCGACGCAAGTGCGCTCGATGCACGCATGGCCGGGGCTGGACGAGAGGCGCGTGCCGTTGTTGCGGCATCTAAGCTGAAGGTGAACGCAATCGACATCACCTACGAGCTCGATATGCACTACCAAGGACAGACGCACACGGTTGCGGTTCCCCTGCCCGTGCGCCTCGCCGGCGCCACCACCGGCATCTGTGAAGCAATCGTGCGCCACGCCTTCGAGACATCCTATGCCAAGGCGTTCTCGCGGCTGCTGCCCGGCATTGCGGTGCGCATTGTCAACTTGCGCACGGCAGCAATCGGCCGGCGGCCGGTGTTCGATCTGAAGGCGCTGGCGCCCAATGCCGAGGCGAACATCAACACCGCGCAATGCGGGGAGCGTCCGGTTTGGTTCGAGGGCGCATGGCATGTCACAAGGATCTGGGATCGCCTTGCGCTGCCGATCGGCGCGGTGATCGAGGGTCCGGCTATTCTCGAACAAGCGGATGCCACCACTGTCGTTGATCCCGGCCTCGCAGCCAAGGTCGATGACTTCGGAAACCTGATCGTGGAGCGGCAGTGATGGCGACTGAGGTGCTGGATTCGAAAACCACGGCGCTGTTGATCTGTGATCTGCAGAACGACTTTATCGATGCGCGCGGCGCTTACGGTCGCGCTGGCCAATCCGCGCCCGGGATCGCCGCCCTGCCAGCCAAGGTCAAGTTGATCGCGGATGCGCTTCGCAGCCAAGGCGGGCTCGTGATTGCAACACAATTTACGCTGGTGCCGGGCCGCGACGGCGAACCGTTGATTTCGGCCCACTTGCGGCAGTTGCGACCATTCCTCACCAAGGGAGATTTCGCACCGGGCTCATGGGGCAACGCGACTGTAGATTTACTGCAGCCCGTCGACGTGGCGATCGAGAAGGTTGCCTATTCCGCATTCTATATGAGCCGTTTGGAGTGGGTGATCCGAAAGCTTGTCATCAAGCGTTTGCTCGTTTGCGGCATCGTCACGAATGGCGGCGTGACCTCGACGGTACGTGATGCGCATGTCCGCGACATTGATGTGGTCGTGATCGAGGACGGCTGCGCGGCCTTCTCCCCGGCCAACCACAAGACCGCCATCGAGGGCTTGCGCAATCTCGGCCGCGTGGCGACGGTGGCCGAAATCCTGGCGGAGATTGCAGCGATATGAGCAGCCCGCGCACCCTGTTCGATAAGTTGTGGGACGCACGTGTCATCACGACGCGCGAGGACGGCGAGACGTTACTTTGGGTCGATCGCCATTTCGTGCACGAAGGTTCGCACCATGCTTTCCGCAAGCTCGATGAGCGAGCGGCGGGTGTTGCCGAACCGGCGTTGACCTTTGGAGTTGCCGACCACTACGTCCCGACGCGCGGACGGCCGTTGATCGCTGACGTGGAAGTCGCCGGCATGGTCGATCGGCTTTCCGCCAACGCTGCCAAACACGGCTTCAGGTTGTTCGGGCTCGATGATCCGGCGCAAGGCATCGTCCACGTCGCCGGACCGGAACAGGGCCTAACCTTGCCTGGCTTGCTGATCGTTTGTGGCGATAGCCACACCTCAACGCATGGCGCATTCGGCGCCTACGCTTTTGGCATTGGTGCTTCAGAAGTCGCCCACGTTCTGATGACGCAGACGCTGTGGCAGCGCAAACCGAAACGAATGCGGATACGCGTCGATGGCGTGTTGGGAGCGCACATTACCGCCAAGGATGTGGCGTTGCATATTATCGCTCGGATTTCGGCGGGCGGCGCGCAAGGCCACGCCATCGAGTATTGCGGCCGGGCGATCTCCGCGTTGTCGATGGAAGGCCGGATGACACTTTGCAACATGTTGATAGAGGCGGGCGCGCGCTGCGCCATGATCGCGCCCGATGAGACGACGTTCGCCTGGGTGCACGGCCGGCCCTTTGCACCGTCTGGCCCGTTGCTTGACGCGGCGATTGTGCAGTGGCGCGCGCTGGTAACCGACGACGGCGCCGTTTTCGATCGTGAAGTCGCTGTTGATGCCAGCAATATCGTCCCCATGGTGACATGGGGCGTGAGCCCCGAGGATGCGCTGCCGATCACGGAACGCACTCCGATTGCTGCTGGAGGCGAGCCGGTGCGGGCGGCGTATATTGCCGATGCGCTCCAGTACATGGGGTTATCACCGGGCATGCGCCTCGCCGGCGTGAAGGTTGATCGCGTCTTTATCGGCTCCTGCACCAATGGACGATTGGAAGATTTGCGAGCGGCGGCCAACGTACTGCGCGGGCGGAAATCCGCCGTGCCTGGATTGGTTTCGCCCGGATCGAGCGAAGTTAAACGTGCAGCCGAAGCTGAAGGGCTCGATCGTATATTCATCGATGCCGGCCTGACTTGGGCTGACTCCGGTTGTTCGATGTGCGTCGGCATGAATGGCGATCTGGTTGCCGCTGGCGAGCGCTGCGCATCGACCACTAATCGTAATTTTCGCGGGCGGCAAGGTGTCGGCGCACGCACGCATTTGATGTCACCGGCCATGGTCGCGACCGCAGCCGTCACCGGGCACTTGACAGATGTGCGGACCCTGCCGCTGTTGGAGGATTGAGCATGGAACAGTTCACGACGCTTGATGCCATCGCTTGTCCGCTCGGACTTGCGAACGTCGACACCGATCAACTCATTCCCGCTCGTTTCATGAAACGCTCGCGCGCTCAAGGTTACGGCAACTTCCTTTTGCACGATTTGCGCTTCGACGAAGCTGGCTTAGCGCGAGCTGATTTCGTCCTCGACGATTCACGCTTTGCCGGTGCGAAGGTCGTCGTTGCGCGCCGCAACTTTGGTACCGGTTCCTCGCGCGAGGCGGCAGTTTATGCGCTGTGGGACTACGGCATCCGTTGCGTGATTGCGCCGTCGTTCGGCGATATCTTTGCATCCAACGCTGTGAAAAACGGACTGTTGCCGGCAGTTGTCACCGAGACGGAAGCCGAGGCGTTATTGGCCGTCGTGAGTTCGCATCGTGCACCTCGTTTGCGGGTCGATCTGCAGGCGCTGACGATTAGCGCCGGTGAATTGAGCGTCGCTTTCATGATCGACCCGGTGCGCCGGCTGCAATTGTTGAACGGCTGGGACGATATCGATCTGACGCAACGTTACGCGCCGGATATCGCGCGGTTCAGAGC
>JANLPY010000176.1:0-2848 GCA_031367505.1 Hyphomicrobiaceae bacterium | reverse complement strand
GCCGACCGGAACAATTCCATTCATGTCGCGTTTACGTAAATTCCTGTATCATTCCCCAAGTAGACCCCTCAACGGTCACAATCTGGGCGCACCTGCGCGGCCCGGAAAAGGGGTCATGCCGGATGCTCTCGCCGACATGGAGAGTGAGATGACCACACTTTGGGATACGCCGGAAGGCAACCGCCTCGCTGAGGAAATCGTCGACAAGGCAATGGCGCAGTACGACCGCCAACGTGGCGAAATAGAAAGCCGCTATCCGCGCCAACATATCCTGATCGATTGCGAGACCGGCAAGTATGTCACCGCCAGCGACGGCGGCGACCTCAACAGCCTGTTCCGCCAGCGTTACGGCGACCCGGCCAGGACAGCATCCTTCCATATCGGCTCCGTCTGACCGGAGCACAGGATGCCCTCGCTCGTTCTCGAGCACCCGTTCGTCTCCGGCCGCCCCTGTGTCAAACTCACAGTGGGCGGCCCTTTTCTTGCCGAACCGATCGAACTCATCTGCGCTATCGACACCGGCGCCCGCTACCAACTCTTCGTCACCCATCACACCCGCACCCGTCTCGGCCTCGATCCCGCCAGCATCCGTCCCTCCCGATTCAAGCTGATGGACGACACAACCAATTTCCCCACTTCTCCGGCCCTCATGCGCGCCCCCGTCATCGTCGACTGGATCGGCCGCCAGCGCTCCGACCTCTACGCGCATTTCAGAACCTTCGGGCAGGCCTACCCGCCCACAGCTATCCACGGCTATGTCGGCGCCAGTTTCTTCACCGACGAGACCGTCGACATCGATTACGCGACAGCGAACGTTCGCATCTACCTACCCTGACCTGATACTCCGTCCACAGCGTACCAAACGAATAGCCCTCGTTTGCCTGCTACACTGAATGTGTAGTGATAACCGAGGTGGCCGTGCTCAACGGCCGCCGTCCGAGCTCGGCTTGGCCCGACGACACACATCGAGTGCCACGATCCCGCGCGCTCCTCTGCGGAGTGCGCTCCGAAACGGCCGGCGACCCATGCGCGAGACCTTTCAACACGGCGTGGTGCTGGGCCACTTTCTCTCCGACGGCGAGCCGGCGTTTTTGAGCGACGAAGATCGTCGGGCGCATGTGTATGTGATAGGAAAATCTGGGGTCGGAAAATCGACACTCCTGCTCTCCATGATGTTGTCCGATCTCCGGCGCGACAGGGGCTTCGCTCTACTGGACCCTCACGGAGACCTCTGCATGGCCATCGCCGGAGCAACGTCGCCCGAGCGCTCCGGGGATGTCATATATATCGATCCGTCCGACCCCGGCTTTCATCTTGGCTTCAATCCATTGCACAATGTGCCGCTCGATAGGCGGGCGCTGGTCGCGTCGCAGATCGTGGAAGCCTTCGCCCACATCTGGGGATCGACGCTCGAGACGGCGCCACGCATGACGTACCTGATGACCATGGGGCTGCGGCTGCTGCTCGATGCTCCGGGCACGACGCTTCTTGGCCTGCCTCGCCTACTCACCGTCCCCGACTATCGCAACCAGCTCATTGCCCATGCCCGCGATCCGGTGGTCCGTGCTTTCTGGCTGGTCGAGTGGGAAAGCTATTCCGACAAGTTCGCGAGCGAGGCCGTATCGCCCATCCTTACCCGTATCAATGCCCTTTTGGGGCCACCGGCGATCCGCAATATTTTCGGGCAAGTCAAGCCCACATTAAATATCCGTAGACTGATGGACAAGCAAAAAATCCTCCTCCTCAACTTATCAAAAGGCAATCTCGGACCAGGCCCAAGCCATTTATTGGGCGCCCTGTTCGCCACCGCCTTCGCCCAGGCCGCGCAAAGCCGCGCCGACATTCCCGAGGACGAGCGGCGCGACTTCACTCTCTATGTCGATGAATTGCAGAACTTCGCCACGGCCAGCTTTTCCGAAGCGCTGTCAGAGGCGCGTAAATTCCGCCTACAGATTGTTGGGGCGCATCAGTTTCTTGGTCAACTGCCGGATCACCTGCGCCAGTCCCTGATTGCCAACGCCTCGACCCTGGTGTGTTTTCGCGTGGGGGCCGAGGACGCCCCGCTTTTGGCTGCCGAGCTGGGGCTCGGCAATCCGGTCACGCTGGTGGAGACCGCGAGCCATACCGCCTGGACCAAATTCACCGTGAACGGCCTGCCCACGGACCCACGCCCTATTGCCACCGTCTATCCCGAGATCCCCGGCGGCCGGCTCGAGGCCGTGCGCAATGCGACGCGGGCGACGTATCTCCGGCCGCGCACGCTAGTGGAAGGCAAGATCGCACGATTTTTGGCTTCACGTCCTTTGGCAGCCAAACACGCAACCAAATCAGGACCAGGTTTGACGGACAGTCGAGTTATGAACCGCAAGAGCCGCTAGAACACCATGCAGCCGCTAGCAATCCATGGTCCAATAGTTGCCGACTTCACTTGCGTTTGCGCTTTGCAACGTGGAGTTTCACCGCTGCGATCAGTTCTTTCAAGTAGTAGTAGTCTGTGACCTGGCCGAGGTTCTGCAAGGCTCCAAGAAGACTGTGTTCAGCCAGATCGATTGGAGGATACCCCCATTCTTCGCCGCGCCGACTGTTCTCAAGCGCATACTCGAGATCAATGAGGGCTTCCTTGAACTGCCCCAGGGCCAGGTGTGCGTGTCCTCGGCGCGCCACCCAATCGGCAAGGGCCGGCGGCGGCTGCAATGAAATTGCAGCATTTAGATCTTCGATCGACTGCCGCCAATCGCCCTGTCCAGCATAGGCTTTGGCACGCGTGATCCG
This sequence comes from Hyphomicrobiaceae bacterium, assembly GCA_031367505.1. GTDB lineage: Bacteria > Pseudomonadota > Alphaproteobacteria > Rhizobiales > Hyphomicrobiaceae > JAKFWF01. The sequence continues at coordinate 76 of JANLPY010000176.1, read as the reverse complement.
AATGAATGGATTGTTCGGGTCTGATTTTAGTATTCTGGCTGCATCAGCGATCGCGATGTTTTGCACGGCATTGCGG
>JANLPY010000174.1:0-24563 GCA_031367505.1 Hyphomicrobiaceae bacterium | reverse complement strand
CATCGACAACATCACGCAAAGTGACGAAGGTGCCAGAACGCTTGCTCATCTTCAGCGGCTCGCCGTTCTTGAGCAGTTTTACGAACTGATAGAACTGCACATCGAGTTCGGCGCGCCCTTCGCTGAGCGCTGCCACCGCCGCTTTGATGCGTTTGGCATAGCCACTGTGATCGGCACCTAACACGTTGACGAGATGAGTGAAGCCCCGGTCGAGCTTGTTCTGGTGATAGGCCATGTCGGACGCAAAGTATGTGTAGCCGCCATCCGACTTCTTGAGCGCGCGATCCATATCATCGCCAAATTGGGTTGAACGAAACAAGGTTTGCGGCCGATCTTCCCATTCCTCGTTAGCCTCGCCCTTGGGTGGCGGTAGCGTGCCAACATAAACCAGATCGCGCGCACTCAACTTCGCGATCGTTTCGGCAACGAGGTCCTTGTCGCCACTCGTCAGTGAACGCTCAGAAAAAAACACGTCATGCTTGATGCGCAGGCTTGCAAGATCCGCTCTGATCATATCGAGCATTCCAGCGATCGATGCCTGGCGGACATCCGGCAGCCACTCGGCTTCGGGCTTGTCGCGCAACGTGTTGCCGTATTTCTGGGCCAGTGCCTCGCCGATCGGCTTCAAATATTCGCCCGGATAAAGCCCTTCCGGGATCTCTCCGATCGTCTCGCCAAGCGCCTCGCGATACCGCAGGAAGGCCGAACGCGCGAGTGTGTCGACCTGCCCACCAGCGTCGTTGATGTAATACTCGCGGGTCACATCGAAACCAGCAAACGCCATTAGATTGGCAATGGCATCGCCAACAACGGCATTGCGGCAGTGACCGACGTGCATCGGTCCGGTCGGATTGGCCGAGACGTATTCGACGTTGACGCGCCCGCCCTGCCCCGCATTCATGCGGCCATACTCGGCGCCCTCAGTCAAAATCTGAGTGATTTGCGACCGCCATACGCCGGGATCTAGGGTGAGGTTTATAAATCCAGGGCCAGCAACCGAGGCGGCAGTCACGCGAAGGTCTGTCGCGAGTTTGGCAACGAGTTTGTCGGCAATGTCGCGTGGTTTCATTCGGGCGGACTTGGCAAGCACCATTGCGGCATTCGTCGACAAGTCGCCGTGGCTCGGGTCTCTTGGCGTCTCGACATTGATGGCCGTCATGTCGAGACCGCCGGGCAGTGTGCCCTCTCGCATCAACGCGCCAAGCTGATCTCTGACTAGCGCTTCGATGTTGGAGAAAACGTTCATGCCAAATATCCTTTGCGCGGCCTTTGATTATCGGCCGCTTCTCGATCAACGCCGGTGTCCCCGGTCCGAGCCCTGCCGCTATCGCAACTCGGGAGTGGCGTCAAACAAACGGCTATGTTCCGCAATGGCATACCGGTCTGTCATGCCCGCAACAAAATCGGCGATGACACGCGATTGCGACCGTTCGCCGTGTCGCAGCGCGGCTTCCCGCCAGTCGGTTGGCAAAGCGCTGCGATCGTGACGGTAGTGATTGAACAGATCCCGAACGATCTGTTCGGCGCCATCCATCACGCTCGTAACACGGGGATGGCGGTAAACGTGGGCAAAGAGGAATTCTTTCAGACCGCTCAGGCGAGCCGCCATATCGACGGAGAAAACGATTGCTGGCTGGCCCGCCCGGCGCATAGCGTCGGCGTCCGTTGGCTCCACGGCACGCAACCGCTCGCGGCTGGCCTTGACCAAGTCCCCGATGAGCACCGTTATCATGCGGCGACTGACGTCGTAATGGCGCCGGCTCGGATCGCCCTCTCGAATATCCGGCAGCATGCCGGCAATGATGACATCTGCAAGCGGGGCAGTTGCCAGATCGTCAATTGATATCAACCCCGCGCGTAGGCCATCGTCGATGTCATGAGTTGCATACGCTATATCGTCGGCCAGTGCTGCCACTTGCGCCTCGCCGCACGGCCACGCAGAGATGGCGAAATCTTGCCAGTGCGCCAAGTTCTTGATCACCCGCCGAGTCGGCTCTGCAGCGGGCCCGGTCAGGGGGCCGTTGTGCTTAATCAAGCCCTCCAGCGTCTCGAAGGTGAGGTTTAATCCGTCGAACGCCGCATATTTGCGTTCGAGTTTGGTGACGACCCGTAAACTCTGCGCATTGTGATCGAAGCCGCCATGGACCGCGTTGGCGCCATCGAGCGCACGTTCGCCCGCATGACCGAACGGTGGGTGACCAAGATCATGAGCCAGCGCTAGAGCCTCGGCTAGATCTTCATCGAGGCACAGCTGGCGCGCCACCGTGCGGGCGATTTGCGCCACCTCCAGCGTATGCGTGAGGCGCGTGCGATAATGGTCGCCCTCATGATAGACGAAGACTTGTGTCTTGTGCGTTAATCGGCGAAATGCGCTTGCATGAATGATGCGGTCGCGATCCCGCTGGAAATCAGATCGCGTGGGACATCTTGCTTCCAGATACAGCCGGCCGCGTCCCGGCGACCGGCTCGCAGCATACGGTGCTAGCCAACGCTCGCCGGGCGTCAGCTGAGCACCGTAATCGCGGTGTGACGCTACTGGGCCGGAAATAGCCGCAGGCTTGAATTGGTTCCGCATCGTGGTCAAATCAATCCAACAACACCAACAACGTGATCTCCGGCGCCGGTGCCGCAATTGACAACGCCACCGCGACTCCTATGTCTTAATAGCATGCTGCGTGGGCAGGCGGAAAAGGCGTCCTAAACATGAACATCGTGACCATGACCCAAAGTGCGGCCTCACGGATCAATCAAATCGTCGCCAACGAGATTGTGAACAAGCTCCTGCGCGTGAGCGTCGAAGGCGGCGGCTGTTCGGGTTTTCAGTATAAATTCGATCTGGTGTCTGGGTCAGCGCCCGACGATATCATCATCGAGCGCGACAACGCTCGCGTGCTGGTCGACCCGGTTTCGCTCGAGTTCTTGAACGGCGCGGAAATCGATTTTGTCGACGACCTGATCGGCGCAGCCTTCAAGATTCGAAATCCGAACGCCGTTGCATCATGCGGGTGCGGCACGAGTTTTACGGTCTAGCCGAGCTTAGAAAGCCCCAGATGGTAACAGACGGTTAGAATAGCCAGAAAAATCAGCGGTGCGCTGGCCAGTGTTATGGCCCATTGGCGTTGCCCTTCGCTACGCAAGATCCAAGCTATGGCCATAGCCAAAACTGGTGCTGACCAAAGCGAGACCACCGGATAAGCCAAAAGCTCCGGATGCGAACCGACATAATTTCCGGTACCCCACTGCAACGGGCCAGCTACAATAGGTTGCAGCAGGGGCCAGCCGAGCAGTGTCAAACCGGCTACCAACAAATTCACGGCGAAGATAATGTACAACCGGCGATCAAGTTGATCGTCCTTGAACGTGAGGAAATCCTCTGACATGGCGCTGCCTGATGGAATGCAATCTAAACAGCGATCATCTTCCAATAATCTTAAAGAAATATTTAGAGCCGGTTCTGAAGCAACCTGCGCCATCGATTTAGCGAACGGGCGAACAAAATGAAAATCGCGACTTGGAATATCAATGGCGTCAAGGCGCGGATCGAAACACTCCTCGCTTGGCTTGGCGAGACGAAACCCGATGTCGTCTGTCTGCAGGAAATAAAGTCGGTCGATGAAGGGTTTCCCACGGAGGCGATCGAGGCTGCCGGTTACAATGTCGCGGTGCACGGTCAGAAGGGATTCAACGGCGTCGCCATTCTCTCCCGCACACGCCTCGAAGACGTGGTACGGGGCCTACCGGGGGATGCCTTAGACGAGCAAGCCCGCTACATCGAGGCGAGCGTCACGGCCGGCGCTCGATCAATTCGGATCGGTGGGCTGTATCTGCCCAACGGCAACCCGCTCGGCACCGATAAATTCGGCTACAAATTGAGCTGGATGCAGCGCCTTGAAGCACACGCGCGCAGCTTGATCGAGAGTGAGCAACTTGTCGTGCTGGCTGGCGACTACAATGTCATTCCCCAACCGGAAGATGCGAAATCACCAGCCAACTGGGTCGACGATGCGTTGTTTCAACCCGAGAGCCGTGCCGCGCTCCGGCGCCTCCAGTCACTCGGATTGACCGACGCCATAAGGAGCTGTTATCCGCAGGCCGGCATCTATACGTTCTGGGATTACCAAGCCGGTGCGTGGCAAAAAGACCAAGGCATCCGGATCGATCATCTGTTGCTGTCGGCACAAGCCACCGACTGTCTAAACAGCGCTGGCATCGATAAATTTACACGCGGATGGGAAAAGCCATCGGATCACGTGCCGGTCTGGGTCGAACTGAACGTTTAGCGCGTCCGCTCTGCGGTCGTCTGTGGCCGAGTTCAGGTAGCTCTAGCGCGGCGGCGTCAGGCTCTTCTGCGTTGAATCGCGCAGGCTAAATCCCGATACGTTACCCTGCATAAATCCTGCGCCAGATCCGATATTCGATCCTGGCATCGGGGCCGCCGCATACCCGCCAGTTCCAGGCTCGGAACGTGGCTGAACAGCATCGAGGCGCGGCACGGGCGAAGTTTCGACGATAGGACCTCGCGCGGATTCACTGCGGCGGCCTGTGAGCACCAGTTCGCCATTGCTGCAGGTCCGCTGCGGATGCGGCTGCATCACACTAAGACCGTCGCGACCGGGCCGCTCTTCTCGCGCACGACCGTATTTACTCCGCCACTCCGCGACCGCACCCTGCGTCTGCCGGCGCACACCTTCGCCCGCGCCACAGAAAATGTTCTGGTACTTGTCTTCAATCCAGACACGCTCGGTGGCCGGCGCATTTTCCGCCGCCAATGTGATCAATAGCAGTGCTTGTGTCTTGTCTTTTTGCACATGCTGACCGCGCCAATAAAGATCGGCTAAGATCGCCTGCGCACTGGTGTGGCCATGTTGCGAAAGCCTGCGCAACCAGTACACCGCCTCCTGCGGATCGGCGGCAACGCCATCGCCGCCGTGAAGCAGCAATTTAGCCAATTCATACTGCGCGTCTTCGTCACGGAATGCCTTCGCGGCACTGCGGAGAAGCTTTGCGGTCTGTTCCAGATCAGGTTGAACGCCGGCGGAGGGAATGCCGGAACGGAAGTAGTCGGCCAAAGCAATCATAGACTTGGCAACAAACGGTGCACGCGGATTATCATCCACATCGACTTCGGCGAACTCTGTGACGATCGACTGATAGAGTTCGAATGCGCGTGCATGATCGGTAAGGCTGAGCGTATTGTCCGCAAATACGCGAGCCAAATAGAACTGCGCTAAAAACACGCCCCGTTCAGCCGCATACTCAAAAGCTGCGATCGCCAGTTCGGGATGTCCACTTTGCAATGCGCTCCGGCCATGTTCGTAGGCCGCATCCGGCGTCGCGAATTTTATACCTGCCGACGATTTGGCAGTCGTAGCAGACGCAGGCGTCCTCGCACCGGCGGGGGAATATTGGGCATACGCGCCACCGGCCGTAGCCGACAATGCGGCCGCACCAACGCACGCGGCGAATACTCCAGCACGCATCAACGATCTTAAACCCAAACCGCCGCCTCCGTTAGGAAGGTGGCGCGGGTTAGATGTCCGCGAAACAGACAACTTCGGCCTTTCCGCCAGCGTAAGCAGCCGCGCCATTTATGGCCGGCCCCACCTGGTCTGCATAATTACGTAATGCGCCTATTTGGTAATTGTTAGGCACCGGCATCCGCGGCTTGCGGCGCGCAGCCAATTCGTTCTCTGAAAGGTTAACGTCGAGCATGCCTGCGCCGTCGTGCAACGGCGCGCCATTAACGTGATCCAGGAATTTGCTCTTGTTACAATTATTGGTCATTGTCTCACTTAGCCACCTAGCGCCCTCAAGTGTCCTGCGCACTGCCTTCCGGCCACTGCCTTCCGGCCAATGCGCAACCGCACCCTTCAGTGCGCTGGAAATGGTACCCATCCCCGCCACCTTGCACATCTGTCCGGCATTAAGGATCGTTAACGAAGCTTGCCGACCATCCTTGTCCGTCACGTTTGTGACCCAAAAGTGGCATCGATGCTGAGTAACGTGACTGTTACGCCACACGTACAAGTTAAGATTATTTGTGCGAAAATCGAGGACGCGTGCGGACCGTGATACGCACGCGGAAACTGCGATTTATGTCAGTGCGGAGAAACAATTTCGACTGACACCAGCCGAATAATTCGACGTAGCAGCCGAACCGACATCACGTGGTCAGAATTGCCCGGCTTTACTGTCCGCCTATCTGGGAGACCTTGGATGTCTTTGCGCCGCCTAACACTGCATGCCCTGCTCCTATCGCTCGTGGGCGTTGCCTACGTCGCGTCACCGTTCGTTTCGATGTGGAATTTGCGCGAGGCGATTAAGCGAGGCGACACGCCCGCCATCGAAACGCGCGTCGAGTGGCCCCGCGTGCGCGAAAGCCTGCGAGCCTCCCTTGCCGATCATGCCAATCTTTTTCCGATGGCGACCGCCGCGGGCGAGAAAGTTCAGCCCTCGATTTGGCAGCGCGTAAAGAGTGCGTTCGGCGCCACCATGCTCGACCGTTTCATCGATACATATGTGACGCCCGAAGGGCTACCCAAGCTGCTCGACTATCGCACCATGTGGCGAGAGTCGGTTGCCAACGATAAACCAGAGCCAGAGGCTGCCACCAAGCTGGAGCGCATCAAACAATTTTGGGCGCGCATTAAACGCGCCGAGTTCCAAACGTTCACCCGCATCGAGATAGAGATCGCCGACCGCAATGTCTCCGACAGGCACTACGTTAGTGTGATGGAGCTCGACGGTTTGGGTTGGAAACTGACCGGCTTGCGCGTGACATCGGCCGATACGTCGAAGCGCGTGGCAAAACTGGAAGACAGCCGAGAGCAGTGAGCGAAGTAAGTCGTGCCCAGTTCACTCAACTGTGCTCTCAACTTTCAATCCGCTTCAAGGCTGCATCGAGTTTTTTAAGTGTCGCGGAGAAACTCTCGTGACGCTCTTTTAGCTCCTCAACGACGGTTTCCGGTGCTTTTGCCATAAGTTCGGCGTTGCCGAGTTTGGCCATGACCTTCGCGATCTCGTCGTTGGTCTTCGCTTGTTCCTTGGCGATGCGCGCACGCTCGGCGCTCATATCGATCACGCCCTCAAGCGGCAGGGCGACGGTCGCATCGTCAAGCACAATCTGCGCCGATCCTGGCGGCGCCGATTTCGCGAATGTGATCGCGTCGAGCCGCGCCAACCGCTTGATCGTCTCATCATGACGGCCAATACGATCGGCAACGGCCTTGTCATCACCGAGAACCACCAAGCCGATCTTGGCCGCCGCCGGCACCTTCATCTCAGTACGCACCGAGCGCACTTCGCTGATGAGGCGGACGACCCAGCCAATTTCGGCGTCGACTGACGGATCGATCAACTTGTCGTAGTGAGGCCACGTGCTATGGCACAGCAAACTGCCGCGCTTCTCGCCATGCTCGACCATGTGCGCCCACAGCTCTTCGGTGATGAAGGGCATGAACGGATGCAGCAGCTTGAGGATCTGGTCGAGGGTCCACGCGACCATCGCCCGGGTCTCGGCCTTGGCCGGTTCGTCGTCACCCATCAAGACGGGCTTGATCAATTCCAGGTACCAATCGCAGAACTGGCCCCAGGTGAACTCATAGACGGCGGTCGCTGCCTCATTGAACTTGTAGGCTTCGATACCGGCAGTGACCGCTGCCGCCGCGCGTTGTGTTTCGCCAGCAATCCAGCGGTTGATCGGCTGCTTGACTGAAGCGGGGTCGAAGCCCTTCACCCGCACGCATTCGTTCATTTCGGCGAACCGCGAGGCGTTCCACAGTTTGGTTGCAAAATTGCGGTTGCTCTCGGCCGTTTTCAATCCGAGTTTCGGATCGCGACCTTGGGCTGCCAGCGACGCCAGCGTGAAGCGCAACGCATCGGCACCATAGACGTTGATGACATCGAGCGGGTCGATGACGTTGCCCAGCGTCTTCGACATCTTGCGACCCTTCTCGTCGCGGACGAGGCCGTGCAGATAAACCTCGTGGAAGGGGATTTGATCCTGCGTGAACAGTCCCGCCATCATCATGCGGGCAACCCAGAAGAACAGGATATCAAAGCCGGTGACGAGCGTCGAATTCGGATAATACTTGGCAAGCTCGGGGGTCTTGTCCGGCCAGCCGAGCGTCGAGAACGGCCACAGCGCGCTACTGAACCAGGTATCGAGAACGTCGGGATCGCGCCTCAAGGCAACATTGCCGCCCCACTTCGCGCGCGCTTTGGACTTGGCATCCGTCTCGTCGCGAGCAACGACGTAAGCGCCATCGGGTCCATACCATACTGGGATCTGATGACCCCACCATAGCTGGCGCGACACGCACCACGGCTCGATGTTTTCCATCCAGCGGTAGAAATCCTGCTCGCGGTTCAACGGCAGCATTTTGGTCTTGCCGGAACGTACCGCCTCAATCGCGCGCTCGGCGAGCGGCTTGACGTTTACGTACCATTGGTCGGTCAGGTAAGGCTCGACTGGTACGCCGGAGCGGTCGCCGTGCGGCACGACGTGCGTGTGCGGTTCGATCTTGTCGAGCAGGCCGAGCGCTTCGAGATCGGCAACGATCTGCTTTCGCGCAACGAACCGGTCGAGGCCGCGATAGGCAGCGGGTGTGGTCTCGTTGATACGAGCGAAGTCATCGAAGATGTTGATCTGCTCGAGGTTGTGGCGTTTACCCACTTCGAAGTCGTTGAAATCATGCGCCGGCGTAATCTTTACCGCGCCCGAACCTTTCTCAGGGTCGGAATAATCGTCGCCAACGATCGGTATCTCGCGCCCGACCAGCGGCAGAACAACCAATTTTCCGATCAGATGCAGATAACGTTCGTCCTTCGGATTGACGGCGACTGCCGTGTCACCAAGCATCGTTTCGGGACGGGTCGTCGCGATAACGATGTAGCTCTTCGGGTCTTCCGGATCGAAGGTCACGCCCTTCAGCGGATAACGGAAGTGCCACAGGCTGCCCTTGATCTCCTTCTGCTCAACTTCAAGATCGGAGATCGCAGTTTGGAACTTGGGGTCCCAGTTGACGAGGCGCTTGGCCTTGTAGATCAGGCCCGCATCATCGAGTTTGACAAAAAATTCAATAACCGCTTTCGACAAGCCCTCGTCCATCGTGAAGCGTTCTCTGCTCCAGTCGCACGACGCACCCAGCCGCTGCAGCTGGTTGACGATGGTGCCGCCACTCTCGGCCTTCCACGCCCAGACTTTCTCGAGAAATTTTTCACGGCCAAGATCACGCCGCCCAGGCTGCTTGTCGGCCGCCAACTTGCGCTCGACCACCATCTGGGTGGCGATACCGGCGTGATCGGTGCCGGGCTGCCACAGCACGTCGCGGCCGCGCATACGCTCGAAGCGGCACAGGATATCCTGCAACGTGTTGTTGAGCGCGTGCCCCATATGCAGAGAGCCCGTCACATTCGGCGGCGGGATTACGATACAATATGGCGCATTCTTGCCGCCGGATTGCGATGGCGCCCGCCCAGCCTTGAATGCTTGCGCATCTTCCCATGCTGAGCTGATGCGCGCTTCGATCGCGGCTGGCTGGTAGTGCTTGTCGAGCATCTTGGAAAACACCTGTGTACCGGCACAAAAAAGGGGAGCTGCGGTCCTACGCCCCCCCCTCCCAATGTGTCAATGCGTCGGCCGAAGCGGCCAGTCGAGTTAGTCGCGACGGCCGCTCTGGTCGCGGATCTCTTGGGCTAGCGCCTTCTCGACCATTTCGGGCAGATGCGCATCGAGCCAATCGCGCAGCATCGGGCGCAACATGTCGACAATACTGTCATCGAGCGATTTACGCCCCGTTTCCAGGCTGGAGGGCATTTCGCTGCGCTGAACTGCGACATCCGCGTGCGCGGAGGCGAGCGCCGGCATGGTCGATGGAGATTTTGCTGGTGTGGCAAAACCCATCGCCAGCGCACCAAGTGCGGTCTGTGCAGCGGCCACCGGATCGTGCCCGCCATCTTCCGGCGCGACGCTATCTTCAGCTGATTGCTGGATGCCGGATTCAATCGCCTTGTCTTCGCTCAACGACTCGATGGGCGTAGCGGGTGCCGGCTCGGGCTTGAAATCACGCGCTGGCGCTGGAGCACGAACAGGCTCGATATTACGGAATTCCGCACCCATTGAGATCGGCGTCGGCCGCGGGCTGGTCATACCGATCGACTCTGCCGAGGACGGGATAAACGAGCCAAAATCAGGCGATGCTTTGGAAGCGGGTGGCGCTACTTTGCTTGCTTGCTGTGGCGCCAATATCGGAGCGGGGATCGCCGGCGAAGGCCGCTTCGGTGCTGCAACCGCCGGCTCAGCATGTGCAGCCGGCTGGTCGATATTCATTGGTGAAACTGGCCGGAACCCAGCTGATGCGGGTGGAGTTGACCTGACAGGCGCAATCGGCTCGACGTTGGATTTGGTTGACGAATCACTCGGGGCCCCTTCGACCAAATCGAGCATGTCATCGTGGAACGAGGCCGTCGAAACCGAGCTCACCGGTACCGCTGCCGGCGCCAATTCGCGAACGATATCGCTCAGTCGCGAGGGCGTCGATGGCACGGACGACGGCGTGACGGGAGAAGGCGTGACAGGCGCGTTACGCTGTGCATGAGGAGTGGGTGCAGCCGTTGGCGGTGCGACGGCATGCTGTTGGAGGGCATGCTGCGGGCTACCGGATTGAGCACGCACAGCGTTGCTGGACTTTGCGCCCGCAGGCTCCTCTGAAATGATCTTGCGGATCGAAGCGAGGATATCTTCCATGCTCGGCTCGGCCGGAATTTCGTTACTTTGCTGCATACCCCATCCACTCCCGCGCTATCGTTTCAAGCGCCATCAACTCGAACCGCGGGCAATTATTCGCAACGAACCCGCTCCTGCCGCTGACAAACTAGGACCACCAAGTGACTGAACGACTCAGCCGGCTCCCGCGCCTCAGATGCTTCCCAACCGTCGTACAACAGGCCAACGGCTTCATCAACGGACAGCCGCGCCTTGTCCTCGCAAATTTGCACTCAGCGTCGTGCAGGAGGACGGCGGTTGTGATTGGAAAGCGCCCGGTGACAACGTGCACCAGTAAGACATAACCATTGTGTCACGGCGAACATGAGGCGCAAGTACGCCCGAGCAGAGTTCGCATTTCTGGAACTCCGGTCACAGCGCAGGCGATCGCTCATTTCACCGGGAGGTGGCGGCCATGTGTGTCCCACATGTCATGCGTCTCGCGACGGCCATCGGCGTGAGTAATGCTGAGGCCCCACCACTTGCGACGCACATCGAAGTAATGTGCTTCAGCGTCGTATACTTCTGATCCTAAGCCGAGAGCCTCGGCGTTCAGTCTGCCGATTGCAGCAAGCGTTGTGTATGCTCCCACTACGAGGTCGCGCTGGTCGGTAACGAGGGTCACCTGAGCGTTCAACAAGGCCTGCTCGGCATTCAAGACATCGAGCAGCGTGCGCTGTCCGACCTTTTCTTCTTCTCTCACACCATTGAGCGCCGTCTGGCTCGCGCTGACCGACACGCGATCCGATTCAAGGCGCGCGCGGGTGGCCTGTAGCTGCGAGAAGAATCCGATCGCGGCCGATACCGTCTCGGTTCGGAACTGCTCGACTTCCTGCAACCGGCTGACATGCGTCTGCTTGGCTTGCCGCACCCGCGCTTGCACTTCGCCGCCCTGATAGATCGGCACATTCAATCGGCCAACAAGACTACTTGTCTCCGACTCGTCGGTTGTCCGTGAAGGCTCGAACCGCTTGGTATAATTCGCTTCAAGTTGCAGCGTCGGCAACAACTCGCCCCAGATTTTATCAACCGTATGCCGCGCCGCCTGCTCGCGATATAGAGCCGCGCCAACATTGGGATGCTCCTGTCCAGCGATCGCTGTCACTTCGTTGACGTTCTTCGGCAAAATCTTTTCTGGCAGGCGGGGATCCACTAAATTGCTTGGTGGCCGGCCAATGACCCGCTCATACGTTGCACGGCTCGACTTGAGGTTGGCGCGCGCCAAGTCGAGTGCTGCAACCGAGGTTGCTCGGGTCGCCTCCGATTGAGCGACGTCGGTGCGCGTCACCTCGCCGACAGCGAAACGGTCTTGAGTGGCTTTGAGTTCGCGGGTGAACACCGCCACCGCATTCTCACGCAAGCGCACCAACGACCCGTCACGAACGACGTCCATAAACGCGGTCGCTGCCTCCTGCAGCACGACCTGCTCTTGGAGACGTAACGTTTCGCGGGCCGCGCGGACAAGCGCTTCGGCCTCACGTACGGTGTTTATCGTCCGGAAGCCACGAAACAGCGGCTGAATTGCGTTGACGTTGAAACCGCTCGGATGTGTCTCGCCGTTCGACGTGGGCGATCCCGGCTTCGATTCCGAACGTTGCACGCCTGCATCAGCAGACGCTGCAACAGTCGGCCGGTACCCAGATAATGCCCTTGGCACTTCTTCGTCGCTCGCCCTAAGCCGCGCGCGTTCCGCATCTAACTTTGGGTTATATTTGTAAGCGCCATTAAGAGCTTGAGTGAGGGTTTCAGCAGATGCCGCACCGCCAAACAACACGCCAGTGCTGAGCAAAGCCGCAATGCTACAGGCCAGCCATAAACCGGCGTGGCGCCGTCGTTGGGCGCCTTCCGGCTTGTTCACTAAGCGTGCATGTAACAAAACCATATCCACTCCAATCGGGCTCATCGACACGATCACGCACGGCACTAGTTCAACTCTAGACGCCTACTTGATCGTTTAGCTCGATTCCCCCGCAGCACGCCGATTGGTTGGTGCTGATCTTAACAGTTAATTAAATAATCGCGTGAGTCGTATAAAGCATATTCAACAGGCGCTGGATTCGATTGTCCAGCGTGAGTGACGCACATCCCACACTCAATGGTCAGTCAGCTGCGCGGTGCCGCATTCGGTCGAGCGCACCTTGGAGGATGATTCCCGCCGCCATTTTGTCGATAACTTCGGCGCGACGCTTGCGACTTGTATCGGCCTCGATCAGAGTGCGCTCCGCCGCAGACGTGGACAGGCGCTCGTCCCACAACAGGATTGGTAAAGCCGACAACTTGTTGAGATTGCGAGCAAAGGCACGAGTTGCCTGCGCCCGAGGCCCCTCCGAGCCATCCATGTTCACGGGTAATCCCAAGACCAAGCCGGCAACGCCGTGCTCGGCCGTGATTGCCAGCAGGCGCGCCACGTCGGGCGTAAACTTCACGCGACGGATCGTTTCGAGCGGCGTTGCGATCGTTCGAGTCACATCCGAAAGCGCAAGTCCAATCGTCTTCGTGCCAAGATCGATCCCGATAAGCCGCGATCCCGGTGTAAGGCCGGCGGAAAAATCTTCAACCACCTCGAATATAGCGCCTAGTGGCGCAACCTTGGAACTAGCTTGGAGCTGTGTCATTTGCCTCGTCGACGGCTGAACTCTCATGCGATGGCCAGTATATAAGCCACCTTGGGTTGTCGAGGCCGGGTCCGCAGTCATAGATTAAGATGGCGAGATCAAAACGCAAAATGCAAAGTTCCGGCGGCCACAATGACAATAGACATCGACAACGTTGCCAAAACACGGCGGGCCGATCTTGCTCCGGTGATCGTCTTTACTGCGACGACTTTTTTGTCGGCACTCCTCCTGTTCTCGGTTCAACCCATGTTCGCCAAGATGGTTCTGCCGATTCTGGGAGGATCACCCTCGGTCTGGGCGGTCGCCATGTGTTTCTTCCAGGCCGCATTGCTAGCTGGTTATTGCTGGGCGCATCTCCTGATACGGTTCGTGCCCCGATACGCCGTCGCCATTCACCTTGCACTAGGCGCATTGGCACTTCTGGCGCTGCCTATTGAACTGCCGGCATCCAGAGGTGAGCCACCACCCGGCGATCCATATTTTTGGCAGCTTGGCTTGTTCGCGGTTGGTGTCGGCTTGCCTTTCATCGCAGTGGCGGCCAACGCACCACTTCTGCAATCGTGGTTTTCCACCACCTCGCATCGCAGCGCCCGCGATCCATATTTCCTGTACGCAGCATCCAATCTCGGCAGCTTGATCGCTCTTCTTGGCTACCCGCTCGTGCTGGAGCCGGTATTCGGAGTAAGCGCACTCAGCCGGATCTGGACCGGTGGGTTTGCGGTACTACTGCTGGCAATCGCCGGCTGTGCTGTGGTGGCCAAGCTCGGGCTTGGGAAACCGACCGGCGATCGCCAACAAGATTTGGCATCAGGATTAGACGTCCACCCGTCGTGGCTGCTGCGTGCAGGTTGGGTCGGCCTTGCATTTGTACCATCGGCATTGCTCAGCGCATTCACGACGCACGTCGCCACCGATGTTGCCTCCGCCCCGCTGATTTGGGTGATCCCGTTGTCGCTCTACCTATTGACGTTCGTCCTGGTGTTCCGCGAGCGCGCGCTGGTCCGCACACAGCTCCTGCTGATCTTGCATTTGGCCGCCGTGATCATGGCGCTGTTGCAGATGTCGCAGACGCATCAGGATAACTGGTTCGTATCAGCGGCAACCGGGCTCGCCGTATTTTTCACGAGCGCGATGGTTGCACACCGCACGCTTTATGAAGCACGGCCAGCACCTCGCTATCTCACCGAGTTCTATCTGTGGATGTCACTGGGCGGCGGGCTCGGTGGACTGTTTGCAGGATTGATCGCGCCGCAGATTTTCTCCGAAGTCTACGAATACCCGATCCTGTTGGCACTCAGCATGGCCTGCCGCCCCGGCGCACTCAGCTTCGTTCGCGGCAAGGGCGAAGGGATGCGGCTGTGGCTGCTGATCGCCGGTGGTATCCTTGCGTTGTTTTGGGTGCCATGGGCGCTCGAGCATTTGCCGTTGTCGGCCGATGTGACCGATACCATCCCCCACGCATTGGCGGCCGTTCGCAAGACGCTGGAGCAATGGGGGCAGGCATCATTGCTTTGCGCGCTATTCGCGGCAGTGATGGTGCTCAGCTACTTTCATCCTCAGCGCCAACTCGTCATGGGTTTGTTGATGGGGGCGGCCGTCGTCATTCTGCCATCGGCGGTGCGGCAAGGCGATGCGCAGCGGAGTTTCTTTGGCGTTTATCGGGTCACGACATCGAGCGATAACGAATTCAACATCCTCAAACACGGAACGACGTTACACGGCGCGCAGCGCGTCAGGGACGCCGAGGGCACACTCATCGTCGATACCACACCTGCGACTTACTATTACCCGAAGAGCCCGATGGCGCAGTCGATCGATTTCGTCCGTGCCGCACTCGAAGCCGAGGGCCGCAAAGGACGGTACGGCGTCATCGGATTAGGCACCGGATCCTTGTCTTGTTACGCAAAAGACGATGAAGCCTGGCGATTTTTCGAGATTGATCCGGTGGTCGTCGGCATCGCCATGAACCCGGAGAACTTTTCGTTTCTCCATACATGTCAGCCAAACCCCGACATCGTAATTGGCGACGCGCGGCTGACCATGGCGAAACAACCGGACGCCTCGTTTGATCTGATCATCGTCGATGCGTTCTCGTCGGACGCCGTCCCAATGCATCTGATGACCGCCGAGGCATTGCGCATGTACGCCGCGAAACTCACACCCACTGGCGTCGTGGTGCTGCACATCTCCAACCGATATCTCGACCTCGATAGCGTTCTCGGCGCGACATTGCCGCTGGTTCCGGAGCTGTCCGGCATTCTGTTGTCGGATGATGACGCCGATGGGTCATACGCGCAATCGACCTCAACGATCGCTGCGTTCTCGAAAACCGCCGACGCGCTCGAACTTTTTCGCGCATCAGCTCAATCGAAAGAGCTTGAAGCCAAGACCGTCAAACCATGGACCGACGATACCGCCGACGTCCTGGGACCGTTTCTTTCGAAAATGAAATAGCGCCAGCGCGCCGCGGACCTCATTCCGCGTCGGACATCGGGGCGCTGTCGGTCCCCGGTGGCAGTTGCGTTTCCAGGCGACCGTCGGCGTGGGCAATCGACAGCCCGAACCATTTGCGTCGCACTTCGTGGTAATGCGCTTCCGGGTCATAGACATCGCTGCCGAGTGCCAAACCTTCGGCGTTGAGGCGTCCGAGGCTGGCGATGAGCGAGTATGCCGCGACCACGAGATCGCGCTTGGTTGTCAACAGCTGCGCTTCGGCACTCAGCAATTCCTGCTCGGCATTGAGCACATCGAGCAGCGTACGCTGGCCGACTTTTTCCTCTTCGCGCACACCTTCGAGCGCGATGCGGTTGGCCTCGACCTGTACCGTATCGGATTTCAATTGTGCGCGCGACGACATCACCCGCGACCAGGCGGATGTGGTGTTGGCCTGAGTTTCGGCGCGGGCCTGCTCGATCTCTTGGATTCGAGACACATGCGTATGTTTGGCCTGACGCACGCGCGCCTGCGTTTCGCCACCAGCGTACAAGGGTACGTTGACGCGACCAGTGATGCTGGCGGATTCCTGCTCGCCGATCGAGGCGGAAGTGTCGCTTCGATGCTGATAGCTCGCTTCCAATCGGACATCCGGGAGCAATTCGCCCCATATCTTGTCCACAGAGTGCCGGGCTGCCTGCTCGCGATACTGCGCCGAGACGACGTTGGGGCTCTCACGCTCGGCGATACGGATCGCCTCCTCGACGGTTTTTGGCATCGCCGGCAATTTCCCCGACGGATCGTTGAGTTGACCGGGGGCGTGACCGACAACACGCTGATAGGTCGCGCGACTGGTCCTGAGATTTGATTTCGCAGCATCGAGCGCCGACACCGCCTTCGCGCGTCTTGCCCGGGCTTGTGCGACGTCGGTCTTCGTCACTTCTCGCACGCTGCGCCGAGTTTCGGCGGC
The DNA here is from genome assembly GCA_031367505.1 of Hyphomicrobiaceae bacterium. Lineage (GTDB taxonomy): Bacteria > Pseudomonadota > Alphaproteobacteria > Rhizobiales > Hyphomicrobiaceae > JAKFWF01. The sequence continues at coordinate 7,780 of JANLPY010000174.1, read as the reverse complement.
AGTAAGGTCGGTGGTCAGTACCGTGACGTGATTTTCGGCCAACCGGACCAATGAAATATCACGCACCACGTCGACATAGGCAGTCACCGCGTCGAGGAGCGTCGTGCTCTCCACTTGCCGCAGGTTTTCCCGGCCGGCGCGAACGGTTGCCTCAGCCTCGGCCACGGTGTTGACGGTGCGAAAACCATTGAAGACCTGTTGTGTGACGTTAAGACCATAACCTGTTGGTTTGGTATCACCGGCACCAATTGTTGCGGGCTTGGTCGTCAAAGATTGCGTCCCCACATCGGCGGTGCCTTGGATCGTTGGCAACCAGCCGGCGCGCGCTCTGGGCACCTCCTCGTCGGTCGCTCGAAGCCGAGCGCGCTCGGCATCGATTTTGGGATTGGCGCGATAAGTATCGTCCAACGCTTGGCGCAGGGATTCTGCTTCCGCAGTGCAGACCCAGATCGGCGATATTGTAACAGCAAGCATGGCCATACACGAGACCGTGACAACGCGCACACGCCGCCGGCCATCTGTGCGACCCTCGATTCTGCCCCGCAACATTCGTTCTCACCCGTGTTCACTTGGCCGCGACCCGATACCGATCAGATCAGGCGCAAGACGCATCTTGTGCAGCCGCCAAAACACTCGGGGCCACAGGGGGGATTGGCTGCTGATTCGCTGAATGAAAGGTAAAGGGCGACTGGCCGAGCGCATCTGACCGAATGTTCGGGCCTTGTGCTTGAGGCCATACGGGTCCACGTAAAAGTCCGTTTCGACCCAAGAGGCCAGAGCTCGTGAGCACGCCGGACTTCTCGAACATCGCAGGCTTGGGACGCGACGCGCTGCGTAACGCGGGCGCTTACTTCGCGGAACTCAACACGCCGGCTTTGAGGCTCGGCGTGACAGGTTTATCGCGTGCCGGAAAGACTGTCTTCATCGCCGCGTTGGTGCGGAATTTGATCGAGGGCGGACGATTACCGTTCTTTGCACCCTACGCCCAGGGACGTATCGAACGCGCCTATCTCGAGCCACAACCCGATGACGCCGTCCCGCGCTTCGACTACGAGGCGCATCTAACAGCGTTAGCCGGTGATCCTCCGGTCTGGCCACAGAGTACCTCGCGGATTTCGCAGCTGCGCGTGACGATCGAGTATTCTCCAGCCGGTACACTGCGCAAATTTGCTGGGCGTGTTCTGGGTCAACATAAGTTGCATATCGACATTGTCGACTATCCCGGCGAATGGCTGCTTGATCTAGCCTTGCTTGAACAATCCTATGCAGCGTGGTCGGCCGCCTCGATAACCGCTGCAAAAAGTGCTGCCCGGCGCCCGGCGTCGGCACCTTGGCTCGCTCAATTGGCCGGCCTCGATCCAACCTCGCCAGCCGACGAGGCGACTGCCCGCAGCGCTACCGAACTGTTCACCCAATACCTGCTCACAGCGCGCTCCACCAATGCCGTCGCAACGCTTGGTCCTGGGCGTTTTTTGCTGCCGGGCGATCTCGCGGGCTCGCCTCTGCTAACCTTCGTGCCGCTTGAGATCGCGGCTGGTAGCGTCCACGCGCGCGGCAGTCTCGGCGCCATGATGGAGCGCCGCTTCGAGAGTTATAAACGGCAGGTCGTGAGACCGTTCTTTCTCAATCACTTCAGCCGGCTGGATCGCCAGATCGTGCTCGTCGATGCACTGTCGGCAATCGACGCCGGCCCGCTCGCGGTCGAAGAATTGACGACGGCGCTCACTGCTGCATTGAACGCGTTCCGTCCGGGCCCCAACACCTTGCTATCAAGAATGATCGCGCCCCGGGTCGATCGCATTCTGTTTGCAGCGACCAAAGCCGATCATCTGCCGCGGGCCAGCCACGACCGTCTTGAAGCAGCCCTCGACCTTGTTACCAAGCGGGCGATCGAACGGGCGCGATTTGCCGGTTCGACAGTCAAGGTATTGGCGATCGCGGCGCTGCGTGCGACACGCGAGGTGGATGCGCGCCAAAATGGCGAACTGTTGCCGTGTATCGCCGGAGTTCCACTACCAGGCGAAGCCTTCGCCGGCAAAGTATTCGACGGTCAGCGCGAGGCGGTTTTCTTCCCCGGTGATTTACCTGCCGATTCCGCCACGGCGCTGGCGCAGGGGCGCGGCCACGACGTGCGGATCATCAAGTTTCGCCCACCGCGGATCAGCACTTCACCAAATGCAGTCTCGGTACCTGAATGGCCACACATCCGGCTCGATCGAGCGCTCGATTTCTTGATTGGAGACCGGCTTACATGAGCGATCAACCCGCACCGCGCCGGCCCCAACTGTTCGAGCCGGATGATCCCTCCATCATCGCGCCGTCTCCTCAACCCGCGTCATCGATCGAGCAGCCGGCACCGCCTGCAACAGCTGGCCGGGTGCCGCTCCCGCTGCGCGACGAGCTTGCACGCGGCTTTGGTTGGGGCGCGATGATGGTGTCCGCACTAGCGGCCCTTTTGACCATGGCGGCCAGCATCACCTTTGCCCGCTTCGTCTCCGTCGCCTTCGGCCGCGACGACTGGATCGGCTGGATTGCCATCGGCCTGTCGGCTCTCGCGGCGCTCGCGGCCATTGTCATTCTCGGACGCGAGTTAGCCGGGCTATGGCGTTTGCGCCGTCTAGACGGGCTGAGAAAAACGTCCGAGCAAGTCTTACTGAAGCCAGACCTGGCATCGGAGACAGCCGTCGCACGCAGGCTCACGGAGCTGTTCGACGGCCGGCCCGAGCTCGCTTGGTCGCTGGCCCGATTTCGGGAACATCAGCGCGATATCCGCGATCCCGGCGATCTGCTGGCATTGGCCGACCGCGAGCTGCTGGCGCCACTCGACCTGCTTGCGCGGCGCACCGTAATGGCCTCGTGCAAACGCGTCGCAACCGTCACTGCGATGTCGCCTTGGGCGCTGATCGCCTTCGGCTTTGTTACGTTCGAGAGTTTGCGGATGATGCGCGGTTTAGCAGCCCTTTATGGCGGGCGTCCGGGCTTCATCGGCGCCATTCGTTTGGCGCGCATCGTCGTTGGCAATCTGATTGCTTCTGGCGGCGTGGCGTTAACTGACGATTTGCTCGGCCAGTTCCTCGGCCAGGACGTTCTCCGTCGTCTGTCGCGACGGCTCGGAGAGGGCGCCTTCAATGGTGCGCTCGTCGCCCGCCTTGGCACCGCTGCGATCGATGTCGCCCGGCCCTTGCCCTACATCGTCACACAGCCGGTGAGAGCACGCGACTTCATAGCGGAGCTATTTCGCAAGACCGGCGAAAAAACCGATCCTGCGTCGCGCCGCTTCACGCCCTAACTTCAGATCTTCGAGGCAGCAGCCAACCGGCTTTCCCATTGGGTGGTCAATTCATCGACCCGGCGCAGGATGGCCGGCGTCGCGCGATCCTCCACTGTGGATAGGAGCCAGCTCAAAACCGGGCCAGCCGGTCGCGCCGTCATCCAGCTCAAGGCAGCCGACAACAGCAAACCCAACAGGATCGGCGCTGTCCATGCCATCAGGCTATATGACACGATGTAGCAAATAGCGGTCGCGGCCAAGCCGAGGGCGATGTGCCATTGATGAAATTTCAATGCTTCGGCAACGCACATGCCGCCCTCGTTGCGGCGTTGCGCCTTCCATCCGGCATCGCGACCGGCCATGATCTGCGCCACGGCAGATGTCTGCGTCACCATCAAGATGGGCGCGAACAGCATTGAATAAAGTGTCTCGACGGCAACGCCCGACACCGCGCGAACCGCCGCCATCGGATGCGCGGCGCGACGCGCCCGATCCAACTCGAGGATCAGGCCGAGGGCCTTGGGGAGTAGCACCACAGCCATCGTTGCCATGAACAGCCGGAATGCTGCACCCGGATCAATCACCGGCCAGATTGGAATGAGTGATTTTGAATCCTGAAAATAACTCGGCACCAATTGCTGCCCCTGCAGCGCGAGGAGCAATCCGACAACGAGCGAAATCGCCCATATCGCCGATACGGCGTAGGCGCAGATGCCCATTCCAAGATGAATGCGTCCCATCGCAGTCAGGCCGGGCTTGGTCACGATTGCCAGGTGCTGGAGATTGCCTTGCGCCCAGCGGCGATCGCGCACCGCGAGTTCGATCAGTCCGGGGGGCGCGCCCTCATAGGAACCTTGGATCGTCGGTGCCATGTGCACCTCCCAGCCGGCCCGCTGCAGCAACACGGCCTCGACGAAGTCGTGGCTCAAGACGTTACCACCAAACGGCGCGCTACCGGGCAAATCGGGAAGCCCTGCTGCTTGTGCAAAAGCCTCTGTGCGAATGATCGCGTTGTGCCCCCAGTAATTACCTTGATGGCGATGCCAAACGGCAAGTCCGACCGAGACCGCTGGTCCGTACACGCCAGCCGCAAACTGCTGAAGCTTTTGGAACGTCGTGCGTCCACCCGCTAACTTCGGCACCGTTTGGATCAACCCAGCGCGGGGCCTCGTCGCCATCGCACCAGCGAGCCTGACCAACGTATCGCCGGACATCACACTGTCAGCATCCAGAATGACGAACGTTTCGTAAGCACCGCCGAACCGCTCGAGCCAATCCTTGATGTTGCCAGCCTTTTTAGCGGCATTGTGGGCGCGGCGCCGGTAATAGACCTCCATTCGGCCAGCGAGTACCTGGGTCAATTTTCCGTATGCATTGATTTCCAGCGCAGCCGCTTCGCTATCGCGCGTATCGCTGAGAATGAAGACATCGAAGCGCGCGCTTGCATTGCAAGCGGTCAGGTCCTCGGCGATCGCCTCGATGCAAGCGGCAATACGCGCCGGCCCCTCTTGATAGACAGGAAAAAGCAAAGCCGTCCGACTGCTGTTGACCGGAACCTCTGAAGCTCTCGGCAACTCGATCGAGGGGTCGTGGTCACGGGCGAAAAGCGGAAGAAACCCCATGGCGGCGGAAAGGGAGCCGAAAGCGATCCAGCCGAAGGCAATCGTCGAGAAGACCAAAAACAGAAACTGGATTGGCGTCATCCGTACAAACGACAAAACGGCGTACAGTTCGGCACAGAAGGCGACCGTCAGCAGCGTCCCGCCGAATACGAGCGCCGCGCGCGGCACCCATAATCCCGGCTCATCGTATGCAGGACGCGCATCAAGTGCACGAGTGAAGTCCTGTTCTGGCACTGAAAGCGTGCGCTCGTCCGGCAACCAAATGCGGCCGACATCTCGCAGCTGTAACCCACCGTCGGCGCTCATGCTTTGGTCCAGCGATAGAGCCAACTTTCCGAAATCGGCAGCTCATTCATGCGCAGCAGCAGGCGCAGCTCCACGAGCTCGGCATTGCCGGGTTGCAGCTCGAACGTGCATCGCACTCCACCAATCTCGCTGTGCCGCTGTACCATCACATTGGTGATCGTGCCGCTATTGGCGTTAACATCGGCGACAGGCAAATCCTTCAGCTCCTTGACGCCTGGACCTTCGAAGTCGATGGCAAACGCCACTGCCCCTTTGCGGGTGTTGCCGACGCGGGTCTTGCGGACACGGCCGCCACTCCAGGCCACCGGTACGGCGTCGCCCCAATGAAGCCGGTAGCCCAACTTGAATGGCTTTTCCGCCTCGATCGGTTTTGCTGGCCGCCAGAATACGGTGATATTATCGTTGATCTCATCTTCCGCTGGGATTTCGAACAATTCAACCGCACCATCGCCCCATGCCCCCTTCGTCTCGACCCAAACCGTCGGCCGGCGTTCGAAATGCCCTTCCAAGTCCTCGAAGTTTTGAAAACTGCGATCGCGCTGGCTGAGACCAAAACCTTTCGGATCGCGATCGACAAAGGCGCTGGTCTGTAATTTCCGCGGATTGGTCAGTGGCCGCCACAAGCGTTCGCCGTTGCCGTTCAGAATGGCCAGTCCCTCGCTGTCGTGGACGGCGGGACGAATATCGTTGTTGCTGCGCCGGGATGCTGCCCCGTGCAGGAACATGCTGGTGAGCGGTGCGAGCCCTAAATATTGGATCTCGCGCCGCGGAAAGAGCGTGAGTTCGACATCGATAATCGTTGTCGTGCCGGGTTGGATAACGAACCGATAGGCGCCGGTCGTCGAGGGACTATCCAGAAGCGCCTGGACTACAATTTCGGTGGTACCGGGCTTTGGCTTCTCGATCCAGAAAGCCTTGAACAGTGGAAGTTCCTCGCCGCCTGGCCTCGCCGTGTTGATCGCAAGCCCGCGGGCCGACTGCCCATAACTCTGGCCACGCCCGACACTGCGGAAAAAGCTCGCGCCCTGAAACACCGCATACTCATCGAAATAGTCGGACCGGTTGATAGGTCCGTGCACCCGAAAGCCGGAGAACGCAAACGGCGCCTGCTGTGGCGCATTCGGGATCTGCGGCCCGATCGCAAACATCCGGCCGTCAGCCTTCAGACTGCGGGCTCGGCCATTCTCGACGATGTAAATCTCGACCGGCACGTCGTAAATCCAGCCATACGGGAAGAATTGCAACTCGCCATCGAGTTTTTCGCCCCGCCACAGCGACTGGTCTGCACGAAATCGAATGTCGCGGTACTGCTCAGGGCTGAGTTTTCCGAACGGATCGGGAACGTCCAGCTTGGGCTTCTGAAAGGGCCGAACCGCCAAGGTTTGCGCCAATTTCGACACGTGATCGGCGGCGATCGGCTCGCCAAGATCGACAGCGCTGCCCTGCGCCGACGCACGGTTGGAGAGGGCTGCGCTCATCAATAAATTTTCAATTACCGCCCACGAGGCGATACCACCGACGGCCGATCGCCGGCTCAAACGCTCTAGTCCCATGTCGCGCCAACCCAACCTTCTCACGTTTGTCTAATGTTACTGAACGATTGGGGTTCCCCACGACTCGCCGGCAAAACAACGTTCTCGCTCTCCTACGATGCTGCCTGTAGCTGAATTGCGGCAGCTCTCATGCCACAACCGATGTAAGCAAACAACAGATGCACCTATGTGACCTGTCATCACTTGCTGCGGCCTCGTCGCAAGGTAAAGTCCCCAACCCGATCGATTGCATTTTTGCTAACTAGGAGTGGCGTTTGTGATGCCGATTCAAGAACAGACGATGATCGAAGCCATTATGCATATGCGGGCGCAGATCGATTTTCTGTGGCAGTTCTTCGTAACGGTTCAGTTGGCCTTGTTCGCGCTGATCTTTATTTACGACGAAGCGGTCGACAGCCTGAACGGGCTCGCCCGCATCTTGGCGCTGTTTGGACTTGGCATGTTCAGTTGGATAAATGGCAACGCGTTGCGTTCGGCCTACCGGCTAATCGCTGCGTTTCACGAGCAATACAAAGCCGACTACGGCCAGCTCGGTCGCTTCAAAGACGCCCTGCAGCAAGCGTTCGTCGATGTTAACTACATTGGTCGCGACGACATGGTCATCGTAACCCATGGCGTCGCATTCGCGGTCGTGTCGATGGCTCTGATATTCCCAAGCTTTGTTCAGCATCGCAGACCCTGAGACAAAGATGGGGCGTCGCTTAACCACGCAGCGGCGCTTTGTCGCAGGCGCGCACTCATTAACAAACGGCGCTGCAATTATTCCGATTACTGCTTAATGAACACGATTCTATTTCAAAGATCGGTTAATGCAGGAATGATTGGCCGGAACGGTCCATCAACAAATCTGCGCAACGCCAAGATGTATGAAACAGATGCATACCTGTCTCCTTAGTTACGGCGCAATGATGTCGTCAGCTTTGTCCATCAAGGAGATAGAGCATGTCGGACGAGCACAAAGACGATCTGTGGCGGGATTTCCCGAAGACCGCCGTGGCATTCGAGAAGCGGTTTGCGACGGAGGATGA
>JANLPY010000380.1:0-94940 GCA_031367505.1 Hyphomicrobiaceae bacterium | reverse complement strand
TGCCGGATCGTCACCGCTGCTGGAAATGGGGAAACGCGGGAAAAAGGGGGAAGCCGAAGGAGGGAGGAGGAGACTGCGGGAGCGCGCGCTCAAGGCCAAAGCTAAATCAGGAGTTAGCAATAACCGACTTGCCGAAATCCGACGAGAAGTAGGATGATGCCATGCATGCGCAGACGCCTCGTTCGAACTTGAATGCCGACGACGTTGCGCCTGGGCTGCGCGCCGCACTCTATCTGCGTGTGTCGACGGGACGACAGGCTGAACACGACCTGTCGATCCCCGATCAACGGGCGCAGACCGCTAACTGGGTGTCCGCACGCGGCTGGACACTGGCAGCGGAATACGTCGAGCCCGGCGCGTCCGCGACCGATGACAAGCGACCAGAATTCCAACGCATGATCGAACGGGCGTGCGACGGCGAGGGCGCGTTCGACGTCATCATCGTGCATTCCTACTCACGGTTTTTCCGCGATGCCTTCGGTCTCGAGTTCTATGTCCGCAAGCTTGCCAAGCACGGCGTGAAACTCGTATCGATGACCCAAGAGTTGGGCGACGATCCTGCGCAAGTAATGATGCGGCAGGTGATCTCGCTGTTCGACGAATATCAATCGAAAGAAAACGCGAAGCACGTCCTGCGCTCCATGAAGGAGAACGCCCGACAGGGGTTCTGGAATGGATCTAAGCCGCCGTTCGGCTATCGCACTGTCGAAGTCGAGCGTCGTGGCACTAAGATCAAGAAGCGACTAGAGATTGATCCAGTCGAGGCCGAGCAAGTGCAGTTCATTTTCAGGCTGCTGGTTGGTGGCCACGAAGGCTTGGCACCGATGGGCGTGAAGTCCATCGCGAACTGGCTCAACGGACAGGGTTACCGGACACGCCAGGGCGGGATGTGGAGCATCGGCACCTTGCATCAGTTGTTGACCAATCCCGTATATGGTGGCCGCTGGCGCTTCAATCACGTCGACAGTCGGACACGTCGACGCAAGGCGGATGCCGAGCAAATCTTTTCCGATGCGCCGGCGATCATCGCACCGGAGCATTTCGCCAACGTCCAGGCGTTATTGAAGGCACGCAATCCACGCATCGCTGCACCGCGTTCGGTGACCGGACCTACCTTGCTGACGGGACTTGCGTTTTGCAGCCTGTGCAATGGCGCAATGACATTGCGCACGGGGACGTCAAAGTCTGGAAAGGTGCATCGCTACTACGGCTGCTCCACATGCGCGCGGAAGGGCAAGAAGGCGTGCCCTGGCCGCACCGTGCAGATGGATCGGCTCGACCATCTCGTGACCAAGCATCTGATGGACAAATTGCTGGCGGGCGGCCGGCTTTGGGAGTTGCTATCGACACTAGCCAGCCGTCGGGCGGAACGTGCTGCTTCGGTCGACGCCCGCTTGGCAGCCCTCGAACGCGAGGCAACATGCGCCGAAGACAAACTCAAACGGCTCTACAAACTCATCGAGGACGGCGTCGCCGAGATGGATGACCTGCTCAAGGATCGGATCACGGCGTTGAAGTCCGACCGTGACCGGTCACGGGAAGCTCTCGCCCGCGCCAAGGGCAACGTGAAGGCCAAATCCGAAGTGACCGAGGATGCCGTCAACCGGTTCGGTGACCTGATGCGGCAGCGCATCCAGGAAGGTGAAACACCGGCGCGCAAGGCGTGGTTGTCGTCACTGATCGACCGCATTGAAGTGGATGAGGGCGCAATCCGCATGTTTGGTCGAAAAGATGTTCTGGAACAGTGCGTTATGTCTGGCGCCGCTTCGGGTCCAGGTGTTCGCACATTTGTTCCGAAGTGGCGCACCCGACAGGAGTCGAACCTGTGACCTTTGCCTTCGGAGGGCAACGCTCTATCCAGCTGAGCTACGGGTGCTGCTCGAACAGAGGTGTAATGGTTCGCGCGCCGCAGGGCAATGGTTGTCTTACAGCGCAAGCGACAAGACATTGCACGCTTCGGGCGGTTAAGCCGATACTTCATCCGAACGGGACACGCCGCCGCCGTTAGAACCTGAATGCGCGATGCTGGCCGCAGTCAGGATCGCTGGAATCACCCCGGGAAATTTCGCGTTGAGCTCCGTGCACCGCAATGTATTCACGACTTCTGTGCCGCGACGTTCAGAACGGATCAGTCCCGCCTCCCGCAACACTTGATAATGATGCGACTGCGTGGATTTCGGCAAGTTGTCGGGTGCAGCCGATGTGCAATTCATCGGGCAATTACCCGACGTCAACTTGCAGACAATGGCGAGCCGTACCGGGTCCGCCAGCGCATAAAGCACGCTTTCGAGCGTCACGTCGCCCAATGCTGGATGTAAAAAAGGCCGCTGCATGCGTTTCATATGCGGCTATTACCCAAATTATTCAATAGTTCCGGCAACACGAACTAACACAATCCTAAGCGGCTCGCGCCTCGATGCCAAGGTAGGCATCGAATGCGGCCCAGAAATGGGCGCGGATTTCATCGTTTTCCTGAAGGATCTCATGCTTTGATGTTGCCAGCACTACGCCCTGTCCGACTTTCAATCGAGCAGCAAAATCCTCGTTGGCGCGGGGCAAAACGATGGTATCGGCGCCGGCGCTGAACAGAAGAATCGGCACCTTGGCTCGAGCTGGATAGCTCGGGTCGTTCAGCATCGCCATGGATTTGTAGGAAGCATGCAGCCAACTGATTGTTGCAGAACCAATCGTCAGATTGGGCGCCGCTTTAGCCAACGCCAGGCTGCGTTCGAAGCGTTCCCTGTCCGATGTCAGCGCGTTGCCCTCGAACACTACACCTTCCTGAAAATCGTCACCGCCACCCCGAACGTAGGACGAACCGAATCCCAGCAAAGTCGCGACGGTCGCATAGCCTCGTGCGACCCAATCCGGGGCGCCGACACGCAACGGGTGGAATTCCAGCATCGGCGCGGTAACGACAATGCGCTCGAATGGCGAGTCGGGGTACGCCGCCTCCCGCAGCAATATGTGACCGCCCATCGAGTGGCCCAATGCGACATAGGGGGCGGGACAATGCGGCAGGACGACCTGGTCCATAAAGCAAGCTAGATCGCGATCGTACTCGTCGTAGTTTCGGATGTGACCTTTGCGCGGATTGGACAGCGCTCGATGGGATCCACCCTGGCCGCGCCAATCCATGACGGCGACGGTAAATCCGCGGCGGCGCAAATCAGCGATCGTCTCGAAATAGCGCTCGATGTATTCGCTTCTGCCGGTGAAGCAGCATACAGTGCCACGATGCGGCGCGCGGGTCGGCTCCCAACGCGCGTACCGCATGGCCGCGCCATCGTAGCCTGCGAAAAAGCCTGTAACAGCGCCACTCGGCACTGGATTGCGCGCCAGCGAAACGAGCTCGGCTGATTGCTGCATTGAAAGTGATCCTGTGGAACCGGAGTGATCGGCTATAGCAGCCGGCACCCGATTCCAACAGGCATCACGACGCACGTTTCAATAAGAGTTTCCGCTATACCGATCACGATAGGCATAAGGCACCCCACCGTCGTGCAACGGACGGGAGTGCACAATCTCGCCGGAGCAGCGATCGACCTTCAGAGCATACAGTTGGCCATTGGGACGTCGTGCTTGGATCTTGGCAACTTCACCACGAAGCTCCAAATCGCGAAAGTCTGTCCAACCCTCGTTGATCAAAGCACGGCGAATTTCGCCGCGTGGAATGCAAGTTGGGCCACCGCGATAATCACTACGCGGGTTCATTGGCTCAAGGTAGCCATAGCGATTGTGCGGCACTGCCGGCGCTTCATCGTAGTACCTGCGCGGTGCCTCGTAACGCGGCTCAGCGTAACGGGGCGGTTCGACGTATAAGGGTTCGGCCACGCGCGGCTCGACGTAACGTGGCTCGACATAGCGTGGCTCAGCCAGCCGCGGCTCAACGTAGCGAGGCTGCGGTGGGGCTGGATGCTGATAGATATCGCCATAGCGCGGATCGTCGTATGGCGACGACGTGCGTGGGGCATATTGATCGTAGATGTCGGCGGCACTGACCGGTACCGCTGCCGGCATTAATGTGGCGAGGCCGAGAAGACCAACCGACGCCGCCCGTTTTGCATTTTTCAACATTGTTCACGTCTCCGAAGAGCCGATAGAGGGGACGCCTCCCCGCATAGAAGTTCTTTGCGGGCCGTAAAAAAGCGCGGCCCAACAGGGGCACAATCAAGCCCCTCACATGAACGTAGCATGAAGGATTATTCAGGACAGCAGGAATTTAGGCCGATGTGGTGGACGTTCGGGACGAACCGTTCGCACTTTGAAGCGGATAGAACGCTCAGAGCGCGGAACTCAAGCTCGCCCCTTGAAACACCGATCGCGGCACCTATCTTTGTACCAGTCGGCGCGCCTCTTGATGAGGGTGTCGACGTTAGCCGCCTTGGCCCATTCGGGCGAGGCATTCCACCAGTTGCTTCCTCAGGAGGACTTGTGATGCGACACCTAGATTTTGCCCCGCTTTATCGTTCAACGATCGGCTTCGACCGCTTGGTAAACCTGCTCGACGGAGCCTCAGGGCTTGACGGAGAGGCCAATGGTTACCCGCCCTACAACATCCAACGGCTCGCCGATAACGAGTACCGGATCACAATGGCGGTTGCGGGCTTTACCGATGCCGACATTAAAATCGACGTCAAAGAAACCGCACTTTCGGTGAAAGGCGAGAAAACTCCGGAAGCTGAACAAGCGACCGAGTTCCTGCACCGTGGCATTGCCCAGCGCTCTTTCGAGCGACGGTTCCAGCTCGCCGATTATGTCGAAGTGAAAGGCGCCGAACTCAAAGACGGATTGCTGCACATCGATCTCGTGCGCAACCTGCCGGAGCGCATGAAGCCGCGTGCCATCGCGATCCGTAACGCGCAGGCGACGCAGCAGATCGAGACACACGCATAATCTCGACTGAGCTTCTGGGCTTTAGGCCGATCCACGAGGGGCATCCGAATTAATCGGGTGCCTCTTTTTTCGTATTCAGCGCGCGTAATAAAATTGCGTGCCAAGCTGTCTAAATTTCGGGCTTGTGCGCGGCCGCAAAGTATGTTTTTTCTGTGATTAAGGACAGCGGTGCTGACCTAATTCCGGGTCGCGGCATTAGGCCGGCGATCCTAGACGCGGTCGATTGGGGTGCGGTGTGACGACGTATCGGCAAACATTGCCGGCAGTGACGGGGCTTTCGGCCCCCGGCGTCGCTCGTTTGAACCCGCCTGCGTTAGCCAATTTCACCTCGACCGCCCGAAAGACTCGAAAAACGGACACGAAGCGCGGCTGATCGGTGCCTGATTGCGCACCTCTCCTGCTCCCGCCCGCTTCGAAACCTCACGACCGATGTGTGATGACGGCATTTGGGCCCTCCACATCCGCGACGCCACCCGATAAGCAGTTCATTAGATCCGGCAGTTCTTGCCACGAGGCCCGACCATGACCGACCACGACAACGAACAAAGCGACAGCCTTATCCCGGAGCATTACCCGGACGAGGGACATGAACCGGCCGGCATGTTCGATCCGCGCCAGGAGCATGATGCCTGCGGCGTCGGCTTCATCGCCGATCTCAAGGCACGCCGCAGCCACGCGATCGTCGCCGACGCGCTGGCGATCCTGGAAAACCTGGAGCATCGCGGTGCGGTGGGTGCCGATCCGCTCGCGGGCGACGGCGCGGGTATCTTGATTCAGATCCCGCACGAACTGTTCAAGGCCGAGCAAAAGAAGCTGGGATTTGATCTGCCAGAGCCCGGCCATTATGCCGTAGGGCACCTATTCATGCCGCAAGACGAGCGGCTGCGGGCACATTGCGAGACGGTGATCCGCCGCATCGTGCGCGAAGAAGGTCTCGAATTCCTCGGCTACCGCGATGTCCCGGTCGACAACTCCTCGCTGTCGGACATGGTGCGCGCGACTGAGCCGGTACATCGGCATGTATTCATAGGACGTCCAAAGACGATCCGCAACGAGGACGCGTTCGAGCGCCAGTTGTATCTCACCCGCAAGGTAATCTCGAATGTTCTGTACTCTGCCTACAAGGGCCGCGACATCGGGTTCTATACTGTGTCGCTGTCGAGCCGCACGCTGGTCTACAAGGGCATGTTCCTGTCGTATCAGGTGAAGGCCTACTACAAGGACTTGTCGGACAAGCGGCTGGTGTCGGCGATGGCGCTGATCCATCAGCGCTTCTCGACCAATACCTTCCCATCGTGGAAGCTCGCCCACCCTTACCGGATGGTCGCACACAATGGCGAAATCAACACGCTGCGTGGCAACGTCAACTGGATGGCGGCGCGCCAGGACAGCGTCGAGAGCCCGCTGTTTGGCGAGAACATTTCGAAGCTGTGGCCGATCTCGTATGAGGGCCAGTCCGACACCGCGTGCTTCGATAACGCACTCGAGTTTCTGACGATGGGCGGATACAGCCTCGCGCACGCCGCGATGATGCTGATCCCGGAAGCATGGGCCGGCAATCCGCTGATGGATGCCAAGCGGCGCGCCTTCTACGAATATCACGCCTGCCTAATGGAGCCGTGGGACGGCCCCGCCGCGATGGCATTCACCGATGGCCGCCAGATCGGCGCGACGCTCGACCGCAACGGACTTCGGCCGGCCCGCTATCTCGTGACGAAAGACGACCGGGTCATCATGTCGTCGGAGTCGGGCGTGCTGCCGATCGACGAAGCCAATATCGTCTCGAAGTGGCGTTTGCAGCCAGGCAAGATGCTGCTGATCGATCTCGAGCAAGGCCGCATCATATCCGATGACGAGTTGAAGGCAGATCTCGCCGCCCGCAATCCATACGAGACGTGGTTGAAGCGGACGCAAATTCAGGTCGGCGATTTGCCTCTGAAAGAAACGCCGAAAAATCGTCTGACGAACGTCGCTCTGCTCGATCTGCAGCAGGCGTTTGGCTACACCCAGGAAAGCCTCAAGTTCCTGATGGCGCCGATGGCCGCCACCGGTCAGGAAGCCGTCGGCTCGATGGGTACCGACACGCCGGTGTCCGTGCTGTCGAACAAGTCGAAGCCGCTGCATACCTATTTCAAGCAGAACTTCGCGCAGGTGACGAACCCGCCGATCGACAGTATCCGCGAAGAGCTGGTGATGAGCCTCGTCTCGTTCATTGGCCCACGTCCCAACCTGCTCGACCTAGAAGGTACAGCCAAGGTAAAGCGGCTCGAAGTCGGCCAGCCGATCCTGACCAACGACGAGCTGGAACGCATTCGCCAGATCGGCGCCGTCAAGGACAACCACTTCACCTCGATCACTATCGACATCACTTATGATGTTGACCGGCAAGCCGTCGGCATGGGCGCGGCCCTCGACGTCGTCTGCGCCGAGGCCGAGGAAGCTGTGCGATCGGGCGACTACAACATCGTCATCCTGAGCGATCGCAATGTCGGTCCGGACCGCGTCGCGATCCCATCGTTGCTGGCAACCAGCGCCGTCCATCATCACTTGATCAGGCAAGGGCTTCGCACGTCGGTCGGGCTTGTCGTCGAAACGGGCGAAGCACATGAAGTGCACCAGTTCGCGACGCTCGCCGGCTACGGTGCGGAGGCGATCAATCCCTATCTGGCCTTCGACAGTCTCGATGCGTTGTTGCCGGAATTGGGCGAGAAATTGACCCACAAGGAAGCCGTCAAGCGCTACATCAAGGCCGTCGACAAGGGCTTGCTGAAGATCATGGCCAAGATGGGAATCTCGACCTATCAGTCCTATTGCGGCGCGCAGATCTTCGACGCGATCGGCTTGAAGACGAGTTTCGTTCGCAAGTATTTCACCGGCACCCACACCCAGGTCGAAGGCATCGGGCTGCGCCAGATCGCGCGCGAAACGGTCGAGCGTCATCGCCAAGCCTTCGGCAATGTTCCCGTGCTTGAAGACGCGCTCGATGTCGGTGGCGACTACGCTTACCGCATCCGCGGCGAAGCTCATATGTGGCGCCCAACCGTCGTCGCCGATCTGCAACATGCAGTCCGTGGCGCCTCGGTAGAGGACACCAAGGCCGGCAAGGTGCCACAGAAATTCCGTGACTACTCGAAGCAGATCAACGAGCAGAACGAGCAGTTGATGACGCTGCGCGGCCTGTTCCGCATCAAGGCTGCCGACGAGCTGCGTCGTGCGGCGGTGCCACTCGATCAGGTCGAGCCGGCAACCGAAATCGTCAAGCGGTTCTCGACCGGCGCGATGAGCTACGGCTCGATCAGCCGCGAAGCACACACCACGCTCGCGATCGCCATGAACCGGATCGGCGGCAAGTCGAACACCGGCGAAGGCGGCGAGGAAGCCGATCGTTACGTGCCTCTACCGAACGGCGACAACATGCGTTCGGCGATCAAGCAGGTCGCGTCCGGACGCTTCGGCGTGACGACGGAATACCTGATGAACTCCGACGTGATGCAGATCAAGATGGCACAGGGCGCTAAGCCCGGCGAAGGCGGCCAGCTGCCAGGCCACAAGGTCGATGCGATTATCGCCAAGGTGCGGCACTCGACACCGGGAGTCGGTTTGATTTCGCCGCCACCGCACCACGACATCTACTCGATCGAGGATCTAGCCCAGCTGATCTTCGACTTGAAGAACGTCAACCCGGCAGCCGACGTGTCGGTGAAGCTCGTTTCCGAAGTCGGTGTCGGCACGGTTGCCGCAGGCGTCGCCAAGGCGCGCGCCGATCACGTCACGATCGCCGGCTTCGAAGGCGGCACCGGCGCATCGCCGCTGACCTCGATCAAGCACGCCGGCTCGCCATGGGAAATCGGCCTCGCCGAAACGCACCAGACCCTGGTCGGCAACCGTCTGCGTGGACGCATCGCCGTGCAGGTCGATGGTGGCGTGCGCACTGGCCGTGACGTCGTGATTGGCGCGATGCTTGGTGCCGACGAATTTGGTTTTGCGACCGCGCCGCTGATCGCTGCCGGCTGCATCATGATGCGCAAGTGTCACTTGAACACTTGCCCGGTTGGAGTCGCTACTCAGGACCCCGTCCTGCGCGCGAAGTTCAAGGGTAAGCCCGAGCACGTGATCAACTTCTTCTTCTTCATTGCAGAAGAGGTTCGCGAGATCATGGCATCGCTCGGCTTCACCAAGTTCGAGCAGTTAGTCGGCCAATCGCAGATCCTCGACAAGGATGAAGCCATCCGCCACTGGAAGGCGCGCGGGCTCGATTTCTCGCGTCTGTTCCATAAGCCAGAAGTGCCGAAGGGCGTCGCGATCCGCCACGTCGAGCGGCAGAACCACGGCCTTGAAAAGGTGCTCGATAACCAGTTGCTCGCCGCTGCCAAGCCCGTACTCGATGGTAAGAAGAAAACGGTCGAGAAGATATTCCCGATCACCAATCGCGACCGCGCGACGGGCGCCATGCTGTCTGGCGCACTCGCCAAAAAGTACGGCCACGCCGGACTTCCCGACGACTCGATCGTGATGACCTTCAACGGCATCGCAGGCCAGAGCTTCGGCGCGTGGGGCACCAAAGGGATCACCCTCGATCTCATCGGCGAGGGCAACGATTACGTGGCCAAGGGCTTGTCCGGCGCGAAGATCATCGTGCGGCCAAACCCGAAGTCGGGCATCAAGCCGGAGGAGAGCATCATCGTCGGCAATACGGTGTTGTACGGCGCAATCAGCGGCGAGTGCTACTTCCGTGGAGTCGCCGGCGAGCGGTTTGCCGTGCGCAACTCCGGCGCTGTTGCCGTCGTTGAAGGCACTGGCGACCACGGCTGCGAATACATGACCGGCGGCGTCGTCGTCGTGCTCGGACAAACCGGGCGCAACTTCGCGGCCGGCATGTCGGGCGGCATCGCCTACGTGCTCGATGAGAAGGGCGACTTCGAGCAGCGCTGCAACATGGCGATGGTCGATCTGGCGCCGGTCACCGACGAAGAGACGAGCGCGACGGCCCGCCTCGGCGGCAAGGGAAATCTCGACAGCCACGGCCTCGTCGATATCCTGTCGAACATGGATACCAACGACGTCGCCCGCCTACGTGAGCTGATCGAACGCCACGCGCGCTACACCAACTCGGCGAAGGCGCACGCGATCCTTGCCGATTGGACCGGCTGGCTGCCGAAGTTCCGCAAGGTGATGCCGGTCGAATACGCTAACGCCTTGAAGACGATGGGGGCGGCCCAAGCCGCCGACACCACCGGTTTCAATGTGCTGGAAATCGGCATGGCGGCGAAAGCCGGCACCAAAGTCAAGGCGGCGGAGTGATCGTTCGATGCGCATCTACGGCGATCTGACATCGGGCAATTGCCTCAAGGTCAAGTATACGGCCGGCCATCTCGGTCTGCCGTATACGTGGGTCACCGTGTCCGCGCTCGATGGCGAAACAAAGAAGCCGGAATTTCTGGCGATGAACCCGATGGGTCAGATCCCTGTGATCGAACTCGACGATGGGCGGCATCTCGCCCAGTCGAACGCGATCATCCGCTATCTGGCACGCGGCTCGAAGCTGCTGCCGGACGACGCATTCACGCAAGCCAAGATCGACGAGTGGTTATTCTGGGAACAGTACAGCCACGAACCTTACATCGCGGTCTGCCGCTTTCATATGTTGTATCTCAAGCGGCCAAAAGACGCGCGCGAAGCGTGGCGTGTGGAACGCGGTGAGAAGGCGCTGGATTTAATGGAAGGTGAACTTGCCGGACGTCACTTCTTGGTCGGCGACGCCTTCACCATCGCCGACATTGCACTCCTCGCTTACACCCGCGCGGCCCACGAAGGCGGATTTGATCTCGCCTCGCGACCGAATGTGCAGGCGTGGATTGAGAGATGCGAGAAGGCGCTGAAGTTATGAGGCAAAAGTGCCGACCACACATGACATTTGTTTGCAATCCTCGACTTGAGTTTTGCTACTCGAACTTAACTTACGGACACTGAGACATGGGCAAGATCACAGGCTTCCTCGAAATCGACCGCACCGATCGCGGCTATCGCCCGGTCGATGAGCGCTTGAAGCACTTCAAGGAGTTTGTCGAGCCGCTGCCGCCGGCAGAAGTGCAGCAGCAAGCCGCGCGCTGCATGGATTGCGGCATCCCGTATTGCCACAACGGCTGTCCAGTCAACAATCAGATCCCGGACTGGAACGACCTCGTCTATCGCGGCGACTGGAGCCAAGCGGCAAAGAACCTGCACTCGACCAACAACTTCCCAGAGATCACCGGGCGGATCTGCCCCGCCCCCTGCGAAGCCTCTTGCACGCTCAACCTCGACGACAATCCCGTGACCATCAAGACGATCGAATGCGCAATCGCCGACAAGGCCTGGGAAGAGGGCTGGATCGTACCGCAGCCCCCCGAGAAGAAGACCGGAAAGAAAGTCGCGATCGTCGGCTCTGGCCCGGCTGGACTAGCTGCGGCCCAACAACTCGCCCGCGCCGGCCACGACGTCCACGTCTACGAGAAGAATGCTCAGCCCGGCGGGTTGTTGCGCTACGGCATCCCCGACTTCAAGATGGAAAAGATCGTCATCGAACGCCGCGTCAAGCAGATGGAGGCCGAGGGCGTCACCTTCCATTGCAACACTGCGATTGGAGCTAAGGTCAAGCTCGCCGATCTCGAAGCCAAGTACGATGCCGTGTTGCTCGCGGGCGGCGCCGAAAAGCCGCGCGACATCCCGGTGTCAGGCCGCGACCTCGGTGGCATTCACTTCGCGATGAACTTCCTGCCACAGCAGAACAAGCGCGTGTCGGGCGAGAAGCTCGGCAAGATCCTTGAGTTGTCGGCCAAGGATCGCCACGTCGTCGTGATTGGCGGCGGCGATACCGGCTCCGACTGCATCGGCACATCGTTCCGCCAAGGCGCGGCGAGCGTCACCCAGCTCGAGATCATGGCCGCCCCGCCCGAGCACGAGAACAAGGATCTGACGTGGCCGAATTGGCCGCTGAAGATGCGCACCTCGTCGAGCCAGGCCGAGGGCGCCAAGCGCGACTTCGCCGTCAACACCAAGCGCTTTGAGGGCAAGGACGGCCTTGTCACGAAGTTGATCTGCGTGAAGGTCGATGAGCGCTTCAAGGAAATCCCGGACACCGAGTTCGAGATTCCAGCCGACCTCGTGCTGCTGGCCATGGGATTTGTCGCGCCGGTGACAGAGGATTTGATCCCGGAAGGCGTGATCGCGCTCGACGCTCGCGGCAACGTCAAAGCCACCGAGCGTGACTACGCAACGTCGCGTCCGAAAGTGTTTGCAGCCGGCGACATGCGGCGTGGACAATCGCTCGTCGTATGGGCGATCCGCGAGGGCCGCCAAGCCGCGCAATCGATCGACAAGGCGCTGATGGGCCGCTCCGATTTGCCGCGGTAAGTTTACGACTTCTTGAGCCGATCTTTCAGAAAACTCGGCTCCTGACGCTGGTGGAGGACGGCATAGACTGCAACGTCGGTGCCGTCGCTAAGATAGTAGATGGCGTAGGGGAAGCGCCGAACGAGTGCGCGGCGCACTTCCCCATTCACGCGTCGATAGAGATTTGGCCTCTCGTCAATCCGACCAAGCGCGACACGAATTTCGCGCCACAATTCAGCACCAAGACCAGGCCGTTGAGCCTCATACCACCCAACCGCGTCCTGCAGATCCTGTTCAGCCTCCGGCTTGAGGCGAAGCGTCATTTCTTCTGACTTTTTACAAACCGCCGCTCAACCTCTTCAAGCGGCGCACCATCCATTGGTGCGTTTGCATGGTCCGTCAATCGTCGATCCAACGCTTCAATGTGCCAAGTGGGGACCGGCACGCGGTCTGGATCGATGATGATGGTGTCCCATATTTTTTCTACCAAATCGAGACGTTCATCAATCGGCAAAGCCGAAATGTCAGATAACGCAATGCGTGGACCCATCTTACTCTCCAGATCAATCAGGCTGAGCGTATCGTATCACAATCGCCCCTCGTACGCTGCCTCGAATAGCTTGTGACAGGCAACCTCATCGATCGGGATTGGATTGCCGCCGGCGGTCGGGTCTTTTGGCGACATCTTACTCATCAGATCGAATTTTTCGGTACCGACATTGAACGCCTTCAAGGTGCGCGGAACGCCCGTCTCCTCGCGCAGCTCCAGTATCCAATCCATGAACGGCGTGAAGCCCGGCTTTAATCCGAGATAGGCACCGGCCCGCGTGATTTTGTCCTCAATCGCTGAACGGTTGAAGTTGAGCACGTAGGGCATGAACACCGCATTCGTCATGCCGTGATGCGTGTCGTACAGCGATCCGACTGGATGCGACAACGCATGGATCGCGCCCAGCGCTTTCTGGAACGCGGTCGCGCCCATGGCGGCCGCCGACATCATGTGGGCACGCGCCTAGATATCGTTCGGGTCCTTGGCGACGCGCGGCAGGTTCTCCTTCACCAGCCGCAACCCCTCGACGGCGATGCCATCAGCCATCGGATGATAGAATGGGCCGCAGTATGCTTCGAGGCAATGAGCGAGCGCATCCATTCCCGTACCGACGGTGATAAAACGCGGCATGCCGACGGTCAGCTCAGGATCGCAGATCGTCACCTTCGGCATCATCAGCGGGTGAAAGATGACCTTCTTGGTGTGCGTCGCCTCATCGGTGATAACGCCCGCGCGGCCAACTTCCGAACCAGTGCCGGCAGTGGTCGGCACGGCGATGATCGGGAAAATGCATTTCGGATCGGCGCGGGTCCACCAGTCGCCGACATCCTCGAAATCCCACATCGGCCGCGTCTGCCCAGCCATGAACGCGATGACCTTGCCGGCGTCCAACCCCGAGCCGCCGCCGAACGCGACGACGCCGTCGTGGCCGCCAGCTTTCAGTACCGCGACACCGGCGGCGACGTTGGCCGCAATCGGGTTCGGCTTAATGTCGGAAAACACTTTGGTTGGCAGGCCGGCCGCTTCGAGTTGTGCCACCGCATTGGCGACGATTGGCAGTTTCGCCAACACCGGGTCAGTGACAAGCAACGGACGTTTGATGCCGGCAGATTTCACCGCAACCGCAAGCTCAGCAACGCGCCCTGCCCCAAACTTGATAGTGGTCGGATAATTCCAGTTGCCGGTAAGTTTCATTGAGGTCTCGCTGGATTGACGGTGCCGCTTGATCGAAGGCATCCACAATAGCTTGATCGCAGAGCTGGGTCACGCAGTTGTCGCCAGTGTGCCACAGCAAAAGTTCGCTTCGGAAAAGACCGGCAATCAACTTGTGCTGAGCACTACTGAACCGCTATCACGGGCCATCGTTCCTAAATAACAGACGGGCACCCAATGGAAATCGAGGCTCTGGCGATACCGGATGTAAAATTGATCCGGCCCAAGCGCTTCGGCGATGCGCGCGGCTTCTTTTCGGAAGTCTACAGCCGCTCGGCAATGGCCGCCGTTGGCATAACAACCGAATTTGTTCAGGACAATCACTCGCGTTCGGCTGCGGCCGGCACAATTCGCGGACTGCATTTCCAAACAGCACCGTTCGGTCAGGACAAGCTGGTGCGCGTAACGAAGGGCCGCATTCTCGATGTTGCCGTCGATTTGCGGCGCGGTTCGCCGACTTATGGGCGCCATGTCAGCGCCGAGTTGTCCGCCGAAAACTGGACGCAGATCCTCGTCCCGATCGGCTTTGCACACGGCTTTTGCACGCTCGAGGCGGACACCGAAGTGCTCTACAAGGTATCGAATGTCTATTCGCCAGCGAACGACGGTGGCGTCATCTGGAACGACCCTGATCTGGATATCACTTGGCCGGTACAAGCAGATGCCGCCGTGCTATCCGACAAGGATACCAAGCTGCCACGCTTTCGAGATCTTCCGCCCCTGTTCTGAAACGCTAGAGAATAACACATGAAAGTCGTGGTTACAGGTGGAGCCGGCTTCATTGGATCGGCACTTTGCCGGTACTTGGTGGCGGTGAAAGGCTGGCAGGTCGTCAATGTCGATGCACTGACCTATGCGGCAAACCTCGCGTCGTTGTCGTCGATCGAGGGCAATCCCAGCTATCGCTTCGTCAAGGCCGACATCTGCGACCGGGCCGCAATGGACCGCGTGCTTGCCGAATGCCAGCCCGACGCAATTATGCATTTGGCGGCTGAAAGCCACGTTGATCGTTCGATCACCGGCTCCGCCGAATTCATCACGACGAACATCGTCGGCACCCACACGCTACTCGAGGCCGCGCGTGCTTATTGGGGCGCACTCGCCGTGCCCCGCAAATCCGCGTTCCGGTTTCTTCATGTGTCGACCGACGAGGTCTACGGCAGCCTCGGGCCGGACGGCTACTTCCTAGAGACGACAGCATATGATCCACGCTCGCCCTATTCGGCGAGCAAGGCCGCGTCCGATCATTTGGTCAGCGCCTGGCACGAGACTTATGGCCTGCCGACACTGATCACCAACTGCTCGAACAACTATGGCCCTCATCATTTCCCCGAAAAACTGATTCCGCTGGTCATCCTCAACGCGCTCGAAGACAAGCCACTGCCGGTCTACGGCGATGGCCTGCAAACCCGCGATTGGCTGTATGTCGACGATCACGCGAAAGCATTATCTCTCGTCCTCGAAAAAGGCCGCGCCGGCCAGACATACAATGTCGGTGGCCGCGCGCCGATGCAAAATCTCACAGTGGTCGAGAGCATTTGCGATATCCTCGACCGGCTACGGCCGTCGGATAAACCGCGCCGCTCACTGATCACCTACGTCGCCGACCGTCCCGGGCATGACCGCCGCTACGCCATCGACCCCACCAAGATCGAAACCGAACTCGGCTGGCGATCGCAGGAAACATTCGATACGGGGATCGAGAAAACCGTGCGTTGGTACCTGGACAATCCGGCTTGGTGGCAACCGCTACGTACTGGCGTTTACAGCGGCGAGCGGTTGGGCCTTGTCGAGAAAACGGACAAGACGCCATGAACAATCCAAAACGCGTCGTCCTGATCGGCGGCAAAGGCCAGGTGGCGATGAGCCTCGCCCGGATTTTGCCGGCACGCGGTTTCGACGTCACGATTTTGGCTCGTCCCGAATACGACTTGCTGCGAACCGCCGAACTCGCCGATGCCATCGTTGTAGCGCGCCCGGCGGTTGTGATCAACCCAGCAGCCTACACCGCCGTCGATCGCGCCGAGGACGAACCGACGGCCGCATTCGCGATCAATCGGGATGGCGCGGCAGCAATTTCCAGTGCTGCGGCTCGCGCTGGCGCCGCAATCATTCACTTTTCGACGGATTACGTTTTCGATGGAAAAAAAGCGACACCCTACATAGAAACGGACGCCACCGGACCGCAGGGCGTCTATGGGGCGTCAAAGCTCGCTGGCGAAGCAGCCGTAGCCCTGCTCAATCCGCGTCACGTGATCTTGCGCACCGCGTGGGTGTGCAGTGCGGACGGCGCCAACTTCCTCAAGACGATGTTGCGACTGGCAGCGGAGCGCCCGGAGCTTCGCGTCGTCGATGATCAGCACGGTAGTCCAACGTTTGCCGCCGACATAGCCGATGCTTCAGCCCGGATCGCCGATACAATTGCGGACAAGGACGCCGGCGCGCGCCAGTTCGGCGTCTTTCACCTATCCTCACGCGGCGAAACGAGCTGGTGCGGGTTTGCGCGTGCGATCATGGCGCAATCGATGAAACTCGGCGGACCTTCGGTTCCTGTACACGCAATCACGACCGCCGAATTCCCGACCAAGGCATCAAGGCCCGCCTACTCAAAACTAGACACGTCCAAATTAGCTCGCGTCTACGGCATCGAACTTCCCGAGTGGAACGAAGCCATGCACCGGTGTCTTGCAGGCATGATCGAGCAAGCAGCGACCAGGCAATGAACCGGCGGCTGAGCAAAAGAATTTCTGAGGGGACCGAAATATGAAGGGCATAATCTTGGCAGGAGGAAGCGGCACCAGGCTTTATCCGCTGACGCTCGGGCTCTCGAAGCAATTGCTGCCGGTCTACGACAAGCCGATGATCTATTACCCGTTGTCCGTGCTCATGCTGGCCGGCATCCGCGATATCCTGATCATCACGACGCCGCACGATCAAGCCCAGTTCAAGTCCCTGCTGGGTGATGGATCGCAGTTCGGTATCAATTTGACGTTTGCCATTCAACCCAACCCCGATGGGCTGGCACAAGCTTTTATCATCGGCGCGGATTTTGTCGGCGGCGAGCGTTGCGCACTGATCCTAGGTGACAATATTTTCTTCGGCCACGACCTGCCAGCGATGCTCAACAATGCCAAAAGCACGACCAAAGGCGCGACCGTATTCGCATATGAAGTGCGCGATCCGGAACGCTATGGTGTTGTGGCCTTCGATGAGCAGGGGCGGGCCACAAGCCTTGAGGAAAAGCCAACGGCACCGAAGTCGGACTGGGCGGTTACTGGACTCTATTTCTACGACAACGATGTCTTGCGGCACGCCGCCAGCATCAAGCCTTCCGCGCGCGGCGAATTAGAAATCACCGACGTCAATCGCTGCTATCTCGAAGCGGGCAGGTTGAACGTACAGCGCATGGGCCGTGGCTTCGCCTGGCTCGATACCGGCACCTATGACTCGCTCCTCGAAGCCTGCCAATTCGTTGCAACGCTCGAAAAGCGCCAGGGCATGAAAATCTCCTGTCCCGAGGAAATCGCGCTCCGATACGGCTTCACATCGCCAGCGCAAATGGAACCATGGCTGCAGAAATTGGGCAAATCGGATTACGCCACCTATGTGCGACGGATCAGCAAACAAGTCGCCGCGCGGGTCTGAGCCTCGATCCGTTATGCAGTTACGAGCGGCAAATCTTTGAGCGGATCATCGCGCTCGACGGCAGCCAGGATTTCACGTGCACGGGCACAGTCGCGTGCCATCTGCAATTTTAACGCTTCGATGCCCTCGAAAGCCCCATCGCCGCGGATGAAGTCCACGAAAGCGACGCCGATGTCGCGACCGTAAAGGTCGTCATCGAAGTCGAACAGAAACACCTCTAGCACTGGCACGCCATTGTCGAACTGCGGTCGCGTGCCGAGGTAAGCTGCGGCTGCGTGACGTTCCGCACCGATGTGCACCCAAACCGCATAGATTCCATGGCCGAGATTGGTACCGGCCGGCATCGGAATGTTGGCCGTCGGAAAGCCCAAGCCCGTGCCGCGCTTGGCGCCACCGGTGACGCGACCGGTCACGCGCCACCGATGTCCAAGCGCGAGATTGGCGCCCGCGACATCGCCTTGCGACAGCAGTCCGCGAATGGCACTCGATGAATAAACCCCGCCGCCATTCCCAACCGGTTGGACGACAGTCACGCCAAAGCCGATCTCGGCGCCGATCTCCTGCATGGTTGCAGGGGAGCCACCGCGGTTTTGTCCGAAGTTGAAATCGTAGCCGATCACGACGTGGCGCACGCCTAATCGGCCGGCCAAGACATCTTCAACGAACGCGCGGGCCGGAAGTTTCGCCAGCTCCGTATCGAACGTCTGCACGACGACGAGATCGAGACCGAAGCGCTCGAATAGTTGCATCTGCCGATCGTGCGATGTCAGCCGGAAGTGCGGCAGATCGGGCCGGAAATAGGCACGCGGATGTGGCTCGAAAACCATCGCACCGAAGGGCGCACCGGTGCGGGCAGCGGTTTCCCGCGCAGAGTTCAGTAATGCTTGATGGCCGCGATGCACACCATCGAAGTTGCCGATCGCCAGCACCGCACCCTTAAGTTCGGATGGGACCGCACTCGATCCGTCGATTACGTGCATGTATTGCTGCCGTCGCACATGTTGCTGTTCATGATGCGAGGACGTAGCGCGTGGCGAGGGCTTTGAGAAGGCCGATTGCTCGCGTCACAACGCGCGTGCGGTCAATCCGCCATCAACCGGCAAAACAACTGCGTTGATATAGGACGCCTCGTCGCTGGCGAGGAACACAGCCGCATTGGCGACATCCCACCCGGTGCCCATTCGCCCCGTTGGGCAAGCGGCGTGGCGTTTCGCCACCATCTCGGCCTTTGAGCCGTAGGCCGTGGTGATCTGATCGTAGATCATCGGAGTATCCATCAGCCCCGGGCAAATGGCGTTTACGCGAATGCCTTGCCGCGCGTACTGAAGTGCCAGGCCGACAGTGAGCTGATTGAGCCCACCCTTCGCCGTATAGTAGCTCGCGTAGTCATAGCCGACGTATCGCAAGCCCGCCGATGAAGAAATGTTGACGATTGAGCCTCGCCCCTGCGCCACCATGAACGGCAAGACGTGCTTACAGGCGAGGAACACGCCTTTCAAATTGATGTTGAGCTCGCGGTCCCACTCCTCCTCACTGAGTTCAACCGGCCCACCCATCTTGGCATGGCCTACGTTGTTATGCAGGATATCTATCCGCCCGAAGTCGTGCACACAGCGATCCACGATCAATTTCACTTCGGCGGTCTTCGTGACGTCGCAGGCGAGCGCTAGCGCCGTGCCGCCTTCATCAATGATGATGCCAGCGGTTTCCTGTGCAGCCCCGAGACCAATATCGACACATACCACCTTGGCGCCGGCGCGAGCAAATGCAACTGCGCATGCCTTTCCATTACCCCACCCCGGACCTATTGAGCCGGCACCGAAGACCAATGCGATCCTATCCTGCAAACGTCCGGTCATCTTGATCGAAGCCTCCTCGCAACCAATCATAGTTTGGTTGACCGTAAGCACCGGACGACATCGCGGGTAGCGCGCCACGTGACGATCTGCCATCGACACGGCGGACATCAAACAATCGGCCACGGCTTCTGGAGGGTGCGCAATTGCTCGAACGCACGCGCCAACTGCAAGACCCCCAGATCGTCGAAGCGCTTGCCGGTAATCTGCAAGCCGATCGGTAGCCCGCGTGCCGTAAATCCCGCATTTACCGATGCCGACGGCTGTTCGCTCATGTTGTAGGGCAACGTGAAAGCGATGTGCTCGAACGGGCGTTGCGCGTCGTTGACGGGCGACGCCAATTCGGCGGCAAAGGCTGCAACAGGCGCCACGGGTGATAGGACGAAATCGAATGGCTCCGATGCTTTAACCGCAGCCTGCCGCATCGCCAGCATTTGGCTCGCGCCGTCGAACACCTGTGCGCCGGTATAGTGTTCCGCGGGCGCCGCCCATTCCCGAATATAAGGCAGTACCCGATCGCGCCGCTCGAGGGGGAGCTCCATAAGATCCAGCCACGCGCGTTGGCGGAAAAAACGGTCCATACCGTCGAGCATCGCACGCGTGAAGAACGGCGGCATCGATTCGACGATTGCGCCAGCACTTGCCAACAGCCGAACTGCTTTTTCGACCGCCGCGCCAACTTCGGGATCGACTGGCATTCCAGCACCCGCGTCCAAGTGAAATCCCAGGCGCAGTCCTTTCGGGTCGCGATCGAGCGCCAGCCAATCGATGTCTTGCTGTGGCAAACACATGGCGTCGCGAACATCAGGTTTCGATAGCTCACGCATCAAGAGCGCCGCGTCGTGCACGGTTCGAGTCATCGGCCCGGCGACCCGGCCAAAATAGCTCGGATCAATCGGCACGCGGCCAAAGCTCGGCTTCAAACCGAACACGCCGCACCAGGAGGCCGGCAACCGGATCGAGCCGCCGATGTCGGTGCCGATATGCAGCGGTCCATAGCCAACCGCTGACGCCGCGCCTGCGCCAGCAGAACTTCCGCCCGGGTTTTTGGTCAAGTCCCAAGGATTGCGCGTGAGCGGATGAAAACTCGACAGCCCTGATGACGTCATGCCGTAGTCGGGCATCGTCGTTTTGGCGAAGATAACAGCACCGGCCTCGCGCATTCGAGCGGTGGGCGGCGCATCATCGATTGCAGGCGTCAAAACCGTCGCCGCTGTGCCAAGCGGCATGCAAACGCCTTTCGAACGGATGTTCTCCTTGATCGTCACAGGCACACCTTCCAGCGAGCGTGGCGTGCCATCCAGCCAGCGTTGCTCGGATACCAGCGCGCCAGCCAAGGCCGCGGCCGGATCGAATGCATAGAGTGCCTTTAGCTTCGGCTCCGACACCTCGATCCGCGCGATCACGGCACGCATGACTTCGACCGGCGAAAATGCCCGGCTCGCATAGCCGGCGAGCAGATCCACGGCCGTCGAATCGGCAAGATTTGTCATGCGGGACACCTCGAATGCAACTGAAGCGCTCCGATGTCAGATAAGCCCTAACGCCAACTGCACCGGCTTGAATGAGCGTCGATGATAGGCGGTGACGCCAAGCCGAGCCAGCGCCTCGCTATGCTCCGGCGTGCCGTACCCCTTGTGCCGCTCGAAACCGTACCCCGGAAATTCCAGGCCGAGCGCAATCATCATCCGATCGCGGGTGACTTTGGCTATAATCGAGGCCGCCGCAATCGACAGGCATTTGGCATCACCCTTGACGATCGCACGCGTCTCGCATTTGAGCAGCGGCGAACGATTGCCATCGATCAACGCAAGCCTCGGCAGCAGATTGAGACCGGTGACAGCCTGCTGCATCGCCCACATCGTCGCGTGCAGAATATTATCGCGGTCGATCCGGTGCACGTCGGCGATACCAACGCCCACTCGGGAACTGGCCATGATGCGCGGATATAGCCACTCCCGTGCTTCAGCATCGAGCGCTTTGCTATCCTCGATACCGAACGGAATGTTGGCCGGATCAAGCACGACGGCCGCTGCCACCACAGGTCCAGCCCACGGGCCTCGCCCGGCTTCGTCGACGCCGCAAATCGGCCCACCGTGGAGGCGATACGACACCTCCTCCAGCTCGAACGAAGCGCGCATGACCGAATCGGACTGAGACATGTCCAATTTTGCGTCGGTGCATGACCATAGTCAAAGCGCTGATGTCAAAGCAACCGCATCTGTCCCCCTTTTGGCACAGGTGCACGGAATAGATCGGTGCGCAGCTTGAGATGACGCTTATTCATGCCAAGGCGCACGAGCGCCAGTCGAAAGCGCGCAGTGATCTGGTCGGCATAGGGTCCGCTTCCGCGCTGCCGCATGCCGAAACTGGCGACATAGTCTTTGCCGCCATGCATCGACCGCAAAATATTGATCACGCGTTTTGCCCGATCGGGAAATTCCGTTGCGAGCCACTCGCGGAACAGCTCCTTGAGTTCGAGCGGAAGCCGCAGAAGCACGTAGCCGGCATCCTGCGCACCAGCATCGCGGGCCGCCTGCAGTATCTCCTTGATCTCGTGATCGGTCAGTCCCGGAATGATCGGTGCGACCATCACCTGAGCTGGAATGCCAGCCTCGGTGAGTTGCTTGATCGCATCTAGCCGCCGCGCCGGCGTCGCGGCCCTTGGCTCCATCGCACGTGCAACCTTGCCGTCCAGTGTCGTCACCGATAGCGCCACCTTGACGAGACCGCGCGCAGCCATGCGTTGGAGAATATCGATATCACGCACAACCAGTGCCGACTTGGTGACGATCCCGACCGGATGGTTGGCCCGGTCGAGCACCTCCAAAATCTCGCGGGTGATGCGATAATCGCGTTCGATCGGCTGATAGGGATCGGTTACGGCACCAAGCGCAATCGTCTTTGGCACATACGACCGGGCGGCAAGTTCCCGCTCCAGCAGTGTGGCCGCATTGGTTTTCGCATAGAGCTTGGTCTCGAAATCCAGGCCTGGCGAATGACCAAGATAGGCATGGCCCGGTCGCGCATAACAATAGACACAGCCGTGTTCGCAGCCGCGATAGGGATTGATCGACTGGTCGAATGAAATATCCGGGCTGTCGTTGGTCGAGATTATGCTCTTGGCCAGCTCGACTTTCACTTCGGTCCGGAACGCCTCCAATGTGGCGAGGCTCTCCCACCCATCATCGACCTCGACCCGCAACTCCTGCTCGTATCGTCCAACCCGGTTCGACCTCGCACCTCGCCCTCGGCGGCGATCCGCGTCGAGCAATACCGGTTCTTGCGGTTTTGCCACATCAACGTGTTTGCCCGAAGTATCCAAGATCCAGAGCTATCATAGTTTTCAGAACAAATAAAGAACAAACCGTGGTTATTTTAGCCTGTGCGCGATTGCGGCGGCTGTGTTATGGCGTGACAAAGGCCCAAAACATGATCTCCGTCGTCATCCCCACCCTCAATGCCGAAGCAACGCTTGCCGACACCCTCACCGCGCTCATTCCGGCTGTGGTGGCCGGTATCGTCCGCGAAGTCGTGATCGTCGACGGTGGCTCGACCGACCGGACGCAGAAGATTGCCGATGCATCGGGTGCGCATCTGATCCAAAGCAGCCCCGGTCGTGGCCGACAATTGTGTGCCGGCGCGGATCAATGCCGTGGAGATTGGCTGCTGTTTCTGCACGCCGACACCGTTCTCGACGCCGGGTGGGAGCGCGAGGCGGCACAATACATGGAACGCGTTGCGTTGGGCAAGCGGCCGCCAGCTGCCGCAGCGTTCCGGTTTGCGCTGGATGATCTGGGTTTCATGCCCCGTCTGGTTGAGGTCGGCGTCGGCGTGCGTTGCGCGCTTCTGAAGCTGCCCTATGGTGATCAGGGGCTGTTGCTTGAACGCGCGCTCTACCGGGAAATTGGCGGGTTTCAGGCAATGCCACTGATGGAGGACGTAGAAATTATTCGCCGATTGGGGAGAAAACGCGTGGCGATCCTGCGATCGCGAGCAATAACCAGCGCGGCACGCTACCGGCGCGATGGCTATATCGGGCGAATTGCACGAAATCTCACCTGCCTCACGCTTTACATCGCGCGAGCACCTCTCAGCCTAATCGTTCGCTTGTACGGCTGAGACTGTTAGATCGACCGGCGTGAAGGAGAGTTCCAGGCAAGTTGCAGGAATGGCAGAAGCGCAAACACGATTTGCGCGGCCAAACCGAACAGACCGATCGGATTTTTGTAGCTCGCCAGATGCTGAATTAGGGTGTGGCCCAGCAACACTGACGCCAGTGCTGCTTCAGCGACCATCAGCAAGGCAAAGGCTGCTGTCCCCATCACCAATCGATGCACGCTATTTGCTGGCACATCCATTCGGTCAATGATCACCCGGCAGACGAACCACGAAAACACAAGAACGATCGGCACCTCGAGCGCGATGGCAATCGGTACGCCCAACAACGGAGCGAACAGGAACGCCCGCAGCGCGCCCAAAACAAACGCGACTGAGAACACAACGAAGAAATACGACAGCGCAGCGAATAGAGTTCTGGACACACACATTCTCCTTCGTTGATCAGCGTTCTTCACATCCGCGTGAGAAGCAACATGTTCCCGCACACATTCGCCTGACGATGTTAGACTGTATTGCTGACGTTGACAGTCCGGCACCGGTTGGCGCTTCCACGCTCCGGCCGGTAACGCTAGGCTCGCAGTCGCAACGACCCTCCGTCCGAAGAAACAATAGGAAACGCTTCACATGACAAGCATTTCGCGTCGCAATCTCGTATTCTCGTCCACAGCAGCTGCTGCCGCATTCGGTCTCAACGGCCCACTGGAATTTATTTCGCCAGCCGCCGCCCAGAAAGCCGGATCAGGTTCGGGCTCGGGCACCGCGCCCAAAGTAATGGGATTTAAACGCTTCAAGATCGGCGATGCCGAAGTAACAACCATCTATGACGGCATTTGGGAGAAAGCGCATGATGCCGCTTTCATCAAGAATGCCTCGATCGAGGATACCAAGAAAGCCCTTGTTGCTGGCAAGTTGACCGACGCGTACGTACCGATCCCATTCACGGTCACGGTCGTGAAGATCAAGGGTAAGTACACGATGTTTGACAGTGGTACTGGCGGACAGGTGCAGCCGACAGCCGGCCTGATGATGTCGCAGAACATGAAGGCGGCTGGCATCGACCCCGCCAAGATCGCGACCATCATCGTCACGCACTATCACCCAGACCACATCTTCGGCTTGATGGCGAAGGACACCAACGCGCAAGTCTTCCCGAATGCCGAGATCATGGTGCCAGCGGTCGAGCATAAGTGGTGGACCGATCCGAGTGTTTTCACCAAACTTCCTGAGGCGCGGCACGGACTGGCGAAACGCGTGCAGGCGACGCTTGCCACGTGGAAGAACGTCAAACAGATCGACGATGGCAAGGAAGTCGTGCCCGGCATCAAGGCCGTCGCCAGCTACGGGCACACGCCGGGCCACACAAGCTATCTTGTGGCTTCAGGCAAGAAGCAGCTGATGGTGTTGTCGGACGTGACCAACATTCCGGCACTGTTCGTGAAGAACCCAGGCTGGCATGCGGCGTTCGACGCGGATGCCGCTCTGGCCGAGAGCAACCGCCGCAAGATGATGGATCGCGCGATCGCCGACAAGTTGGTCGTGACCGGTTATCACTTCGGCATGCCGGGCGCAGGCACCATCGCCAAGGACGGCACCGGTTACGTGTTCAAGCCGGTCGCCTGATGATCGGTGAGAGCCGGCGGCCAAAACGGCCGATGGACAAGTTGAGGGCGTCGCGGGTCACTGCGACGCCTTTTCGATGTCGTCTCGTGGTGATGGTCAAAGTTCCACAGATGGGCCGTGTCAAAACCCGCTTGGCACGTGAGACTGGGGCGGTGCAAGCGGTCCGGTTCTACCGGCATACGGTGCGATCGGTGCTTGCCAGGATCGGTCGAGATCCACGATGGCACACCGAGCTGTCCGTCGCGCCGGACACCGGAACCGCGAGCCGATGCTGGCCGATCGGCGTCGGCACCAAGCGCCAGGGTCACGGCAGCCTGGGTGATCGCATGCAGCGCATTTTCGATGAAGCCGGCCCCGGCCCGGTGATTATCATCGGCACCGATATTCCCGCGATCAGCCCGACACATATCGCCAAGGCATTCGCACAACTGCGTGCCACCGATGCGGTGCTCGGTCCGACCCCAGACGGGGGCTATTGGCTGGTCGGTTTGAAACGATGCCCGCGCATCGCCCGGCCTTTTAATGGCGTTCGATGGTCCAGCGCCGGCACACTGGCCGATACCGCTTTCAACCTTCGCGAACTTAAAGTCGCCACCGCCGATTTGTTGACCGACGTCGACAACGCTGCTGATCTCGCCCAGTGCAATGCCTGGTTTGGACGACACACTCTGCCGGCGGGGCGGGCATAGCTTTGGTTTCATACAAAACCAAACGCGTCTCTATGAAGACAATCAGTCATATATATTGTAATACTGAGCTTTAGCTGAAGTTTTGGAATTGGAAGCGCGATGGCGCAAAACTCGCAGCAATTTACACCTGCGCAGATCCTCGAAGCCGGCCATCGCGCCGAGATCGAGGGCCGGGTGGAGTACGCGATCCAATTTTATCGCCATTTGATCGATCATCTTCCGCGCAGTCCGGAAGCGATGCTAGCGCGCGAATCGCTGAGTAAACTTGGCGCGTTGCCGGCCGGAATGGAGAAACCGGTCGCGCCACCAACCAATGGCACCACGCCTCACAACCCGTATTCAAACGGTTCAGCCGGCAACAGCAACTTTGCCAGCCAGGGGCCGGCGATCAACAGCAACGGTCCGCTGCCCTTCGCGCCCTATAATCCAACGGCAGGAACGGCGATCGTACCACGGCGGCCACAGCCCGTGCCGCCAGCAAATCCCAACGCTGGCCCACGACTAGCGTTCGTGATGCCTAAATCGAAGCGGCGTTATCGCACCGGCCGGTTTTTCGCACGCGCCTTCTGCTTGCTGGGCTTCCTCCAGATCGGTGTTGGCACTGGTGCAATGATCATCGGACTTTTAGCTCACTTCGGTGGCGGATTGGCGGTGATGCCGGCCATCATCGCGGCCCAACCTCCACTTTTGGCCGGGGCATCCGGCATGACGCTTGCTTTCCTGGGGTTGATGCAAGTTCTGGTAGGCCAGCTCGCACGCGCAATTTTTGATCAGGCAAGCGCCAGTCGCGACATCGCAGCCTTCAATCGCGCGCGCACCGCCTACGACCTCGGCACGCCTTTAGCGCCAACACCGGAATCATGATGCGAATGCCCCGATGATCGTGCACGCTAGCCGTGCGCTATCGGGCTGTCATTGATCGGCTCAACCGTCGTAACGTCGTTAGAGAAGCCGATATTCATCGAAGGACTTGCCATGACCGCCAAAGCTGCGCGCCCCCTCGACGGGATCCGCGTCATCGACGTTTCGAGCTTTATCTCTGGGCCATTCTGCACCACCCAGCTCGCCGAGTTTGGCGCTGAAGTGATCAAGTGCGAGTTGCCTGGCATCGGTGATCCGCTCCGCAAGTTCGGGTCAATCCATGAGTGCGGCGAGACGCTGCCGTGGCTCTCCGAATGCCGCAACAAAAAATCCGTCACGCTCGATTTGCGCAAGCCAGACGGTGCGGAGGTATTGAAGAGCCTGGTGGCGATTTCCGACATCCTGGTCGAAAACTTTCAGCCGGGCACACTGGAAAAGTGGGGGCTCGGCTGGGACGTGCTTTCGGCGATCAATCCGCGCCTGGTGATGGTGCGGATTTCCGGCTACGGCCAAACCGGCCCCTACAGCGGACGCCCGGGCTTCGGGCGTATTGCGAACGCGTTTGGCGGGTTGTCCTATCTCGCGGGCTACCCCGATCGCCCGCCGGTTACTCCCGGCTCGGCGACGATCCCCGATTATCTTGCCGGAATTTACGGCGCGTACGGTGCACTGTTGGCACTACGGGCACGCGACAACACCGGCAAAGGACAGGTCGTCGACATCGGCTTGTATGAACCCGTGTTTCGCATCCTCGACGAGTTGGCGCCAGCGTTCGACAGCCGCGGCTTCGTGCGCGAGCGGATGGGTCCTGGCACGGTCAATGTCGTGCCACACAGCCATTATCCGACCAAGGACGACCGCTGGATCGCCATCGCGTGCACCAACGACAAGATCTACGAGCGGCTGGCCGATGCGATGGCAAATTCCGATATGGCCGCCCCTGCCCGTTGGGCGGCATTGGCCAACCGCGAGAACGATCGCGCCGACGTCGACGCTCACGTCGGCCGCTGGACGTCGAGCTTGCTGAAGGCGGACGTATTGCGCATCTGCGAGGAATTCCAGGTGCCCTGCGGCTCCGTTTATGCGATCAATGAAATCTTCGCCGATCCGCAATATGCGGCGCGTGAAAATATTGCCCACGTCGCCGACCCGAGATTCAGCAAGGGCACTCTGGCGGTTGCCAACGTGGCGCCGAGATTGACCGAGACGCCCGGCCGCATCGATCACCTGGGCCCTCCGCTCGGCGTCAACAATGCGGAAATCTTCGAACGGCTATTGGGTCTATCGCCCGAGCGCATTGCCGCGATGAAAGAAGCTGGGGCGATTTGAGGGGGCGGCTTTGCATTTACCCCAGCACTTCGGGGTTGATCACGTTGGCGGCGATCGGTTTGCCGTCGAAAACGCTCAGTACGTTGAGTGCCGATTGCAGCCCCATGCGCTCGACTGACTCCGTGGTCACGCCCGCGATGTGCGGAGCGACGATCACGTTCGCCAACTTCAGCAGCGGATGGTCGGTCGGCGGTGGTTCCTTTTCGAACACATCGAGACCGGCGCCGGCCAATCGCTTGCCCACCAGCGCTGCATGCAACGCTGCCTCGTCGACAATGCCGCCACGCGCGGTATTGACCAGGAACGCGGTCGGCTTCATGCGGGCGAGCCGGCTCGCGTTGATCATGCCCGCAGTTTGCGGCGTTTTCGGGCAATGCAGCGTCAGAATATCGGCACGCGCCAGTGCCGCATCCAGATCGGTCACTGGCTCGCAACCGGCCGCCTTGATCGCTTCAGGCGTAACGAACGGAT
The DNA here is from genome assembly GCA_031367505.1 of Hyphomicrobiaceae bacterium. Lineage (GTDB taxonomy): Bacteria > Pseudomonadota > Alphaproteobacteria > Rhizobiales > Hyphomicrobiaceae > JAKFWF01. The sequence goes on along the minus strand of JANLPY010000380.1, from coordinate 66,318 downwards.
CATAAACCAGCACGTTCATTTCCATAGCGAGACAGCGCTTGGCGGTGCGTGTGCCGATGCGCCCGAAACCAACAATCAACACAGTCTTGTCGAGCAAATCGGAGGGGAGTACCGCCATGCGTCCGGCCCATTTTCCATCCTGCACGAGCGCATTCAACTCGGTGCCGCGCTTCGACAATTGCAGCATGAAGAACACGGCTTGCTCGGCGACCGATGGCGAGTTCGCGATGCCGGTGGTCATCAGCGGCACACCCACTCTCGTCAACGCCGGCACATCGACGGCATCGTAGCCGACGCCAATGCGAGCAACGACCTGCAATCCCTTGGCCACTGCCACGGTTGCAGCACTGAATGGTGTTGCACCGAGCACCGCCGCGTTGAGCTGCGAACTATTCTCAACCATCTCATTGAAAGCGGTTGGCGATATCAGATTGTCGAACCGCACGATCTCGATATCTTCGCGCGCCTCGAACAGTGCGACCGCCGATGGCGCTAAAGCGTGCGGCACAAATATGCGTTTCTTGTTGGTGGCCATTCAGGCATCCTCCCCATGTTGATTGGCTGGATTATGCCGCGATGGCGCCTTGCATTGAAAGGCTGTTTTGTTCACGCCAGACCGGCTCGCCGGTAACAGCTGCCGTGCGGAGCGCGTATAGGTCGAGCATTAGGCGATGGCGTTCAACACGATGGAGAGATCGATGAAGCCGCCATCCGACGACCTACGCCGATATTCTCCATCCGCCGCGCGCAATCGTGATGCCATTCGTGACGCGTTGTTGCCGGCCCTGCCATCACATGGCCTCGTTCTGGAAATCGCCAGCGGTTCGGGCGAACACACGATGTACATCGCGTCGTCCAGTTCGCAGCAATTGGTGTTTCAGCCGAGCGATCCGGAGCCCGCCGCATTGGCGAGCATCGATGCCTGGCGTGCACATTCGGGCCTGACGAACGTGCGACCAGCGATCGCGCTCGACGCGCAGGCGGAAATCTGGCCAATCACGGAAGCGGACGTTGTTGTGTGCATCAACATGATTCACATCGCGCCGTGGCACGCGGCGGAAGGGTTGATGCGTGGCGCCGGTCGCACACTCGCAGCCGGCGGGCTGTTGTATCTTTACGGCCCCTTCCGGCGCGACGGGCAACATACGTCCGCCAGCAATGAGGCGTTCGACCATAACCTCAAGCGTGAGAATGCCGATTGGGGCATCCGCGATCTCGAAGCCGTTATCGACTTGGCCCACGCAAATGGCTTTGGCGATCCACACGTAAGGTCCATGCCCGCCAACAATCTATCGGTGTTTTTCAGGCGCGGCGCTTGATGTCAAAAACGTTCACGTGCCGGCAGTGTGGGGGGATATGGCGACTTTTTCAGTCGAGCATACGAAAATAAATTGAACTTATCCCTGCACCTGCAATTGGATCAACCGGCCGCCACGCTTCACGCCAATCGCCCACGTCCGTTGACGTTGTACCAAGTTGCGCTCCAATTCGCCGATCGATGTGATCGCTTCTTTGCCGACCTGGGCAATTACATCGCCCGGTTGGAACCCGAGGCGTTGCGCCGTCGAGCCACTTCGCACCGCCTGAATGACCACGCCCTCGTAATCCTCGATACTTAGTTCATCAGCGATCGATGGCGATAGATTGGCGACCTGCGCCCCGTCGAAGGGATGCGCGCCTGTTAGGCTGCGCGTGTCATCCTTCGTCGGCGTTGGCGCGATGCGCAGCGCAATCGTCACCGCTTGAATTCGCCCCTTGCGCAACACATCGAAGCGAACGCGATTGCCAACACCTCGCGTCGCCAAACGATAAAACACGCTGCGCGCATCCGCCACTTCCACGCCATCGACCGCGGTGATCACGTCGCCGGGTTGGAGTCCCGCTTCGGCGGCCGGCCCTTTGTCCCAGACGCGCGTGACGAGCGCACCGGAGGCCCGATCAAGCGCCAAGCCCTCGGCAACCTCACGGGTCAGCGCCTCGAGCCTGGCACCGAGCCACGGCCGCTCGACTTTCTTTCCCGAGATCGCGCTCTCGACGTAAACCCGCACCATGTTTGACGGGATCGCAAAGCCGATGCCATGCGATCCGCCGGAGCGTGAGAAGATTGCCGTATTGATGCCGACCAACCGGCCGGCCATATCGACGAGCGCGCCACCGGAGTTGCCTGGATTGATCGCCGCATCTGTTTGAATAAAGACTTGCGCTTCCGACTGACTGATTTCGGAACGGGCGAGCGCCGATACGATCCCTTGCGTGACGGTCTGGCCGACGCCGAAGGGATTGCCGATCGCAAGCACCAGATCGCCAACTTCCAGGTTGTCGCTATCTTCAAATTCCAGTGTCGGAAACTTGCCGTCGCCGCCTTCAATACGAAGTACCGCAATGTCGGTCTTTTCGTCCTGCAGGATGACCTTGGCGTCGAACTCGCGCTTGTCGGCGAGCACCACCTTAATTTCGGTTTGGCCGCCGCCCTTGATCACGTGCGTGTTGGTGACGATGATCCCACTCGAATTCACGATCACACCAGAGCCCAGCGAATTCTGCTGACGCTCGGTCTGTTGCCCGAACCGATCACCGAAGAAACGCCGAAATACTGGATCGTCGGCAAACGGCGAAGTAAATGCCTGCACCCGCGTTCGCACATACACATTCACCACAGCCGGTGCCGTCTGCTTGACGATCGGCGCAAACGAAAGCTGGACCGCGTCGCGCGATGGCGGCGGCAACTTGCGCTGCGCGGCAACCGGTGTGGCATACGCCGCCAATACCAAAATCAAAGCTAAGCGCATGGAAGATTGAAGCGTCATGGCGCCGTATCCCTAACTCGCAGTGACCCGATGAGACGGCATATAAACCGAATACCGTGTCAATTGAAGTCAGAGATCTCAAGCTTGAGCGCCGTAACGAATTTGTGCCCGCGCAGCAAGGCCAATGCCAAGCATCGCGAGACGCGCGGCAACGAGCACCCCTTGCCCGCCAATATCGTTCTCAGGCACCAGCTCAACGATGTTGAACCCGGCGATCGGCGCACGGCCGGATGCGCCAATTATAAGCTGAGCCACGTCCCCGAAAATCAATCCGCCGGGTGACCGCCCAATCACCGCTGGTACGATGCTGGGGTCGAGGCCATCGACGTCCAGGCAGACGATGACCGGGGTGTTGATCGGGATCGCCTCGATAACTGCGGCAATGCCCTCGCGTCGAATGCGCTGCATGTCAAACAGCTTTACCCCGTACGAGATCGCATCCTCGACATCGGCAGTGCGTGCGCTGCCAACGCCTCGGGCGCCGGCTTGGACGATCGTCGTCACTCCTGCCATCTCGGATGCCCGACGCATTGTGCTCGAAAGCCCAAGCCGTTCGCCCTGGACTTCGTCACGCCAATCGATGTGCGCATCAATTTGCAGAATTGTGATTTCGCTCCGAGCAGCAAACGCCTCGATAATCGGAATCTGCACACTGTCATCGCCGCCAAACACGACGGGAACCACACCCCGCTGGAGAAACATACTCACCGTATTTCGAATGCGCTGACGGTTGGCGGCAAAGTCGTTGGCATCGAATTCCAGATCTCCAACGTCGACGAGCCGAGCTCCCTCGGGGAGCAAAGCGCCTCCGAGATCAAAGTTGTGATGCGTGATCGTGCTCGAGTAGCGGGCGATTTCATCTCGTATTGCCACAGGTGCTGCGCGGCAGTAGGCACCCGTCGAGGCATACGGCGTCGCACCTGGAATGCCCATCACCGCGATCGCGCGTTTTGGCACCTCATCAGCCGCAACCCGCTCTACGCCCATGAATGTGTCGCGCCGAACATCCGAAGCCGTTTGAAACAGATCATTGATCTGAACCATCGCCATCCCTTTTATCGTTTGGCAATCTACACCGCTGTTGGGAGCCTTATGCACTCCGACGTCGCTCGCGACGGAGCAAACTATCTAACGCCGAAGCGCGTTCGTCTAGAGTTGGATCATCACAGCGGCGTATCCACAAATGCAAAGAGCGGCCGAAGCCGCTCTAAGAAAATTCGATTGGGTGCTGTCAGAAAGGATCAGGCGGACGCTGCCGCGCCCTTCTCGGACTCAACGCGGGCCTTGTCATCTTTGCCCTTGGCCGACACATCGCGGTCGACCAGTTCGATGACGGCGCGCGGGGCGCTGTCGCCGAAGCGGAAACCGGCCTTTAGCACGCGGGTGTAGCCGCCGTTGCGGTCCTTGTAGCGGGGCCCGAGCACGTCGAACAGCTTCTTGGCCATGTCTTCATCGCGAAGACGGGCAGCGGCGAGACGGCGTGAATTCAAATCGCCGCGCTTGGCGAGCGTGATGAACTTCTCGACGACCCGCTTCAGGTCTTTCGCCTTCGGCAGCGTGGTGACGATCTGCTCGTGGCGGATCAGCGCTGAAGCGAGCGCCTGAAACATTGCTTGGCGATGGCCGGGATCGCGACTAAAGCGGCGGCCTAATTTACGGTGACGCATCGTAGTTTGTCCTAGGTTAAAGGTTTTGGTTTGTTTCCCGGGGAGGTTCTGCGGCCTCGCCTCGTTTTAGTTGCGCATGGCGACTCCCCTTCGGGGAGCCGGCCGCCATGCGCGGTAGTAAGAACTCTCGTTGCGCATGGCGACTCCACTCCGGGGAGCCGGCCGCCATGCGCAATAGTAAAATCTCTCGTTGCGCATGGCGACTCCACTCCGGGGAGCCGGCCGCCATGCGCGGTAGTAAGAACTCTCGTTGCGCATGGCGACTCCCCGTCGGGGAGCCGGCCGCCATGCGCGGTCGTAAGATTAGTACTGGTCTTCGAACCGCTTGGCCAACTCTTCGATGTTGTCCGGCGGCCAATTCGGCACTTCCATACCGAGATGGAGACCCATCGCGGCCAGAACTTCCTTGATCTCGTTGAGCGACTTGCGGCCGAAGTTCGGAGTGCGAAGCATCTCGGACTCGGTCTTCTGAATGAGGTCACCAATGTAGACGATGTTGTCGTTCTTCAAGCAATTGGCCGAACGTACCGAAAGCTCGAGTTCGTCGACTTTCTTGAGGAGTGCCGCATTGAATGCCAATTCCGGATGCTTGGTCTCTTCCGTCGGGCGCTTCGGCTCGTCGAAGTTGATGAACACGGCGAGCTGGTCCTGCAAAATGCGGGCAGCCAACGCGATCGCGTCTTCGGCACGAACCGAACCGTCGGTTTCGACTTGCATGGTTAGCTTGTCATAATCGAGGATTTGGCCCTCACGGGTGTTCTCGACCTTGTAGGAAACCTTTTTGACCGGACCGTAGAGGCTGTCGACGGGGATCAAGCCGATCGGAGCGTCTTCAGGACGGTTGCGGTCGGCAGCAACATAGCCCTTGCCCATGTCGGCCGTGAATTCCATGCGGATCGACGCGCCCTGATCGAGCGTGCAAATCACGTGCTCTGGATTGAGGATCTCGACGTCCGAACCGGCTTCGATGTCGCCAGCCTTGGCGGGGCCACGGCCCTCTTTCTTCAACACCATGCGCTTGACGCCATCCGAATGGACGCGCAGAGCAATTTCCTTGATGTTGAGAACAATGTTGGTGACGTCTTCGCGGACGCCCGGGATCGACGAGAACTCGTGCAGCACGCCGTCGATCTGCACCGACTTGATGGCGGCACCCTGCAACGACGACAACAGCACGCGGCGCAAAGCATTGCCCAGCGTCATGCCAAAACCGCGCTCGAGTGGTTCGGCGACGATGGTTGCAACGCGATCGCGATCACGACCTGCTTGGATTTCAAGTTTCGCCGGCTTGATCAGATCTTGCCAGTTTTTCTGTAGGACTGCGGTTGTTGCCACGGGGAGCCTCACTTGGCTGGGGACGGCGCGTGGGGGAAGCGGCCATCGGACTTCATGTAGAACATCGGACCTAATGCAGGCTCGACGCTAAATGCGGAAAACGCGTGAAGGCGCCCCTGTCGGGGCGCCCTTAATGCCTAAAACAAACCCGCTCTAGACGCGACGACGCTTGCGCGGACGACAACCGTTATGCGGAATCGGTGTCACGTCACGGATCGAGGTGATCTGCATACCGATCGACTGCAGGGCGCGAAGTGCCGACTCGCGACCCGAACCTGGGCCGGTAACTTCAACTTCGAGGATCTTGACGCCATGCTCGGCTGCCTTCTTGCCGGCATCTTCGCCTGCCATCTGAGCAGCGTACGGTGTCGACTTGCGCGACCCCTTGAAACCCATGGTGCCCGACGACGACCAGGCAATGGTGTTGCCCTGCGCATCAGTGATCGTGATCATGGTGTTGTTGAAGCTGGCATTCACGTGGGCCACGCCCGACGTGATGTTCTTGCGTTCCTTGCGGCGAACTTTCGCCCGGCCTTTTTCTGCTTCCTTTGCCATCTGGCAGATACTCCGATGCCCTATGGGCAGTGTTGAGGGCGTGTTGAACAAAAATCTTGCAAAAAACTAGCGGTGCATCTGCTCGCACTAGCGTGGATCGAGCGTTGCGCCGCTCGCCCATGCCGGTGGATACTGATGCTTGCTACTAGGATTTCTTCTTGCCGGCGATTGCCTTGGCAGGCCCCTTGCGAGTGCGCGCATTGGTATGCGTGCGCTGACCACGAACAGGCAGACCACGGCGATGACGCAGACCGCGATAGCAGCCGAGATCCATCAGTCGCTTGATGTTCATTGCGACTTCACGACGCAGGTCGCCTTCGACGGTATAATCACGGTCGATCGCTTCACGAACCTGCAACACTTCGGCATCGGTGAGCTGGTTGACACGCCGATCGGCCGGAATGCCGACGCGGGCGCAGATAGCTTCCGAGAACTTCGGGCCGATCCCATGAATATACTGCAGCGCAATTACTACGCGCTTCTGGGTCGGAATGTTGACGCCTGCGATACGGGCCACTTCTGCTCTCCTAAAAATCTCATACTGGTGCGGTTGGATTGCAAAGCCGCTTACCGCACCCGGCATCACGACAGATAAACCACTACATATTCGTTGTCGCCACGCGAAACAGCCCTTGGTCCGGCACCACGAGGGCGCAGAATAAGGACTTGGCGTAGCTGCGTCAGATAATCGCGGTCTTAGTACACACAAACGTCAACGTTCGTCAACGCTTGTGCCCCGCGTCATCCCGACACCTGCGCCTACTTCAGCGCCTTCTCGATCTCCGCAGTCACCTTGGCAACCGGCGCCATGGCATCAAGCGATATGAAGTTGCCGGACCGGAAATAGTAACCAATCAGCGGTGACGTTTCCTTGTAGTACGCCCAAAGACGGGTCTTTAGCGCTTCGGCGTTGTCATCGGCGCGCGGCTTTTGGCCCGCAGCAGTTGTCGCGTTTGCGCGCTTTTCAATCCGCGTGAGCAGTACCGCATCGTCGATCTTGAATTCGATCACGCGATCCAGTTTCTTGCCATGTGCGGCGAGAAGCTTGTCGAGAGCCGCTGCTTGCGCCAGCGTCCGGGGAAAACCGTCGAGAATAAAGCCCGACTTGCAATCCGGCTGCCCAATGCGCTCTTCTACGATGCCGATGACGATCACGTCCGAGACTAGCTCGCCACGATCCATGACGGCTTTCGCCTGCTTGCCGATCGGCGTCCCAGCCTTCACTGCGGCGCGCAGCATGTCGCCGGTCGATAGCTGCGGTATGCCATGCTTTGCTGCAACAAGAGTGGCCTGAGTACCTTTACCCGCGCCAGGGGGCCCAAGAAAAATCAGGTTCATCAGCGCCCTTTACCCCCCCGCAGCTTGGACTTTTTGATCAAGCCTTCGTACTGATGGGCAAGCAGATGGCTCTGGATTTGCGCCACTGTGTCCATCGTCACGCTCACCGCGATCAGCAGCGACGTTCCGCCGAAGTAGAATGGCACAGCCGCATATGAGATCAAGAGCTCTGGCATGACGCACACGACGGCGAGGTAGAGCGCACCAACGACGGTTATCCGCGTCAAAACGTAGTCGATGTATTCCGCCGTCTGGGCGCCGGGGCGACGTCCGGGCAGGAAGCCGCCGTACTTGCGCAAATTGTCGGCCGTTTCCGTCGGGTTGAACACGACGGCGGTGTAGAAGAAGCAAAAGAATATGATCAGCGCGACATAAAGTGCGATGTGCAGCGGTTGGCCACGACCGAGTGCTGCGACGATGTTCGTGAGCCACTCGGGCCCCGACGCACCTGGCCCGGCGGAGAATTGCGCCGCGGTGATCGGCAGCAACAGCAGGGAGGATGCAAAGATCGGTGGAATCACGCCCGACGAATTAAGCTTCAGAGGCAAATGCGAGGAATCGCCCTGGAACATCCGATTGCCGACTTGTCGCTTCGGATATTGAATGAGCAGCCTTCGTTGCGCTCGTTCTATGAAGACGATGGCGGCGACCACGGCCAACATCAGCGCCAGGAGAGCGATCAGCAGGAACGGTGACAGCGAGCCAGTGCGCGACAGCTCAAACAACGACAGCAATGCGGCGGGAAGGCCTGCCACGATGCCAGCAAAAATGATCAACGAGATGCCGTTACCAACGCCGCGCGCCGTGATCTGTTCGCCGAGCCACATCAGGAACATGGTGCCGCCGACCAGCGTGATCACCGTTGTGATGCGGAAGAACCAACCTGGATCAATCACGACCGATGCCGCGCCCGCCCGCGATCCTTCCAAGCCAACCGCAATACCGTAAGCTTGGAACGTCGCCAGGATCACAGTCAGATAACGGGTATATTGATTGATTGCCTTGCGGCCCTGCTCACCCTCTTTCTTGAGGGCTTCGAGTTTGGGCGATACCGACGACATCAGCTGCATAATGATCGATGCAGAGATGTACGGCATGATGTTCAATGCGAATATCGCCAGACGCTCGACGGCGCCACCGGCGAACAAATTCAGCATCCCAAGGATGCCAGTCGAGTTCGATTTGAAGGTCTGGGCAAATGCCACCGGATCGATGCCGGGGATCGGGATGAACGTGCCGAGGCGATAAACCAGCAACGCGACCAGCGTAAACCAGATACGCTTCTTGAGCTCAGTCGCCTTCGAAAAGGCGCCCAAGTTCATATTGGATGCAAGCTGCTCGGCGGCCGAAGCCATGGATCTCGTCTCCTCAACTCGGTCCGCGGGCGATTGGACCGGCGGGTCTGCGCCCGCACTCGAGTGTCCCTGGTAGGTCGACCGCGGAGCAAGCTTAAGTGTGAAGCTGGCGATGCGCGCCCGTTATTGCAATACGCACACGAGCTGCAACGTTGAACGGCGAAATGCATCGTCTGCATCTCACCGTTACCGATCAGTATTATTCGGCGTCGGCGCCTTTTTTCTTGGCTCCGCCCTTCGCAGCCTTCTTGGCGGCGGTCTTCTTCGCTTTCGCTACGTCGTCGGGTAGGATCTTCTTCTCGATCAGCGTGATCGACCCACCAGCTTTTTCGACAGCAATGCGTGCCTTCGCCGTCGCATGGTTCACCGTCAGCGCCAGCTTGGCTTTGAGTTCACCATCGCCCAGCAAGCGCAAACCATCGAGGCCACGACGAAGCACACCGGCCTCGACCAGCGACGCAACGGTCAGTGGCTTAGAACCATCGAGACGCTTCTCGTCGATGACTTTCTGCAGATCGCCGACGTTGATCTCGTTATAATCTTTCGGCCGCCACTTGTTGAAGCCGCGCTTCGGAAGGCGACGATGAAGCGGCATCTGGCCGCCTTCGAAGCCGCCGATGCGCACGCCCGAACGCGCGGTCTGGCCCTTGCCACCGCGTCCACCGGTCTTGCCAACGCCCGAGCCGATACCACGACCGATGCGGACGCGGACCTTCTTTGAGCCTTCGTTATCTTTGATCTCGTTGAGGCGCATGTCCTCTAACTCCCTTGGCCGTTCCCCATCTGGTGGGGCAACTGCAAAAAACTCAGGCCTTGTCGTCGACGATTCGAACGAGATGGCCAACCTTATTGAGCATGCCGCGCACTTCGATCGTATCCTTGACCGTCCTGCGGCGATGCAGCTTGTTGAGGCCCAGACCGACCAGCGTGCCACGCTGACGCTCCGGACGCCGGTTGGGGCTCGCGATCTGTTCGATCGTGATCATCTTGTCCGTGTGTGGTTTCGACATAGCCCTTGACCCTTTGAATCACTGCCGCGCATCACTCGACGCGCAACCTCACACTTCGCCAGTAGCGTCAGCTTCAGCAGCGGAGCCATCACGGCGGCGTGCAACGATATCGCCATACTTCTTTCCGCGACGAGCGGCAACGCCACGCGGATTCTCCTGATGCTTCAGGCCGTCGAATGTTGCGCGAACCATGTTGTAAGGGTTTGACGACCCCAACGACTTGGCGACGACATCCTGAACGCCGAGCATCTCGAAAACGGCGCGCATCGGGCCACCAGCAATGATACCGGTACCGGGAGGCGCCGAGCGGAGCACGACCTTGCCAGCACCATGATGGCCTTCGCTATCATGGTGCAGGGTACGGCCCTCGCGCAAAGGCACGCGAATGAGCGCCCGACGTGCGGCTTCCGTCGCCTTACGGATGGCTTCCGGCACTTCACGTGCCTTACCATGTCCGAAGCCGACGCGCCCCTTCAGGTCGCCAACAACGACAAGCGCGGCAAAGCCGAAGCGCTTACCGCCCTTGACCACTTTCGCGACGCGATTAATGCCAACCAGCTTGTCCGAAAACTCGCTGTCAGCTTTCTCGCGATCGCGACCGCGATCTCTACCACCACCACCGCCGGGGGAACGTGCCACGGGTTAGTCCTTTCGGTTCAGAAGTCCAGGCCGCCCTCGCGGGCAGCGTCGGCGAGCGCTTTAACGCGGCCATGATAGATGTATTGGCCGCGATCGAATACGACCTGCTTAATACCAGCTTTCGAGGCCCGCTCGGCGACGAGCTTCCCGACTGCTGCAGCGGCCGCCGTATCGGCACCCGTTTTGAGATTAGTCCGCAGATCCTTGTCCAGGGTCGAGGCGGCAGCAACGGTGCGTCCGTCACGGTCGTCGATTACCTGAGCATAGATGTGCTTCGAAGAACGATGCACGGACAGACGCGGACGGCCATTCGCAACCAGCTTGAGGTTGCGACGGACCTTCGACTTACGCCGTTCCATCTTTGCGTTATGCGCGGTCATGACACTGTTGGTCCTTACTTCTTCTTGCCTTCCTTGCGGAAGATATATTCGCCCTTATGGCGGATGCCCTTGCCTTGATATGGCTCGGGCGGACGGTAGCCGCGAATGTCGGCCGCCACCTGACCGACAAGCTGCTTGTCAGTCCCGCTTATTGTAATGATTTCCTGCTTCGCGCCGGCAACCTTGACTTCGACACCGGCGGGCACCTGGTGCACCACGTCATGGCTGAACCCGATCTGCAGTTGCAGTTGATCCTTGCCCTTCATGGCGGCACGATAACCGACGCCCTGGATTTCAAGAGTGCGGGTGTAACCTTCCATCGTGCCGGCAACCAGATTGGCGACCATGGTGCGTGACATGCCCCACATCGCGCGCGCCTTCTTGCTGTCATCACGCGGCTGAACCGAGATGCCGTCGGCCGTCATCTCGACTTTGATCACAGTCGGTGCCGTAAAGGACAGCTCGCCCTTTGGCCCCTTCATTTTCACCGTCTGGCCGTCCACAGTCGCCGTCACTTTCGACGGAACTGGAACCGGCTTTTTACCGATGCGCGACATTGAGTTAACCTTTGCGTCTCGACCGCGAGCTCAACCGCTCACTGGTCCCTAGAGTATTCTTAGAAGATGTTGCAAAGAACTTCGCCACCGACGTTCTCTTCACGTGCTTTCCAGTCGGGCATCACGCCCTTCGGGGTCGACACGATCGCAACGCCGAGGCCATTGGCAACGGTTGGCAGATCCTTGACCGGCGTGTAAACGCGACGGCCAGGCTTCGAAATACGTTCGATTTCGCGAATGGCGGGTTGGCCATTGTTGTACTTCAACTCGATTTCAAACTCAGGGTTTGTGCCCTTGAGCTCGATGCGAGAATAGTCGCGGATATAGCCTTCGTCCTTCAACACGTCCAGCACACGAGCGCGCAGAGCGGAAGCAGGCGTTGACACCTTAGGCCGCTTGCGCATCTGCGCATTACGGATACGGGTCAGCATATCGCCGAGTGGATCGTTGATTGCCATGGGTGCTCCTTACCAGCTCGCCTTAGTCATGCCTGGGATCATGCCTTGCGAGGCAAGCTCTCTGAGCTGATTGCGGCTTAGACGCAATTTACGATGAAAGCCGCGAGCACGGCCGGTGAGCTCGCAACGATTGCGGATCCGCACCTTTGACGAGTTGCGTGGCATCTCGGACAGTTTCATCTGGGCCGCAAAACGCTCCTCGCGGGGCTTTGTGCGATCCATGATAATATCCTTCAACCGCTTCCGCTTGCCGGCCTTAGTGGCGACAAGCCTGCGACGGTAGTTGTTCTTTTCGACTGAACTGGTCTTCGCCATTTAAAATCCTCCAAAGGCCTTTCGGGCCGTATCGAACGGGCCGAGGTCCCTCAGCTGCGGAAAGGAAAGTTGAAACCGCGAAGGAGCTCGCGAGCTTCGTCATCTGAATGAGCACTGGTACAGACGATCACGTCCATACCCCAGATTTCATCCACTTTGTCATAATCGATCTCAGGAAACACGATATGTTCCTTGAGGCCGAGCGCGTAGTTGCCACGCCCGTCGAAGCTCTTCGGGTTCAGGCCGCGGAAGTCCTTAACGCGTGGAAGAGCGATAGTCACCAAGCGATCGAGAAATTCGTACATCCGATCACCGCGCAATGTCACCTTGGCGCCGATCGTCATGCCTTCACGAACTTTATAAACGGCGATCGCCTTACGAGCGCGCGTCTGGATCGGCTTCTGACCGGAGATCAGCGCCAAATCGCCAGTCGCGTTGTCGACCTTCTTGCGATCGTTCACCGCTTCGCCGATGCCCATGTTGAGCACGATTTTTTCGAGACGCGGCACCTGCATGACATTGCTGTAGCCGAACTTCTCGGTCATCAGCGCGCGCACCTTGGCTTCATACAAAGCCTTCATGCGCGGCTTGTAGTCTTTCGGACGCGCAAATGAGCGCTTCTCGCCAGACGGGGCCGCAGACTTTACAGCCTTCGGCGCCTTGGCAACTTTCTTGCCGCCCTGGGGGGCAGGAGCACCGCCTGGCGACTTGCCGCCCTTCTTAGCTTTATCGTTATCAGCCATGACTTACTTCCTATCCGGGATGACTTCGCCCGAGCGCTTGGCGAAGCGGGTCTTGGTGCCATCCTCGAGAATACGGAAACCGACGCGTGTCGCCTTACCGTCCTTCGGATCTTCGATGGCAAGGTTGGACAGATTGATCGGTCCTTCCTTGGAGATGATGCCGCCCTCGGTATTCTGAGCGGTCTGCTTGGTGTGCCGGCGTACCATGTTGACGCCACGGACCAGGGCGCGCCCCTCGGTCGGCATGACGGCAATCACTTCGCCTTGCTTACCCTTGTCGCGACCGGCCAACACGATGACCTTGTCGCCTTTTTTAATCTTAGCCGATGCCATCACAGCACCTCCGGAGCGAGCGATACGATCTTCATCTGGTTCTTGACGCGCAATTCGCGGGTTACCGGCCCGAAGATGCGAGTGCCGACCGGCTCGCCTTGGGCATTGATCAACACCGCAGCGTTACGATCGAAACGGATCAGCGAGCCGTCCGGGCGACGCACGCCCTTGGCAGTGCGCACCACGACGGCCTTCATGACTTGGCCCTTCTTGACGCGACCGCGCGGGATCGCTTCCTTCACCGACACGACAATGATGTCGCCGATGGTGGCATATCTGCGTTTCGAGCCGCCGAGCACTTTGATGCACTGGACGCGACGCGCGCCCGAGTTATCGGCAACTTCGAGATTGGTCTCTACCTGGATCATTGGACCAGTCCTCTGGAGAAGGGCTCACGGGATGCGTGAAGCCCCAGTCTCACCCGTGTTTCGTTTCGTTCGCGCAACGTCGCTTCACGCCTCTTTGGCGAGCACGACCCAGCGTTTGTTCTTTGAAATCGGCGCGCTCTCCTCGATGCGCACCATGTCACCGACCTTGAACGTGCTGTTCTCGTCGTGCGCATGATACTTCTTGGAGCGGCGCACGGTCTTGCGCAGCAGCGGATGCGTGTAGCGGCGTTCGACCTCTACGACAACCGTCTTGGCGTTCTTGTCGGACACTACGGTGCCCTGCAGGATGCGCTTTGGCATTGCTTTAGTCCTTAAGCCTTGTTCGACTGTACGCCAGCCGACTTTTGGCGTGCGATTGTCTTGATGCGGGCGATATCACGGCGGACAACCCGCACGCGCGACGTGTTCTCAAGCTGGCCCGAGGCCCGCTGGAAGCGCAGGTTGAACTGCTCTTTCTTGAGCGCGAGCAGCTGGTCGTCAAGCTGGTCGAGCGTCAATTCGCGAACTTCCTTGGCCTTCATCTCATCCATCCTTGGCAAACAAACAGAACCGACAGCGTGTGGATCTGATTAAACGAGTGCAACGTGGTCTTACATCATCCGTGTGACGATGCGGGTCTTGATTGGCAGCTTGGCAGCGCCCAGCTCGAGCGCTTCCTTTGCAACTTGGTCGGTCACGCCATCGAGCTCGAACATGATTCGGCCGGGTTTGACGCGAGCGACCCAGAATTCCGGAGCACCCTTACCGGAGCCCATGCGGACTTCGGCTGGCTTCGACGATACCGGCACGTCTGGGAAGATGCGGATCCACACGCGGCCGGCACGCTTCATATGACGCGTGATAGCACGGCGAGCCGCCTCGATCTGACGAGCGGTCAAACGATCTGGCTCCACAGCCTTGAGGCCGTGGCTACCGAAATTCAACGCGGTTCCGCCCTTGGCTTTGCCATGGATCCGGCCCTTGTGAGCCTTGCGGAACTTAGTGCGCTTAGGTTGCATCATGGTCGTTAGTCCTTGAGGTCTTCAGGCCGTTAGCCGCGGTCGCCGCGCTCATCACGCCGGCGCCCACCACCACCGCCACCTTCCTGCATATCCGTCATCTTCTTCTCGGACGCCATCGGATCATGTTCCATGATCTCGCCCTTGAAGATCCAAACCTTGATACCGATGATGCCATATGCGGTCTTGGCCAAGCCGTAGCCAAAATCGATATCGGCACGCAGGGTATGCAGCGGCACGCGGCCTTCACGATACCATTCAGTGCGAGCAATTTCCGCGCCACCCAAACGACCGGCGACGTTGATACGAATGCCGAGCGCACCGAGACGAAGTGCCGATTGCACCGACCGCTTCATCGCACGCCGGAAGGCGACGCGACGCTCGAGCTGCTGCGCAATGCCTTCTGCAACCAGCGTGGCGTCAATCTCCGGTTTCCGGATCTCGACGATGTTGAGATGAACTTCCGAGGATGTGAGCCCCGTCAATTCGCCCTTCATCTTGTCGATGTCGGCGCCCTTCTTGCCAATCAGAACACCCGGCCGAGCCGAGTACACTGTGACGCGGCATTTCTTGTGCGGACGCTCGATCACCACCTTGGAGATGCCAGCGGTGCGTTGTTGCTTAAGGATCTGCTTGCGAATTGCGATGTCTTCGTGGAGCAGGCGGCCGTATTCGCGACGGCCAGCAAACCAGCGGCTGTCCCAGGTACGATTGATGCCGACGCGGAGGCCGATTGGATTGACCTTGTGACCCATGGCTTAGGCTTCCTTCTCGGCGACGGGCTTCACTTCGCGCACGATAACGGTGATCTGCGAAAACGGCTTCATGATCGCACCCATGCGACCGCGACCGCGCGGATGCATACGCTTCATCACGAGGTTCTTGCCGACATGAGCCTCGGCGACGATCAGATCGTCGACGTCGAGACCGTGATTGTTTTCCGCGTTGGCCACGGCTGACATCACGACTTTGCGCACATCGTCAGCGATCCGCTTTCTCGAAAACTCGAGATCGGCCATCGCCTGGTTGACCTTCTTGCCGCGGATAAGGCCTGCGACAAGGTTCAGCTTCTGCGGCGACACCCGAAGGTTCTTCGCCACAGCCTGAGCTTCCGTGTCTTTTAGGCTGCGCTCGCGTTTCGGCTTGCCCATGGGATTATCTCAGCCTCTCACTTCCTGACGGCTTTTTTATCGCCGCCATGACCCGTGAAGGTCCTGGTGGGAGAAAATTCGCCGAACTTCATGCCGATCATGTCTTCACTGACATTCACCGGAATATGTTTATGACCGTTGTAGACGCCGAAGGTCAGGCCGACGAACTGCGGCAGGATCGTGGAGCGCCGGCTCCAGATCTTGATGACCTCACTGCGCCCTGACGAACGGGACTTCTCTGCTTTCTTAAGCAGATAGCCGTCGATGAACGGGCCTTTCCAGACAGAACGTGTCACGTCGAAACTCCTCGCGTCCGATTACTTCTTGGCCTGACGGCCGCGAATGATGAACTTGTCCGTCGATTTATTCTTGCGGGTCTTGAAGCCCTTCGTCGGCTTGCCCCACGGTGTGGTCCAGTGCTTACCACCCTTAGTACGACCACCGTTCGGGTGATCAACTGGGTTCATGGCGATCGAGCGCACCGTCGAGCGGCGTCCCAACCAACGCGTGCGCCCAGCCTTACCGATCACTTGGTTCGAATGATCAGGGTTCGATACGGCACCGATCGATGCCATGCACTCGGCGCGAACCTTGCGGGTCTCACCAGAGTTCAACTTCAGAACTGCCCAGCCACTGTCGCGACCAACCAGCTGCACGTAGGATCCAGCCGAGCGGGCGAGCTGGCCACCGCGGCCAACCTTGAGCTCGACGTTGTGGACGATGGTGCCAATCGGCATGGCCGCCAGCGGCATCGCATTGCCCGGCTTCACGTCGACCTTTTCGCCCGAGATAACACTGTCGCCAACCGCCAGGCGCTGCGGCGCCAGAATGTAGGCCATCTCACCGTCCGTGTACTTCACCAAGGCGATGAAGGCGGTACGGTTCGGATCGTATTCCAAGCGTTCGACCACAGCCGCCATATCGTGCTTCCGGCGACGGAAGTCGATCAGACGGTAGCTCTGCTTATGACCGCCACCGATATGACGCATCGTAATGCGACCATCGGTATTGCGACCGCCGGTCTTCGACTTGCCTTCGACAAGCATCTTGATCGGAGCGCCCTTCCACAGGCCGCTACGGTCAATCTGCACCAGGTGGCGCAAGCTCGGGGTCGTTGGACGAAATGTCTTTAGTGCCATGTAACTACCCTGTGTCTCGAGAGCCTCAGAGGCCCGTCGTCACGTCGATGGCGTGGCCGGCTTCCAGTGTGACAACCGCTTTCTTGGTGTCACTCAGGAGTGCATTCCGGCCGCGGAACTGCTTCAGCTTACCCTTGCGGATGAGCGTATTAACAGCCTTCACCTTGACGTTGAAAAGATGCTCGACGGCAGCCTTGATGTCGGTCTTCGATGCATCGGGACGCACCTTGAACACGACCTTGTTGTATTCCGAGGCCATTGTCGCTTTTTCCGTGATCACTGGTGACAGGATCACGTCGTAAGATTTGAGCTTGTTCATTTGAAGCGCGCCTCCAGCGCCTGGATCGCAGCCTTGGTCAGTACGAGCTTCTTACGACGAAGAATGTCGTAAACGTTGATGCCCTGAACCGGCAAGACATCGATATTGGGCAGGTTGCGAGCGGCGCGTGCGAACGGCACGTCAAGCTCGGCGCCATCAATGATCAAAGCATTGTGCAGTTGCAGTTTGCTAAAGTGCTGACGCATGTCACCGGTCTTACCGGTCGACGACTTGGCAGTATCCAGCACCACAATTTCGCCAGCCTTGGCTTTGGCCGAGAGCGCGTGACGCAAGGCCAACGCACGAACCTTCTTGGTCAAGCCGATCGCGTGGCTGCGTGGCTTTGGCCCGAAAGCCTTACCACCACCGCGCCATTGAGGAACCGACTTGTCGCCATGACGCGCGCTGCCGGTGCCCTTCTGCTTGTACATCTTCTTACCAGTGACGTGCACTTCCGAGCGGTCCTGGGCATGGTGCGTACCGGCCATCCGCTTTAGAAGCTGCCAGCGAACCATGCGCTGGATCAGATCCTGACGAGGCTCGAGGCCGAAGATGGCTTCGTCGAGTTCGACGGTGCCAGCCGCAGCATTCTCGAGAGTTGTTACGTTCGCTTGCATGATGATTACTCCTTCGCCCCAGCGGTGGCAGGCGAGGCAGAAGCAGCAGGCTTGAACGCACCTGGCTTCGGCGCATCCTTGTGCAACGGCTTCTTGACAGCGTCGCGGATCAAAACCCAACCGCCCTTGGTGCCGGGCACTGCGCCCTTGATCATCACCAGACCACGATCGACATCGGTCTTGACGACTTGCAGGTTCTGCGTCGTGACACGCATGTTACCCATGTTGCCGGCCATCTTCTTGCCCTTGAACACCTTACCTGGGTCCTGGCGTTGCCCGGTCGAACCGTGGCTACGATGGCTGATCGAAACACCGTGCGTTGCCCGAAGACCGGAGAAATTCCAGCGCTTCATCGGGCCCTGCATGCCCTTACCCTGGTTGGTACCAGTGACATCGACGAGTTGGCCGGTGACAAAGTGATTGACGGTGATTTCGGCGCCAACATCGATCATGTTGTCGGGGCTGACGCGGAATTCCACCATCTTGCGCTTTGGTTCGACGTTTGCGACCGCAAAATGCTGCCGCTCCGCCTTGCTGACCTTAGCCGGTTTGCGGCTACCAACGCCGAGCTGCAAGGCGGTGTAGCCATTGCTGTCCTCGGTGCGGTGGGCCACGACCTGACAATGGTCGACCTTCAGCACGGTCACAGGGATATGTTCCCCGGCATCCGTAAAGATGCGGGTCATTCCCACTTTCTGAGCGAGTAATCCGGAGCGCATGTGCTGCGGTCCTCTTCCTGTTGGGCGGCGCCGGCTGGAGTCAGCCGACACTCTCACCCGTCAATAGGGTTTAGAGCTTGATTTCGACATCCACGCCGGCCGCGAGGTCGAGCTTCATCAGCGCGTCCACGGTCTGCGGGGTCGGATCGACGATATCGAGCAGGCGCTTGTGAGTGCGCATCTCGAACTGTTCGCGGCTTGTCTTATCGATGTGCGGCGAGCGGTTGACGGTAAACCGCTCGATGCGCGTTGGCAGCGGGATTGGCCCGCGAACTTCCGCGCCCGTACGTTTTGCTGTGTTCACGATCTCGCGGGTCGATGCATCGAGTATTTGATGATCGAACGCCTTGAGCCGGATGCGGATATTTTGGCCGTTCATAGTCGCAAACTCACGAGTTATCGGTGGAGGTGCCAGCCAAGGTGATTGGCACTCACCGCATGCTGTCTATTACTCTACGATTTGTGCGACGACGCCGGCGCCAACCGTGCGGCCACCTTCGCGAATAGCGAAGCGCAGCTTTTCTTCCATGGCGATCGGCTGGATCAGCTCGACGTCAACGGTCACGTTGTCGCCAGGCATAACCATTTCAGTGCCGGCCGGCAGCGTAACAACGCCGGTCACGTCGGTGGTACGGAAGTAAAACTGCGGACGATAGTTGGTGAAGAACGGCGTGTGACGGCCACCCTCTTCCTTCGTCAAGATGTAGGCTTCGGCCTTGAACTTCTTGTGCGGCTTGACTGAGCCCGGCTTGCAGAGAATCTGTCCGCGCTCAACGCCTTCACGATCGATGCCGCGAAGCAGGGCGCCGACGTTGTCGCCAGCCCGGCCTTCGTCGAGCAGCTTGCGGAACATTTCGACGCCGGTGACGATCGACTTCGTCGTATCGCGGATACCAACGATTTCGACTTCTTCGCCGACCTTGATGATGCCGCGCTCGATACGACCGGTGACGACGGTGCCACGGCCCGAGATCGAGAACACGTCTTCGATTGGCATCAGGAAGGGCTTGTCGATCGGACGATCTGGCTGCGGAATGTAAGCGTCGACCGCTTCCATCAACTTGATAATCGCATCGTGGCCGAGCTCTGGCTTGACGCCATCAAGGGCGGCCTTGGCCGAGCCCTTGACAAAGGGAATGTCATCGCCTGGGAACTGGTAGCTGGACAACAGCTCGCGCATTTCCATTTCGACCAGCTCAACGAGCTCTTCGTCATCGACCAGATCGATCTTGTTCATGAACACGACGAGAGCTGGCACGCCGACCTGGCGAGCAAGCAGAATGTGCTCACGCGTCTGTGGCATTGGGCCGTCGGCAGCCGACACGACGAGGATCGCGCCGTCCATCTGAGCTGCGCCGGTGATCATGTTCTTCACGTAGTCGGCGTGCCCTGGGCAGTCGACGTGCGCATAGTGACGGTTCTTGGTCTCGTACTCGACGTGCGCGGTCGAGATCGTGATACCACGAGCCTTCTCTTCCGGAGCCTTGTCGATCTGGTCGTAAGCGGTGTAGGTCGCGCCGCCGGTCTCAGCCAGCACCTTGGTGATGGCAGCCGTTAGCGATGTCTTGCCGTGGTCAACGTGGCCAATGGTGCCGATGTTGCAATGCGGCTTGGTCCGCTCGAATTTTGCTTTGCCCATGGGAGGCTCCTCAGTTCAAACTCGGGTTGTCTAAAACGTGGCTCTACTTACCTTCTCGCCCGCTGGCGATCAGGCATACTTCGCCTTCACTTCATCAGCCACATTGCGCGGCACTTCCGCATAATGGGCAAACTGCATGGTGTATGACGCGCGTCCCTGGCTGAACGAGCGCAATTGGCTGACATAGCCGAACATCAGAGCAAGTGGCACGAACGCGCGAATGACGGCAGCGTTGCCGCGCATCTGCTGGTCGCGGATCTGACCACGGCGGCTATTGATATCGCCGATGACGCCGCCGACAAAATCCTGCGGGCTCACCACTTCGACGTCCATGATCGGTTCGAGCAGCTTGATGCCACCCTTTTCACAGCCCTCTTTCAGTGCGGAGCGTGAAGCGATTTCGAAGGCGATCGCCGACGAGTCGACTTCGTGATACGCGCCGTCGTGCAGCGTAACCTTCATATCGACAATCGGGAAGCCGATCAGCACGCCGTTGTCCCAAACGCTCTTGATGCCTTTTTCGACACCAGGAATGTATTCCTTGGGCACGGTGCCACCGACGACGGCTGCAATGAACTCGTTACCCTTGCCGACTTCATTCGGCTCGAGTTTCAGCTTGACGCGGGCAAACTGACCGGTACCGCCGGTCTGCTTCTTGTGCGTGTAGTCGATGTCGACGGCGCGGGCCAGCGTCTCACGATAGGCGACCTGCGGGGCACCAACGGTGACGTCGATATTGTGTGGCGGACGCTTCATGATATCGACCTTGATATCGAGATGAAGTTCGCCCATGCCCTTCAAAATCGTCTGGCCGCTTTCCTGGTCAACCGACACGCGGAACGACGGATCTTCCAGCGCCATGTTGTATAGAACAGTCGCCATCTTTTCTTGATCGGCCTTGGTCTTTGGCTCGATCGACATTTCGATGACGGGGTTCGGGAAGTCCATCTTCTCGAGCAGAACTGGCTTTTGCGGATCCGACAATGTTTCGCCGGTACGCGTGTCTTTCAAACCAGCGAGCGCAATGATGTCGCCAGCGTAGGCTGCATCAACAGCTTCACGCTTGTCTGCATGCATCTCGTAGATCATGCCGACGCGCTCTTTCTTGTCGCGCGTGGTCTGAGCGAGTGCCATGCCCTTTTCGAGCTTGCCCGAATAGATGCGGCAGAACGTCAACGAGCCGACGTGCTCGAAGTTCATGATCTTGAAGGCGATCATTGACAGTGGCTCGCTGTCCAGCGGACGACGGATCGTTTCGAGATCGGTCTTCATGTCGATGCACTTGTAGGCTTCACGATCAGACGGTGCCGGCAAATAATCGACAACCGCGTCGAGCAGAACCTGGACGCCCTTGTTCTTGAAGGCGGAACCGCACAGCATCGGATAGAAAGCGCGGGTAACCGTCGCCTTGCGGATCAGGCGCTTGAGAGTGTCGACGTCAGGCTCGACGCCATCGAGATACGTTGCCATCACGTCGTCGTCCATTTCGACGGCGGCTTCGATCATCGCAGCGCGATATTCTTTTGCTTGCTCGAGAAGGTCAGCCGGAATTGGCTCTTCGGCGTATTTAGCATCCTTGCCGTCGCCATCCCAAACCATGGCGGTCATCTTCAGGAGATCGATCATCCCCTTGAAGTTGTTTTCCGAACCAATCGGCAACTGGAGTGGCACAGCGCGGGCGCCGAGCTTTTCTTTGATGTCGTCGAGGCACATGAAGAAGTCTGCGCCGGTCTTGTCCATCTTGTTGGCAAAGATGATGCGCGGCACGGCGTACTTGTCGCCTTGGCGCCAGACGGTCTCGGTCTGCGGCTCAACGCCTTGGTTGCTGTCGAGGACGCAAACGGCGCCATCGAGCACGCGCAGCGAACGCTCGACTTCAATCGTGAAATCGACGTGACCTGGGGTATCAATGATGTTCAGACGCTTGCCATTCCAGAAGCAAGTGGTGGCAGCCGACGTAATCGTGATGCCGCGCTCAGCTTCTTGATCCATGAAATCCATGGTTGCAGCGCCGTCGTGCACTTCGCCGATTTTGTGCGACTTGCCAGAATAGTACAGAATCCGCTCGGTGGTCGTGGTTTTCCCGGCGTCGATATGCGCCATGATCCCGAAGTTGCGGTAGTCTTCAATCTTGTGCGTGCGAGCCATGGCTCGTACCTCCGAAACGTATTACCAGCGGTAGTGCGAGAAGGCGCGGTTGGCTTCCGCCATCTTGTGCGTGTCTTCGCGCTTCTTAACCGCTGTCCCACGGTTGTTCGCAGCATCGGTCAACTCACCCGACAACCGCTCCACCATCGTATTCTCATTGCGCGAACGGGCCGCAGCAATGATCCAACGAATGGCCAACGCCTGGCGGCGCTCGTTACGAACTTCGACTGGCACCTGATAGGTGGCGCCACCAACACGACGCGACCGGACTTCGACGGCCGGCATTACATTTTCCAGCGCCGAGCGGAACATGACGATCGGATCCGACTTCGCCTTTTGCTCCATGCGCTCAAGCGCACCGTAGACGATATTTTCGGCAACCGACTTCTTGCCCTGCTCCATGACAGCATTCATGAACTTAGTCAGCACCAGGTCCCCGAACTTCGGGTCTGGGTTGACTTCGCGCTTTTCAGCCTTGTGACGACGGGACATGGCAAACAGCCCTTAAAGTTCGGAAGAGTTCGTATGCGATACCGGCGAACCCGAAGGCTACAGCCGGCGACTATATTACTTAGGACGCTTGGCGCCGTATTTCGAACGGCGCTGCTTGCGGTCACCGACGCCCTGGGTATCGAGAACACCGCGGATGATATGGTAGCGAACACCGGGCAAATCCTTAACGCGGCCGCCGCGGATGAGCACGACAGAGTGCTCCTGCAGGTTATGGCCTTCGCCTGGGATATATCCGATGACTTCGAAGCCATTGGTTAGACGGATCTTGGCGACCTTACGAAGCGCCGAGTTGGGCTTCTTTGGGGTCGTCGTATAGACGCGCGTGCAGACACCGCGCTTTTGCGGGCATGCTTCCATATGCCGGGATTTTTCCCGGTAGGTCTTCGGCGTCCGTGGCTTGCGGATCAGCTGTTGAATCGTTGGCATGATGCCCTTGTCCGTTCTATGAAGCCACCCGAGTGAACAGATAGCCTCAAGCCTATTAGCCAGGCGTCGCGTAATGCGATTGCCCAGCTCGAATTCCAGAGGACCCGCACTCCTCACGGAGCGGCGGGTCATGGTCCCGATAATTTCGTCTCTGCTTGGTACGGCAGTGTTTAGACCTGCAGAGCGCGAATGCTCTTGCAAAAATGGTCTACCACCTGACCGTGAGAGTTGACGGGGTAATATACACTTGACTAACGCTGGTCAACACTTCTCCGCCATCCAGCGCATATTTTTTACAATGCCCGCATCCGGCGTGCACGGACGACACCGAAAACAATGGGCTAATCGGGCTTTTGACTGGCCGCCTTCACCGCCTTCGAAATCCCAATCAAAGCCCGGTCGCGCTCGGCTTCGAGCTCATCGATTGTGCGATTACCGATCATCGCCTCGACTCCAGCGATGGCGCGAGCTTCGAATTCGGGACTGAGCTTCGGTGTACCCAAGGCTTCCCAGCGTTGCGTCTGACTCGCGCCTAGATGCTTGAAGTAATGCCTTATTCCACCGGCTCCGCCAGCCAAATGATAGGTTTGGAAGGCGCCCATGAATGCCCAACGCAGGCCGGGGCCGTAGCGCAAAGCCCGATCGATATCCTCGACGTCGGCAATGCCCTGTTCGAGACAATACATTGCCTCACGCATCAGCGCGCCCTGCAGCCGGTTCGCAAGGTGGCCAACCGCTTCCTTCTTGAGGATCACCGGCTCGCGACCAAGCGATTTGTAGAACGCGTAGGCAGCGATCACGGCGGATGCATCAGGCGTCGATCCGACCAACTCGACCAACGGCACCAGATGCGGCGGATTGAACGGATGCGCGACGATGACGCGTGTTTTGTCCTTCGCTTTGGCCGCGATCGTCGACTGTGGAAACGCCGTCGTGCTCGATGCGATGATGCAGTGTGCGGGAGCAGCCGCTTCGAGACGTGCAATCAGGTCGGCCTTGAGGTCGGCACGTTCGGGCGCGTTTTCCTGAATCAGGCAGGCGTTGGCGACGGCCTCCTCCGGCGTTGCAACGAATGTCAAAGTTCCCTGTTTTACAGGCTTTTCTGGAACCGCATCCGGCAAGGCGCGAGCCACAAACGCCCGCATCTTGGCTTCTGCTTGTGGCCCTGGATCGGCCGCCACGACATCATAACCGTGGCCAATAAATAGTGCTGCCCAGCTCGCTCCAATGGTGCCGGCTCCGATAACCGCAAGTGTCTTGATCTTGCTCACGACGCTTCTCCGTTGGACTATTTGAATGGCATACCGGCTGATTGAATTTGGGTACTGGACAACGGTCCCAGCACTGACGCACGCTGACCACGATCACAGTTGCGGGCAAATCCAGCCCATAGATCGACAACATTGAACGAGACCGGCGCTTCAGGCCGGCCGACAATACAAACGCGGAGGAACAAATGTCCAAGACGAAGTCACGCCAGAATGCCGTTTCGCGACGTACGCTCATCAAGGGTGCGGGCGCAGCGTCAGCCATTGCCGCGGTTACTGGCTTCCCAGCCATCAGCCTTGCGCAGGCAGACGCGATCCGCCTCGGCCATTTGACACCTCGCACCGGGTTCCTCGGGCCGCTCGGCGAATATGCCGTGCAGGCGATCGACCTCGTCGTCGAAGAGATCAATGCAGGCGGCGGCATCATGGGCCGCTAACTCGAAATCTTGAAAGAGGATTCGGTCAATCCGCAGACCGCCTCAACCAAAGCCGAGCGCATGATCGAGCGCGACAAGGTGGCAGCGATCGTCGGCGAAATCTCATCGGCCTCGTGCCTGACCATCGCCCAGGTCGCCCAGCGCACCAAGAACCTCTACATCAACACCGGCGGCAACTCCGACGCCCTGCGCGGCTCGAACTGCAACAAGTACATGTTCCACGTCGAGAGCCAGAACTCGATGTACGTGAAGACCTGTGGCCGTTCGCTCATGGAGCAGGGTCTGGTCAAGGGCAAGAAGTGGTTCTCGCTCACCGCCGACTATGCGTTCGGCCACGACCTGTTGAAGGTTGCCAAGCGCTTCATGGAAGGCAATGGCGGACAGTTCGCAGCCGATAAGCTGGTGCCAACAGATGCGACCGACTTCTCCGGCCTGCTGCTCGAAATCCGCAGCGCCAATCCAGATCTCGTGATCTCCAATCTTGCCGGCAACCAGATCACCAACTTTCTCAAACAGTACGCGGAATTCGGCCTCAAATTCCCGGTCGCGGGCTTCGGCTTCGACACCGCACTCGCCTGGGGTGCCGGCAAGGAGAATTTCGGCGGCACTTGGCCAGTCGTGTGGCACCACTTGCTCGACACGCCGGGCACCAAGACCTTCGTAGCGGCCTTCACCAAGAAGTACGGCAAGCCGCCGGAAAATCAGGCCTGGGGCGACTACATGGCCGTCAAAATTCTGGCCCAGGCGATGACCGAAACAAAGACCACCGAAGCCGTCAAGATTATCGAACATCTCGAAAAGGGCGCCAAGTTCGATCTGTTGAAGACGCGTCCGGGCTACTTCCGCGCCAGCGATCATCAACTGATGCACGAGATGTACACGGTCACAGCGTTGCCAGCGGCCGAAGCCAAGAACCAGTGGGATATCTTCAAGTCGTCCGGAGCCGTGCCCGGCGCCAACGAAGAGCTCGAAGCCATTGCCGCCACCAAGGAAGAAAACGAGTGCAAGTTCCCGGCCTGATGATGGTGGGACCGCTCGCGAGATTTCGTGCGTCCGTGACGCACGAAATCTCGCCCCTTCTCGTCATGGCCGCGGAGGCGGCCATCCACGACCGCGATCAACAGGTTCAGTGTTTCGACAGATACAATTACTGCATTGTCGTTACTCCACATCACCACAATCCCGGTTGAGGTTTGTCGTGGATGGCCGCCTTCGCGGCCATGACGAAAATTGAAGCAGTTCATGCGGTCGCCAGGTGACCGCATGAACTGCTTGTTACATGATACAGCATCTCGTTTGCCAACTGGATCTCCCCCATGAATGCCGCGCTCTTCTTTCAACACGTATTCAATGGGCTGCTGGATGGCGTCTACTACTTGCTGATCGCGCTTGGCCTATCGCTGATCTTTTCGCTCGGTGGCATCGTCAACTTGGCACACGGCGCGTTCTATGCGATCGGCGCGTATATCTCGGTGATGGTGCTGCCCTACGTTGGCTTTGGCGGCTCGCTAATCGTCACGCCGGTGCTGGTCGCGATCCTTGGCATCGCGACTGAGCGCCTGCTGTTCCAGCGCTTCTACCGATCCGATCCCATCCTATCGCTACTGCTCACGTTCGGCCTCGCCATGGTTGCCGAACAAGCCTTGCGTGTGATCTTTGGCGCGCCACCGATCTCGGTCGCGATCCCCTCCTATCTCAAGGGCCAGATTATCTTCGGAGACTTCGTCTATTCGATTTACCGCACGGTCCTACTGGCGATCGCAGTTGGCTGCATCACCGGGCTATGGTTCCTGTTGCAGAAAACCGCGTTCGGCCGGGTCGTCCGTGCTGGCGTGCAGAACCCCGACATGGTCGGCGCGCTCGGCATCTCGCTGCAACCGTATATGATGGCGGTCGCAGGACTTGGCATCGGCCTCGCGGGCCTTGCTGGCGTCTTGCTCGCGCCGATCTACTCGGTGCATCCGGCGATGGGCCAGGAGATCATCACCCCGGCGTTTGTCGTCTGCGTGATTGGCGGGCTGGGCTCGTTCTGGGGTGTCGTGATTTCAGCGCTGCTGGTTGGCCTCGTCAAAGGCGTGATCACCGCGATCGGCTATCCGCAGGCCTCCACCGCCGCAATCTATTTTCTGATGTTGCTCGTGCTGCTGTTCAGGCCACGCGGTCTGCTCGGCGAGCGCATCCAGCGCTTTGAGTGACGCGCAAAATGAAAGATCGAATGACCACAACGACAAACTTCGCACCAGCAACCACGATGCAGGATCGCATCCCGTTGTTCGTGGCAGGCGCCACGCTGCTGGCACTACCGGTCATCATGCCGGCGATCGGCCTGACGATCACCTCGGCGACCGAGGTGGTAATCTTCGCCATCGCTTGCATGGCCCTCAACGTACTGGTTGGCTACACCGGTCTCGTGTCGTTCGGACATGGTGCGTGGTTCGGCTTGAGCGCCTACGCGGCGGGCCTCGCCCAACGCCATTTATTCCCCGATGCGTTCATTCTACCGGTGCTGGTTGCGGCGGCGTTCATCGCGGTGTTGTCGGCGCTTTTCGGCTTATTGATCCTGCGACGGCGCGGCGTATATTTCTCACTGCTGACGCTCGCATTGTCCGCCATGTTGTACGTCATCGCCTTTCGCTGGACGGCGCTGACCGGAGGCGAAGACGGCCTCGGAGGTATCACCCGGCCGGTCTATGCAGGCTTTAGTTTTGATAGCCGCATCAACTACTACGCGCTGGTCGCGACTATAGCGTTCCTGGTGACGCTATTCCTGTGGCGCTTCCACCGCTCACCCGCCGGCCAAGTTCTAGTCGCGATCCGGGAGAACGAGCAGCGCGCGACCTTCGTCGGCTACGCGACGCAAAATTACAAACTGTTGGCGTTCGTTATTTCGGCGACGCTGACGGGGCTCGCCGGCACGCTGTTGCTGTTCAACAATCGCATGACCTCGGCCGATCCGATCGGCGTGCCGTTCTCGGGCGAGTTGATCGCGATGGTGGTGATTGGCGGCATGCGCTCATTCTTGGGGCCAGCGTTAGGAGCCGTGTTTTTCATCATCTTCCGCGACTACCTGTCGAGCGTGACCGAGAATTGGCTGCTCTACTTCGGGCTCCTTTTCGTGTGCTTCATCGTATTCTCGCCGACCGGTCTTGTTGGGGTCGCTCAGCGTCTGCTGCAGCCATTCCGGAAGTCGGTGGAACTCGATGCGGCGATGTCATCGCGGCAAGCCGGTGCAACTGTGCTGCCGGATTTCCTGAAGCCCGAGAGCCACATCGACGGTTCGGTCCTCAATGTCGGGGCGATCGCCAAAAACTTCGGCGGCATCAAGGCCGTGCAGGGCGTGAGCTTTATCGTCAAGGATCGCACGCTCCATGCATTGATCGGACCGAACGGAGCTGGAAAAACCACCGCCTTCAACTTGATTTCAGGCATGTTCGCACCCGACACCGGCAAGGTTACCCTTGCTGGCCGCGAGGTCGCCGGGATGAGCCCGGAAGCGATTACACGCTCTGGCATCGGCCGCTCGTTCCAGATTACCAACCTGTTCCCAACGCTCACCATCGAAGAAAACGTCCGGCTTGCGGTTCAGGCACGCGTCCCCAAACGCTTCGACATGTGGACGCCGGCCGGTGGCCTTGAAAACGTCAATCGCGAGACGGCAGCGATCATTTCCACGATGGGCCTAGGCGGAGTTGAAAAGGCCGAGGCGGGTTCGCTCTCCTACGGCGGTCAGCGATTGCTCGACATGGCGGTCGCCATCGCGACGAAGCCGCGCCTCCTGTTGCTCGACGAACCGCTAGCTGGCTTGGCATCGGCCGAACGAGATCGCGTGGGCCGGCTGATCAAGCAGATCTCCAAGGACATCCCGGTGCTACTGGTCGAACACGATATCGACCGCGTGTTCGAACTCGCCGACCACGTAACCGTGATGAATGACGGACAAGTCCTGGTCGACGGCACGGTCGAGGACGCGCGCAGCTCGCCCAAGGTCCAGGAAGTCTACATCGGCTCGGGCGCTCACGCGCTTGCCGAAAAGGCCCGCCCGACCGCCGCCAAGCCCGAAGTGCTTCTGCATTTGGCGGGCGTAAACACGTTTTACGGCAAGAGCCACATCCTGCGCGACGTGACGTTCGATGTCCGGCAAAACGAGATCGTGGCGCTGCTCGGCCGCAATGGCGCGGGCAAATCCACCGTTCTGAAGACGATCACCGGCATCGCACCGCCCGCATCCGGCACGGTCGATCTTGCGGGTATCGCGCTTGCCGGATCACCATCGTCGGTAATCACCCGGCGCGGCATCTCCTACGTGCCACAAGGGCGCGGACTATTCGCCGGCATGAGTGTCGCCGAGAACATGGAGCTCGGACGCCTCAAACGGCGCAACGGCGAGGGCATGTTCTGGGAAGAGGAAAAGATCTTCACGTTCTTCCCGCGCATCAAAGAGCGGTGGCGCTCGCCTGCCGATTATCTGTCCGGTGGCGAGCAACAGATGGTCGCGGTCGCCCGCGCGCTATCCGGCGATACCCGCATCCTGCTTCTCGACGAGCCATTCGAAGGTTTAGCCCCGGCGATCGTGGAAGAACTATTCGAGGCGTTCGACAAGCTGCGCCAGGAAGTCTCGATCCTGATCGTCGACCACCACTTGGATTTGGCACTCGCGTTGTCGGATCGAACGGTTGCCCTCGAACGCGGCCAAATCACCCACATCGGCCCATCCAAAGCGCTTTCGGATGACATCGACCTACGCCGCAAGGTGCTTTGGTTGTGACAGAACGCATAGCTGAATTCCCTTCGCCGCGTTGCGGTGCCCCGTTGCAGTGAGAGGGCAGATTGTGCTCTGTGGCGCCAACATATCTGCGCGCGAGGCGGGAGACTAAAATGATACCGACACTGCGGACCACAACCGTTCTCGACCGCGTGGGAATGAAACGTAGCGACGAAGCGTATCTGACCGGCTTACGAAACGCTGCAAACGCACGCTTCCTAGTGCTCGCCGATGCCAAGCCTGTGATCATTTCCAACGAAGCCAAGTCGATTGCCGAGATCCGCTGGTTCACGCAGGAGGAGTTGCAGAATTTGGGGCTACCGACGTCCGATGCATTGTTCCTCGGCGTCGATCGCACCTCGGGAGCTGGCCACTTTGCGGTTGCAGTGACCGAGCATCGCGCCAAGAACGCGCCCGGCGGCGCCGCCATGATGCGGCCTCTCGTCGATCTGCGGACACTCGCCATGCAGGGCATCATGAGCGCCGACGACGTTTCGCTCATCGGCCAGGCGAAGTCACTCACCCATTGGCACGAAAGTTCACATTGCTGCGGCCGCTGCGGTGGCACGACGATGATCAAGGACGGCGGCTGGAAGCGCAAATGCTGGGCTTGCGGGCAGGAGCATTTCCCCCGCACCGACCCGGTTGTCATCATGCTCGTCACCGATGGCGAGCGCTGCCTGCTCGGCCACGAGGGCCGGTTCCAAAAAGAGCCGCGGATGTATTCGACACTCGCGGGCTTCATCGAGCCGGGCGAAGATTTGGAACATGCGGTGCGCCGCGAGATTTCCGAGGAAGCCGGCATCGACGTCGGCGAGGTGCGCTACCATTCGTGCCAGCCGTGGCCGTTCCCGCACTCGCTGATGCTGGGAGCGCTCGGCATGGCAAAGACCACGGAGATCAACATCGACCCCAACGAGATCGAGGAAGCACGCTGGTTCACCAAGGACGAAGTGCGTCTGATGCTCGATAAACGCCACCCGGACAACTACTGGGTGCCCGGCCAGCAAGCGATCGCGCGCGCTTTGATAAAAGCCTTCGTCAACGGTTGGTGGAAGACATAACCCCATCCTCGCGCGCGGACGTCCGAATTCGCATGTAATCCGGACATTCACCCGGACATTTATGTCGCGAAATTGCCGTCGCCTAATCATCAACTTGATGATATGATTGATTTATGGGCAAGAGCCACGCGGACAACGAAGCGGACATTTCAAGCTCACTTGACCGGGATGAAAGCACCGGCTTGATGGAGCCCATGCTGATATCCGCAGGATCGCGTCACCACGCGGCACTGTCAGATCTCGCCATCGAACTGGCTACAACTTCGGCAGCATTCCGCGCCAGTCTACCGCGCAGCATCGAGACAGCGCTTGCAACGCTCGTACGCTCGATGAACTGCTACTACTCGAACTTGATCGAAGGCCACAACACCCATCCGATTGACATCGAGCGCGCCCTCAAGAACGACTACAGCGCCGATCCAAAGAAGCGCAATTTGCAACTCGAAGCGAAAGCTCACATTGCCGTGCAGGCGTGGATCGATAGCGATGGGTTGAATGACCGAGCCACCAAATTTGACAGCATCATCGAGATCCACCGACGGTTTTGCGAGCTGCTGCCTGACGATTTGCTGTGGGTCGAAAATCCGAAAACCAAGGCGAAGGTGCCGGTGCTTCCGGGTCAGCTTCGGCACACCGATGTCCAGGTTGGCCGCCTCGTCGCCGTCAGTCCCGGCGCTGTGCCGCGCTTTCTTACCCGGTTCGAGGAAGCCTACGACCGTCTCGGTCGTGTCGATGCCATTCTCGCCACGGCGGCGGCACATCACCGGCTGCTTTGGATTCACCCATTTCTCGATGGCAACGGTCGCGTCGCGCGGTTGGTCGCTCACGCGATGCTTCGCCAGTCGCTCGACAGTGGCGCGTTGTGGTCGATCGCACGTGGCCTTGCGCGCAATGAAGCCAAATACAAGCAGCATTTGGCTGCATGCGATCTGCCTCGACGCAACGATCTCGACGGGCGCGGCACATTAAGCGAAGAAGAGCTCGTCGCGTTTACACGCTTCGTGTTGGAAATCAGCATCGATCAGGTCAAGTTTATGCGCGACCTGGTACAGCCCGATCGACTGAAGGCGCGCCTATCACTGTGGGCGGAAGAGCAGATCCGTACCGGTATCTTGCCGGCGAAGTCGGGCCTCGTGCTCGATGCCGTGCTCTATCGTGGCGAGCTGCCGCGCAGCGAGGTGCCAGCCATCCTCGGCATCGGCGACCGGCAGGCACGGCGTGTCACCGGCAAGCTGATCGACGAGGGCGTGCTGACCAGCGCTGGATCAAAATCACCGCTCAGTCTGGCTTTCCCCGCCACCCTCGCATCACGCTGGATGCCGGGCCTGTTCCCGGATCAAGAGTAAAGCCTACGCCCTCACACGCAGCGGCCGCCGTCGACTTCCATGGCGACGCCGGTAATGAAATTCGACGCAGGATCGGCGAAAAACAACGCGGCGTTGGCGATATCCGACGGGCGCGACATGCGTCCCAAAGGTATCGTCGAGATGAACTTGGCGCGGTTCTCCGGCGTATCGGGCACCCCCATGAACTGCTCCAACATGCCGGTCTCGCCGATCACCGGATTGATTGCGCACACGCGAATTTTCTTCGGCGCGAGCTCGACTGCCAACGACTTCGTGAGCGTGATCGCAGCACCCTTCGAGCCATTGTACCAGGTGAGACCGGGACGCGGGCGAACGCCGGCCGTGGATGCCGTGTTGATGATTACGCCACCACCGCGCCGCTCCATTTCCGGGACGCAGGCGAGAACCGCGAAATAGATCGCCTTCACATTAACGGCGTAGATGCGGTCGAACTCTTCTTCGGAAACACCCAACAGTGGCTGGTTCTTGTGCGTATAGCCGGCATTGTTGACCATGATATCGAGGCCGCCGAATGTCTTGATGGCCTCGGCAACCATTGCCTCGGCATCGGCGCGCTTAGTTACGTCGGTTGCTATGTGGCTGGCGGATTTTCCAATCGCCTTGGCGACATCGCGCGCGCCTTGACCGTTGATATCGGCGACCACGACCTTGGCGCCGTGCTCGGCATAAAGCTCGCAGATGCCACGCCCAAACCCCGATGCGCCGCCGGTAACGATCGCAACTTTGCCGTCGAGTTTGCCAGTCATTTAACTCACTCCCGATGCGTTACTTTTCAGCCTTAGCCTTACGGAATGCGCTGGCCGGGTAGGTGCCAAATATCTTGAGTTCGGATGAGAAGAATGAGAGCTCTTCCATCGCCAACCGCACATTCCGGTCAGCCAGATGCCCCTCGATGTCAGCGTAGAACACGGTGGCTGTGAAGCTGCCATCGGTCTGGTAGGATTCGAGCTTCGTCATGTTGACGCCGTTGGTGGCGAACCCGCCCATCGCCTTGTACAGTGCCGCCGGTACGTTGCGCACGCGGAACAGGAATGTGGTCACCACATCGCCGTTGCCGGGTTCTGCGTCGTCCGGTGCCGCCGACAACACGACGAACCGCGTGGTGTTGTGCGCTTCGTCTTCGACGTCCTCGGCGAGGATATCCAGGTTGTAGACACTTGCCGCCAGCCTTGGCGCCAAAGCTGCCTTGGTCTTATCACCCCACTCCGACACTTGCCGTGCGGCACCGGCCGTGTCACCGGCGACATGCGCTTTCACTCCGAGCTTTTTCATAATGCGGCGGCACTGGCCCAGTGCATGGACGTGGCTGTATACATCCTTGATATCGCTTAGCTTAGTGCCCTTGATCGCCATCAACTGAAAGCGGATCGGCAAGAAATGTTCGGCGACAATGTAGAGCCCGGCATTCGGCAGCAGATGATGGATATCGGCGACGCGGCCCGCGACCGAATTCTCGATGGGGATCATCGCGTATCGTGCTTCACCCGACTTTACGGCCGCGATCGCGTCTTCGAAGGTCGGGCACGGCAGCGGCTCAAGATCCGGGAACATTTGGCTGCAAGCGATGTGCGAATTGGCGCCCGCCTCGCCCTGATAGGAGATCAACTTCGAAGCGGAAGTCTTGGCCGGCGCTTGCACGCCACGAGAGATGGTTGAGGGCATGGTGTGTCTTTGTTGCTTTCAGCTAGTCGTGGTGATGGTTATAACAACTCAGCGTGCCGGAGCCTCAGGACGAAGCTCCTGAAGCCAGCATCTGGCGCGCGCGTTCGAGGTCGTGCGGAGTATCGACACCGAGCGGAACCGTGTCAACGATGGCAACGTCAATCCGCATTCCAGCCTCCAGCGCGCGCAATTGTTCGAGCTTTTCGCGCATCTCCAGCGGCGACGGCGGGAGCGACACGAACCGTTCCAACGCCGCCCGTCGGTAGGCGTAAATTCCGATGTGATGATAGAGCGGTCCTTCCCCCCAAGGGGCGGTAGTGCGGGTGAAGTACAACGCCCGCAAACGCCGCGCGGTCAGTGGCGTACCAATCACCTTGACGACGCTCGATGCGGTTTTCTCCACCTCGTCGGTTATTTCCGCGGCAATGGTCGCAATATCAGCGCCGGGGACGCTGAGCGGAGCGGCGCACGCCTCGACAAGCCATGGATCGAGCGTTGGCAAATCGCCTTGCAAGTTGATGACAATTTCCGCCAGACCGCGCGGATCGACCTTTTGCACCGTTTCAAACACGCGATCCGAACCCGACGCATGGTCGGAACGCGTCATGACCGCCTCGCCCCCCGCTTTCGCGATGGCTTGGATAATCACATCACTATCAGTTGCAACGACAACGCGTCCGACGCCGGATTGCACGGCCCGCCGCCAAACATGAACGATCATCGGCTCGCCATGGATGTCAGCCATCGGTTTGCCCGGCAGTCTGGTGGCCTGCATACGAGCGGGAACGATCACCAAAGCGTTGTTCATGAGGCGTCTCACAGCTTGAATTTGGCCGATCCGAAGTATTGAGGTGACAATTCGTCTCGCATCCACGCACTTAGAAGTGGTCCATGGCTGGTTGCAAGAGACATGAGAATTTCTATAGTCCGGCCCGAACATATCCGTTCGAGCGTGTTTCCACGCCCGAATTCATAGTGATGCCTCCGAGGGAAGTGACGCGCATGAACAGCGATGAATTAAACTGGGTCGCCATGGCGGTGTTGTCCGCTCTGTTGGTGATATTCGGAAGCGCGACGCTCATTGATATTTATAAGAACAATCACAAGTCGCATGTGGCAGGTTACACGTTGCCGGCGCCCGTCGCTGGTGCTTCGACGACTGCTGGCGCCGTCGCGGAAAGTTCAGTCACGGTGCCGAAGGTCGCCGAGCTGATGACCAAAGCGTCTGTGGAATCTGGTGCTGGTGTTTTCAAGAAATGTGCGACCTGCCACACACCCGACAAGGGCGGCAAAAATGGCACTGGTCCTAATTTGTGGGGTGTTGTCGGTCGCAAAGTGGGCGGTGCCGATGGTTTTGCCTACTCGAACCCCATGAAAGCCAAGGGCGGCGACTGGACCTGGGATAACTTGATCCCCTACGTCAATGCGCCTGGCGCAACGATCCCGGGCAACAAGATGGCATTCGCTGGCGTCAAGGATGCCGGCGAGCTCGCCGACGTGATGGTCTATCTGCGCACGCTCGGTGATACTCCGGCAGCGTTGCCAAAATGACTGCGGCTGATCAGCCAATATGTCAAAGATGACAAGAATTTAACCGGCCTCGCCAAGAAATTGGCGAGGTCGTATTGCTTCGATCATGGCATATAGGGTCAAAGCGATCCAACGTTTGCCACCAGGGAGATGCGATCAGATGCTGGCCCGCCGTCCGACCTCAGCCTTAGTCGCTATGCTGGCCGCCCTATTAATTGGGGGACCGGCGCACGCTGCGGACAAGAAACACCATGCCCTCTCGCTCGTTGGCGACGTAAAATTTCCAGCTGACTTCAAGAATTTCGATTGGGTGAACCCCGACGCGCCGAAGGGCGGCGTTGTCCGGCTTTGGACCTTGGGCGGCTTCGATAGCCTCAACCCTTTCAGCATTAAGGGACGGCCGGCTGCTGGTCTCGCAACCATATACGACTCGTTGATGGCAAGCAGCCCTGACGAACCATCTGCGGAGTATTGCCTGGTCTGCGAATGGGTCTCGTATCCCGACGACTTTTCGTCCGCCACCTTCAGCCTGCGCGCTGGCGCTCGTTTCAATGACGGCAAGCCGATCACGCCCGAAGATGTCATCTTCTCGCTCGATGCACTGAAGAAAGCCAATCCTCGCCAAGCCGCCTACTATAAAAATGTCGTCAAGGCGGAGAAGACCGGCGAGCGCGAGGTAAAGTTTACGTTTGACCAGACGGGTAATCGCGAGTTGCCGACCATCATGGGGCAGCTGAACATTCTGCCTAAGCACTATTGGGACGCCAAAGGTGCCAACGGTGAGCCGCGCGATCTCGACAAATCGTCGCTTGAGATCCCACTCGGCTCTGGCCCGTATAAAATCAAGGCGTTCGAGCCAGGCAAGAATATCGCTTACGAGCGTGTCGCCGATTGGTGGGCCCGGGACTTGCCGGTCTCAAAGGGCCAATGGAACTTCGACGAGCTGCGCATCACGTACTACTTGGACAAGACACCCGCCTTCGAGGCTTTCAAGGTCGGCCAAATCGATTTTTGGCGGGAAACCAGTGCCAAGGACTGGGCGACCCGGTTCGATTTCGATGCGGTGAAGCAAGGCCGCGTCAAGAAGGAAGAAATCGAACTGAAGACGCTCGCCCCAATGCAAGGCTTCATCTTCAATCTGCGCCGCAAACAATTTCAAGATCCACGCGTGCGTCAGGCATTCAACCTGGCGTTCGATTTCGAGTTTGCCAACCAGAACCTATTTTTCGGTCAATACAAGCGCGCGAGCAGTTTCTTCGGCAATTCGGAAATGGCGGCCACCGGTTTGCCGGCGGGGCGCGAGCTGGAAATCCTGAAGGAAGTCGAGAAGGACGTTCCGCCGGAAGTGTTCACCACCGAGTGGAAGAACCCTGTCAACGGTTCGCCGGAGGCTGTTCGCCGCAACCTCTCAGCTGCCGCCAAGCTATTTGCAGAAGCGGGATACACGGTAAAGAACGGTGTACTCACCAATGCCAAGGGCGAGCAACTCACCGTCGAATTTCTCGAACAGCAACCCGAATTTGAGCGCGTGATTTTACCCTTCATTACGAATTTGCAGAAGCTTGGTGTGAAGGCAACGTTGCGAAACGTCGATAGCTCGCAATACCAGCGGCGGCAAACGAATTTCGATTACGACATTATTACCGACAACTTCCCGCAGTCGAATTCTCCGGGCAACGAGCAGCGCGACTTCTGGGGTTCAGCTGCCGCCGGCAAGCCCGGCAGTTATAATACCACCGGGTTAAAAAACCCAGCCGTCGACAAACTCATCGAGCGCTTGGTATTCGCCAAGGACCGCGCCGATCTGGTCGCCGCAACTAGAGCCCTCGACCGCGTCTTGCTGTGGAATCACATTCTGGTGCCGCAGTGGAATTCCACTGCCGATAGGATCGCAACCTGGAACATGTTCGGCCGTCCCGCGAAACTGCCGTCACAGGCGACATCCTTTCAGCAGGTCTGGTGGCTCGACAAGGATGCTGCCGCCAAACTCGGTCCGGACAGAGGGAAGTGATGATGAGTTCACCGGTGTCATCCTCGGGCTTGTCCCGAGGACCCAGGGTTCGGCTAATCGAGGTGGTTACGTTCGCGCGCACTGCCGCCGCGAATGCCTTCCGTGCCGATCAAGATCGCGGCCCGGTGGGTCCTCGGGACAAGCCCGAGGATGACACCTGCTTTGTTGCGGCGCTGTCACGACTAACAGACGCCGCGATCCCGAAAACCGCTCCCAGCCCACGCGTTCCCGGAAAGCCCACACAGGTGGCGCGAGATTATTCGGTGCCGAGCGCGGGCCTGTCCGGGATCTTTACCTGGCTGGGATGGGCGCTTTCCCTCAACGCGGCACGTAATGATCCGGACCGGCGAGAGCTGAATGTCCCATTGCGTGAGCGGACAAACGCCGGGGTGATTGGTGCGGTCGCATTGGCATTGGTGGCATTTTTCATCGCAGCGATCACCCCCGCCACCGCCGAGCCGCGTCATGGCCTCTCGATCTTTGGCGACTTGAAGTATCCGGCGGATTTCAAACACTTCGATTACGTCAACCCGAATGCACCAAAGGGCGGACGGCTATCGACAATCGGCACGTCGGCGATCACCACGTTCGACAGCTTCAACGGTTTCATCCTGAAGGGCGACGCCGCTCAGGGCCTTGGCGCCACCTACGACTCGTTAATGACCCGCGCCGCCGATGAACCGGATTCGATGTACGGCCTCGTCGCTTCGAGCGTCGATGTTGCGGCCGACCGCTTTTCGGTCACGTTCAAGCTTCGACCCGAGGCGAAGTTCTCCGATGGAACGCAAATTACCGCCGCCGATGTCGTCTTCACGTTCGAGACCTTGAAGACCAAGGGGCATCCGTCGTACCGGGTCGGCATGCGCGATATTGCTGGCGCCGAAGCCATCGATCCGGCAACTGTACGCTATACTTTCAAGGGTGATCAGACACGCGATCTACCGTTGCTCGTCGCGGGCCTACCCATATTGTCGAAAGCTCACTTCGCCACCCGCAACTTCGAGGAAACCTCACTGTATCCGATCCTCGGCTCTGGCCCCTACAAGATCGGTGACTACAAGCAGGGCACTTTCGTCAGCTACAAGCGTCGCGATGATTATTGGGCGAAAGATCTGCCGATTAGTAAGGGCCGATATAACTTCGACGAGATCCGCTACGAGTATTACCGCGACCGCACGGCAGCACTCGAAAGTTTCAAAGCCGGCGCTTATGACCTGCGCGAGGAATTCACCGCGCGCGACTGGATGACTGCCTACGATATTCCAGCGGTGAAAGATGGTCGCATGCTCAAGGTGACGTTGCCCGACGACAATCCATCCGGCACGCAGGGCTTCTTCCTGAATTTGCGACGTGCAAAGTTCGCCGACGTCCGCGTGCGCCGCGCCCTCGATCTTGCCTTCGACTACGAGTGGACCAACGCCAATATCTTCTCGAACGCTTACAAGCGCACGCACAGTTACTTCGAGAACTCGGAGATGAAGGCTGCCGGCAAACCGTCGCCGGAAGAAGTCGCCTTGCTCGAACCGTTCAAAGCACAATTACCACCTGAGGTATTCGGCGAACCTTACGTCCCACCGGTGAGCGATGCTTCGGGCAAAGATCGCAAACTACTGCGCGAGGCCGACGCGCTGATTACCGCGGCGGGTTACGTCGTCAAGGATGGCCGTCGCGTCAACGACAAGGGTGAAGGCCTGGACATCGAGTTCCTGATCACCGACCCGACAACCGAACGTATCGTTGGGCCCTATACCGAGAACCTCAAGCGCATCGGCATCAACGCCACCATGCGTCGCATCGATGCCGCACAGTACGAGCGCCGCGTCAAGGAGTTCGACTATGACGTTATCACGACCCGCTTCGTCATGAGCCTGACACCCGGCGTCGAGCTGAAGAGCATCTTCGCATCCGAGACCGCGGACATGAGCGGCAGTCGAAATCTAGCCGGTATCAAGAACCCAGTTGTCGACGCCATGATCGATCGTATCATCACGTCGAAATCGCGGGCTGAACTAAACTTTGCTGCCCGCGCGCTCGACCGTGTACTTCGCGCCAATCACTACTGGGTGCCGCATTATTACAAAGCCGCTCATCACGTCGCCTATTGGGATAAGTTCGATCGGCCCGCCACGAAGCCGCGCTTTGCCCGCGGGATCGAAGACACCTGGTGGGTCGATTCCGCCAAAGCCGCGAAGCTCCAAACCAACTAACAACGCGCCAAAGGACCAGAGCCCGCATGGCAGCCTATCTCATCAAACGACTGCTGCTCATCATCCCGACGTTGATCGGCATCATGCTGATCACGTTTGGCGTGACGCAGTTCATGCCGGGTGGCCCCGTCGAACGCGTGATCGCACAGCTGTCCGGCAACGACACGTCGGCAACCGGCCGGATCAGCGGTGGGCAAGGCGATGGGCTCGGCACATCGAACCAGCAACAGACGTCACAACCGTCAGGCGGAAACACCGGCTCGAAGTATCGCGGTGCGCAAGGCCTCGACCCCGAGTTCATCAAATCGCTGGAAAAGCAGTTCGGTCTCGATAAGCCGGCGCCTGAACGGTTTTGGCTACTGTTGAAAAATTACGCCACCTTCGACTTCGGCAAAAGCTATTTCCGCGACGTGAGCGTGATCCAACTGGTGAAGGAAAAACTCCCCGTTTCGATATCGCTTGGCATCTGGGTGACGCTACTCACCTACCTGATCTCAATTCCGCTCGGCATCCGCAAGGCCGTGCACGACGGCGAGAAATTCGACACTTGGACCAGCGGCGCTCTCGTCATTGGTTACGCCGTGCCGGGCTTTCTTGTGGCGGTATTTTTGCTGGTCGTGTTCGCCGGCGGATCGTTCTTCCAATGGTTCCCCTCACGCGGCCTCACCAGCGATAACTGGGAGCAACTGTCCTGGTTCGGTAAGATCAAGGATTACGGCTGGCATCTGGTGTTGCCGCTGATCGCGATGTCGCTCGGCGCTTTCACCACCAACGCATTCCTGACCAAAAACTCTTTCATCGACGAGATCCGCAAGCAGTACGTGATGACCGCCCGCGCCAAAGGCTTGAGCGAACGTCAGGTGCTGTACGGCCACGTGTTCCGCAACGCCATGCTGCTCGTCATCGCGAGCTTCCCGGCAGCGTTCATCCACTCATTCTTTGCCGGTTCGCTGTTGATCGAGACCATCTTCTCGCTCGATGGATTGGGCCTGCTCAGCTTCGAGAGCCTGATCAACCGCGACTATCCGGTGGTCTTCGCGACACTGTACATCTTCTCGTTGATGGGCCTCGTCGTGAACCTGATCTCCGACTTCCTCTACACGCTCGTCGATCCGCGCATCGACTTCGAAAGCCGGGAGGTCTAAGTGGACGCGCGCACCGAACCATCCGCCCTCGACCTGCCGCCCGAGCCGACCCTGGCCGAACGCCTGCGGGAGCGGATCCGCTTGTCGCCGATCAACCTGCGGCGCTGGCAGAACTTCAAAGCGAACCGGCGCGGTTACATCAGCTTCTGGTTATTCCTTGCGATGTTCTTTGCAAGCCTCGGCGCCGAGTTGATCGCCAACGACCGCCCCATTCTCGCTCGTTACAAAGGCGAGCTGCTGATGCCGATGCTGGTCGATTATCCCGAACAGAAGTTCGGCGGCTTTCTTGCGGTTACCGACTATCGCGATCCGGAAATTCTCAACGAGATCGAAAAGAACGGCTGGATGCTGTGGCCGCTGGTGCGCTACTCGTCGAGCACGATCAACAAGGATTTTCCACGCTACAAGAACTCGGAAGACCGCTGCCTCGGCTTCCCGGCGCCGCCATCATGGGCGGCCAAGGGTGCTTTTTGCGAGGCACCCGCCGATCAGATCGCGCGCTTCCAGCAATTCGGTAATCGCAACTGGCTCGGCACCGACGATCAGGGTCGTGACGTGCTGGCCCGCGTCATCTATGGCTTCCGCATCTCGGTCCTGTTTGCATTGATCCTGACGATCCTGTCGTCCATTATCGGCATCGTCGCTGGCGCAACGCAGGGCTACTTCGGTGGCCGGGTCGATCTGGTATTCCAGCGCGTACTCGAAGTGTGGTCGTCGATCCCGGAGTTGTATGTTCTGATCATTATCTCATCGATGTTGATCCCCGGCTTCTGGACGCTGCTTTTCATCCTGCTCGCCTTCAACTGGGTCTCACTCGTCGGCGTCGTGCGCGCTGAATTCCTGCGTGGGCGCAATTTGGAATATGTCACCGCTGCACGTGCGCTCGGCCTGTCGAACATCAAGATCATGTTCAAGCATCTGCTGCCGAACGCGACCGTGGCGACGCTGACGTTCCTGCCGTTCAAGTTGTCGGGTGCGATCGGTGCGCTAACCGCGCTTGACTTCCTGGGCCTCGGATTGCCGCCAGGATCGGCCTCGCTCGGCGAACTTCTCGCACAAGGCAAAGCCAATCTGCAGGCGCCCTGGCTCGGCCTCACCGCATTCTTCACGATCGCCGTTTTGCTGAGTTTATTGATCTTCATCGGCGAGGCTGTGCGCGATGCCCTCGACCCCCGCAAGACCTTCCGGTAGGTGTGAAATGACCCTCGCCACATCTTCCGAAGTCCTGGTCCAGGTGCGCAATCTTTCGGTCGCGTTCCGGGCTGGGCAAACGACCAGCATCGCTGTGAAAAACGTATCGTTCACCATCGCCCCGGGTGAGACGGTGGCGCTGGTTGGCGAATCCGGATCGGGCAAGACCGTTTCGGCATTGTCGATTTTGCGGTTGTTGAATTATCCAGCCGCTTCGCATCCGTCGGGCGAGATCTATTTCGAAGGGCGCAATCTCCTGAACGCTTCCGAAGACGAGATGCGTGCGATCCGCGGCAAGCGAATTTCGATCATCTTCCAGGAACCGATGACGTCGCTCAATCCGCTGCATACGATCGAGCAGCAAGTATCCGAGATCATACAGATCCATCGCGGCATCGATGGTGCGAACGCCCGGGCGTTGACGATTGATCTATTGCAAAAAGTTGGCATTCGCGAGCCGGAAAAGCGGCTGGCAGCCTATCCGCATCAGTTGTCCGGCGGGCAACGGCAGCGTGTGATGATCGCGATGGCACTCGCCAACGAGCCCGACCTGCTCATTGCCGATGAACCGACGACCGCGCTCGATGTGACGATCCAGGCGCAAATCCTCGAGCTGCTGAAAAAATTGCAGTCGGAGATGGGCATGGCCATGCTGTTGATCACTCACGATCTCGGCATCGTCCGGAAAATGGCGCAACGCGTCTATGTGATGAAGTCTGGTGAGATCGTCGAGGAGGGGGCCGCCGAGCAGGTTTTCACCAAACCTAAACATCCCTACACGCAGCACCTTGTTGCCGCCGAACCCAAGGGCCGCCCACCACAGCCCGACGACCGCGCGCCGATCGTCGTCGAGACCCAGGACTTGAAGGTTTGGTTTCCAATCAAGAAGGGGTTTCTGCGCAAGACCGTCGATCACGTGAAGGCGGTCGATGGCGTCTCGCTGAAACTTCGTGCCGGGCAAACCGTCGGCGTCGTCGGCGAAAGTGGTTCGGGCAAAACGACGTTGGGGTTGGCGATCCTGCGGCTGATCTCTTCGAACGGCCCGATCCTTTATCTCGGCAATCGAATCGATGCTTACGACACCAACAAGATGCGACCGTTGCGGCGTGAAATGCAGATCGTATTTCAAGATCCGTTCGGATCTTTGTCGCCACGCTTGTCGGTCAGCCAAATCATCGAAGAAGGATTGCTGATCCAGGACAAGTCGCTCAACGAGCAGCAGCGTCGTGCACGCGTGAGCCAGGCGTTGAAAGAAGTCGGTCTCGATCCAGAAACTCAAGATCGCTATCCGCACGAGTTTTCCGGCGGTCAGCGCCAGCGTATCGCAGTTGCCAGGGCGATGGTGCTCGAGCCGAAATTCATCATGCTCGACGAGCCGACCAGCGCCTTGGACATGAGCGTGCAGGCACAGATCGTCGATCTGCTACGCGGACTGCAAGTCAAACGCGACTTGAGCTACCTATTCATCAGCCACGATCTGCGGGTCGTGCGTGCGCTGTGCAATTATGTGATCGTGCTGCGTAACGGCCGGGTCGTCGAAGAGGGCGCGGCCCAGACGATCTTCGATACGCCGAAATCGGATTATACGAAGGCCTTGCTGGCGGCGGCATTCGACCTCAAAGTCAGTCACCGCGCGGCGGTTGCAAGTTGAGTAGGACGAAACCTCATGACGACACTCATTATCGGCGCAACCCGCGGCAACAGTTTTGCCGATGGCATCCGCGCGCTTGATCCCAAGTTCGACTTCCGCATCTGGCCGGATACTGGAAATCCAGGAGATATCCGTCACGCGCTCGCTTGGGGACCGCCGGCCGGCGAACTCGCGAAGCTGCCAAACCTCCAGCTGATCGTTTCGGTCGGCGCCGGTGTCGATCACCTGCTGAAGGACCCTGCGTTGCCGAATGTGCCGGTCGTTCGATTTGTCGACGCAGATTTGACTGGCCGGATGGTGTCGTTCGTCGCGGCCAACGTGCTTTATCATCACCGCCGCATGATCGAGCTGCGCGAACAACAACGCGACGCCAAGTGGGAATACCTTCCCGAGCCTGCCGCGCACGAGCTCACCGTCGGCATCATGGGCCTAGGTGTACTGGGCCAAGCCTGTGCAAAAGCGTTGGCGCCGCTCGGCTATAAGCTCAATGGCTGGACACGATCGAAGCGCGATCTTCAAGGCGTGACGTGTTTTGCCGGGGCGAACGGGCTCGACGCGTTCCTCGGCGCGACCGATATTCTCGTCGTGCTGCTGCCACTCACCCCCGACACGCGCGGCATCATCACGTCAAATCTGCTGGCCAAACTACACCGCCCGAAAGTGCTGCCGGGTCCGGTGTTGATCAATGCCGGTCGTGGCGGTCTTCAAATCGAAGACGATATCATCGCGAGCCTGGATGCGGGCACGCTGTACGCAGCCTCGCTCGACGTGTTCTCGACCGAACCGTTACCCGCCACCAGTCCGGTGTGGGCACATCCGCGCATTTTGCTCACCCCGCACATTGCGGCTGAGAGCGATCCGCGCGCCATTGCTCGTTACCTGGTCGAACAAGTTGCCCGCTTGAAGCGCGGTGAGCCGCTACCCAATCTGGTCAACCGCGAGCGCGGGTATTGACAGGAGAACGGCGATGTCGCGTGTGCGTATCTGGTTAGCTGCCCTTGGCG
The DNA here is from genome assembly GCA_031367505.1 of Hyphomicrobiaceae bacterium. GTDB lineage: Bacteria > Pseudomonadota > Alphaproteobacteria > Rhizobiales > Hyphomicrobiaceae > JAKFWF01. Next base: position 21,469 of record JANLPY010000380.1, on the reverse strand, counting down.
TTTTTCTGTTGGCTCTGACGCCAGCTTTTGCGGACAAGCGCGTGGCGCTCGTGATCGGAAACGCCAGTTATCAAAGCGCTGGCGCGCTCGCCAATCCGGCCAACGATGCCACCGACGTTGCAGCCGAGCTTACCGCGCTTGGCTTCGAAGTGATCCTCGGTGTCGATCTCGATAAGCGCGGGTTCGACGCCCGGGTCCGCGAATTTGCCAAACAGTTGGAGGGCGCCGATACCGGTCTCCTGTTTTATGCCGGTCACGGCTTGCAGGTGGCCGGGCAAAACTATCTCCTCCCGACCGATGCAAAACTCGACCGCGAGCGCGACTTGGACTTCGAGTCCGTGCGCTTGGATTTCATCCTCAAGCAAATGGAAATTGACCGCGAGGGCAAAACCAACCTTGTGATCTTGGACGCCTGCCGTGACAATCCGTTCTCGCGCAATCTGGCACGATCGATGGGAACGAGATCGGCGAGCGTCGGACGCGGCCTTGCGCAGGTGCAAACGGGCGTCGGCACCTTCATCGTATATTCGACCCAACCGGGCAATGTCGCGCTCGATGGCACCGGCCGCAACTCTCCTTTCACTTCGGCGCTGGTCAAACGAGTAAAGGAGCCCGGCCAAAACCTGACGACGGTAATGATCAACGTCCGCAAGGATGTGCTCGATGCCACCGCCGGGCGCCAGGTGCCTTGGGACCATTCGGCATTGACGGCGGAATTCTACTTCAGCCTCGCACGCGCACCGCAGACAATGCAGAAACCGCCACTGGGAACAGACGTGACCAGTGACGCAGTCAAGGAGCGTTTGCGTAAGCTCGAGGATGAGCTGAAGCAGAAATCGGAAGCGGCCAATATCGCAACCAGCGCCGTCCTGGCGCAGCTGAAGCAACGCCATCGCCAGCTCGAAGACGAGACCAAGCGCGATCGAGATCGCATGTTCCAGATCCAGCGTGACCAATCGCGTGAGAATAACCAGGATCGACGCTTAGCGCTGACGCAGGAGCTGTTCAGCATCCAGCGACAGATGAGCCGGCGTGGTCAGGATCAACGCGAACTCGCGGAGCAAATCGAGCGTGTCCAACAGGAAGTGGCAATAAAGAAATAATTCTCGCTTTGAGCATTATGCCCGCTCCTGGTGCGGCCCGGACGCCACATCTGGAACCCGACGACTGTTGGACGTCATACTATCAATTCCCACGCGCCACCGGGTAATCGTAGGATCGGCGTTGGACGCGAAGGGCGCGCCCGCACGGGTGTGGATCACAGCGTCATCCCGCGCCAGTGAGGTGAACCGGCGTAATGTCTGTTTTGAGGAGTTGAATATGACAGATTATCTAGCTGTTGATCTTCATCGTTGGAGCCGCGCGAAGACTGCGGCAATCCTGGCCATGCCGTTGGTAATTTCTTTATTGGCCCCATCTCAGGTGCGGGCTGAAGAAATCATCGTCACGATCACGCGCGTACAAGCGCTCGACAAATTCGATGCCTTGAGCAAGGCCGACATGATGGCCCGCGTAACCATCGCCGGCGAGCGATCCACCACCGAAGTCATCAAGAACCAAGATGACATCCGCCCGAACTGGGTGATCAAGAAAAACGTTGCCGCCGGCACTCACGACGTCAAAGTGGAGATCCTGGAAAAGGACGTCACAAAGAACGAGTTGGTTGACATCAACCGGCTCGACAATAAGCGCGACCTCGATTTCAAAGTGAATACGCGCAATTGCCAAGTGATCGGCTTTACGCAGTCATACCGTTGTCGATCGGCGATCGTGCGCGCGGGCAACGAAAAGAAAAAGGCAGCCATCACGTTCACGGTCGATGTGAAGCGCTGAACCGATCAGAGGCGGCACACGGTTGCCGCCTCTTCTCAACTTAGCCCGCATCATCACTGAACGATCGCCTGATAAACGAGTTGCTTGATCAGCCGACGATAGGAAGCGCGGATCGGGCTTGGCGCCTGCGTCATGTAAACGGCGACGATCTCTTCCGCCGGGTCGACCCAGAAGTAGGTGCCAGCGTAACCAGCCCACATGTAGTCGCCCGCCGACCCCGGCACGCCCGCAAGCCCATCGGCCATGCGAACCGCGAAGCCTAGTCCGAACGTGTATCCCTTGGAACCAAGCAAGAGTTCGCCCGGCATCTGGGGGTTGCTCGCAACACCGGCGAGATGATCCGATGCCATGAGCCGTATCGTCGATGGCGCAACGATGCGCGCGCCGTCAAGCACGCCACCGTTGAGCAGCATTTGAGCGAAACGCAGGTAGTCGCTGGCTGTCGAGACGCCGCCGGCGCCGCCCGAGTCGTTGCCCGGCTGCTTGCTGACGTCAATCAGTGGATAGCTATTGCCGCTGGCCGGATCTTTGGCAAAACCATTGGCGAGCCGGCCGATCTTGGTCGCCGGCACCCAGAACCCGGTATCGACCATCTTGAGCGGCTGGAAAATGCGCTCGGCGAGATAATCGCCGGCGCGCTTGCCGGTCACCGCCTCGATCACGCGGCCTTGCACGTCGACCGCCAAACTGTATTCCCATGTGGTGCCCGGTTGGTGGATCAGCGGCACCTTGGCCAATCGCTCGACCTGCTCAGCGCCCGTCATGTCGCGGCTATCGTATTCGGTACCCTTCTTGACGATCCCAGCCTGGGTCAGTGCCTCCTTCACCTTCTCGTTCTTGGTGATCTCGCCGTACGGCAAACCGGCTGTATGCCGCATCAGATCCTGGATCGTCATTTGCCGATCGGTTGCAACTTCGCCGGTGGCGGTCGCGACTTTCATATCCTTGAAGGCTGGTAGAAACTTCGACACCGGGTCTGTCAACTGGACGCGGCCGTCTTCGACCAATGTCATCAGGCCGACCGACATCAGCGGCTTGGTCATCGAATAGATGCGAAAGATCGCATCGACCGGCATCGGCTTATCGCTGCGCTCCGGCGTTTGCACACCGAACGTATTTTGATAAACAATCTTGCCGCGCCGCGCGACCATGACCACGGCGCCCGGCAGCTTCTTGTCAGCAATTTCCTTGTTCAACGCCTGCTTGATCTTCGCGAGGCGGGCGGACGACATGCCCACTTGCTCGGCCGTCCCCTTAGTCAGTGGGTTGATCGCAGGCGAACGCGCATCGGCCGTCAATGACATCGACAAGGCGAGCGCGACAATCGCCGGCAGTGCCATAAATCTGAACTTCATCTGCATCCTCCAATTTCATTCCGCGACGACATTACGTCAGACCATTGTGGGGCGCGCAGTTCGAAATGGCGCCGCGGGAATGCTCCCATCGGATCGGTGGACAGACAAGTGCCTTGCCCATGCCATGCGCGCGTATCTGGTAGTATGGTGAACGATACCGGCTCTACTCTGGTTAGCGGCGATACCTCAGTTGAATGAGGATATTCGCGGTGGCAGTCAGGATCAGCGTGGCCGCCATCAGGACGAATGAAATAGCCGCGCCAAACGGCCAGTTGTTCTGCTGCGCGAACTGATTGTAGACGAGCGGTCCCATGGTCTGGAATTTCGGGCCGCCAAGCAGCACCGGTGTGGCGTAGGCATTCATGGCCAGGATAAAAGTCAGGATGGTACCCGCCAGAATTCCTGGCATCGCGAGCGGTACCAAAACGCGACGGAACATCGCCCACGGGTTGGCGCCCAAGCTGAACGCCGCTTCCTCCACCGCGCGATCGATGCCCTCGATCACACTGCTGAGCGTCAGCACCATGAACGGCAAATTCACCGCCGCAATGCCGATGATCACGGCGGTCTCCGTGTACATGATTTCGATCGGCGTCGAGATGATACCGGCCCCCATCAGGCCGGCGTTGATAAAACCCTTGGAACCGAATGCCACCATCCATCCGGCCGCCCGCACCGCATTGCCAACGAACAGCGGCAGCACAACCAGCATCACACCAACGTTCTTCCAGCTCGATTGCATGCGCGCCAAAACGTAGGCGAGCGGAAACCCCATGATGAGACAGATCAAGGTTGTGGTGAAAGCGACCCGCAGCGTGCGCCACAAAATATTCAGATAAAACGGATCGGTGAAAAAGCGCACGTAGCTGTCGAGGGTCAGCGCTTCGACCATGAACTTGCCCGGCACGAATGCGTTCAGGCTGTAGCGGAACAGGATCGCAACCGGCATCAGCAATCCGATCGCAACGAACACCGTGGCCGGCGCCACCAGCGCGCCGACGCGCCAGCCACGCGTTGCCCCGACTGGAAGTTCGATTGCCGGAATGCTGGAACTCGACACCGCTTTACGCCTCCACGAGTGATGCGATGAACGCCCCCTGTGTCAGTTGCGCGCCCTCCTTGGCAGCGACCTTGGCAATCGTGCCATCGCGGGCGGCGTGCAGCACGTGCTCCATCTTCATCGCTTCGACGATGGCGACCTTATCGCCTTTGGTGACCGCCTGTCCCTCGGTGACCAGCACCTTGGCTAACCGCCCGTTGATCGGCGCGCGAATGGTGTCGAGGCTTGATCCATCGGCGATCGAATCAATGTCATAGATTGGCCAGGAGACCGCGTAGCGCACGTTCTCGGCCCACGCATAAGCCCGGTCGCCAGCGTAAGTTGAAAATAAATCTTCATCCAGCCGGTGCGCGCTGTCGCCTTCCACCATCACGACAGCCTCGCCGGCCCATTCGATGGCAGCGTTTTTCGGCTCGCCATCGACGAGAACCGAAATTGACTGACGTCGCGGCGGTCCGAGCTGGAACGCATCAGCGGACTCCCATGGATCCTCAATCGAGCCGCCAGCGAATTGCGCGCGCCGGTGTGCCAGCAATTGAACGACCGCCGCACCAATGCCGCGTTTCAACTCCGGTCCATCGACGCATGTCAGCCGCTCGATTTCGCGCGCGATGAACCCCGTATCCATGATCGCATCGACCACATCCGAGTGGTCGAGCAGGCGCAGCAGAAAGGCCACATTCGTCTTTGGCCCAAGTACTTCGAGCTCTTCGAGGCCGGTGATCAAATTGTCGATCGCCGTTTGCCGATCGGAACCGGTGCCGATCAGCTTGGCGATCATCGAGTCGTAGTGGGGTGAGATTTCAGCGCCGGTCTCGATGCCGGTTTCGAGCCGCAATCCTTCATGTTCGGTCGCAGCAAACAGGTCGATCGTGCCGACGCTCGGCATGAAATCCCGCGCCGGATCCTCGGCACACAGGCGCCCTTCGATTGCATGGCCATGCATGTGAATTTCAGATTGTCTAAGCGGCAACTTTTGTCCGGCCGCGACGCGCAGCTGCCACTCGACGAGATCCAGCCCGGTGATCTCCTCGGTGACCGGATGCTCGACTTGCAACCGCGTATTCATCTCGATGAAATACCAGGGGGCATCGCCGGTGAGACGGCCGCCTTCGACCAGGAATTCCACGGTGCCGGCACCGCGATAGCCGACCGACTTTGCGAGTTTGACCGCCGCGCTGCAAATTTTCTCACGCAACTCCGTCGACATGCCTGGCGCCGGTGCTTCCTCGATAACTTTCTGGTTGCGCCGCTGCAGCGAGCAATCACGCTCGAACAGATGCACGACATTGCCGTGGCTGTCACCAAACACCTGCACCTCGATGTGGCGTGGCGCGACAACCAACTTTTCGACCAGCATGATGGAATTGCCGAACGCCGATTGCGCCTCGCGTTGCGCACTTTCAAGCAGCCCCGCGAAGTCTGCCTCGCCGTCGATCCGCCGCATGCCGCGCCCACCACCGCCAGCCACCGCCTTGATCATCACCGGGTAGCCGATGCGCTTGGCTTCGGCTTTCAACGTCTTCAAATCTTGTGCTGCACCTTGGTAGCCGGGCACCACAGGCACGCCAGCCTTGATGGCGATTTCTTTTGCCGCAGCCTTGCCGCCGAGTGCGCGCATAGCGTCGCCTGTCGGTCCGGCGAAAGCGATACCCGCCTTGGCAACGGCATCCGCAAAGTCGGCATTCTCGGACAGGAAGCCGTAACCCGGATGGATCGCGTCGGCACCGGTCGTGCGTGCGGCGGCAATGATTTTATCGATGTCGAGGTAACTCTCCAAAGCCGGCGAAGGCCCGATGTGCACCGCTTCGTCGGCACTGCGCACATGCAGCGCCTTCGCATCGGCGTCGGAGTAAACAGCAACCGTTGCGATGCCCATGTCCTGCGCGGTGCGGATGATCCGGCAAGCAATCTCGCCGCGATTGGCGATCAGCAACTTTTTCAACATGACGGCGCGGTTTCCATGAGTAAATTCACTTCGCTGTGCAGAAGCCCTGGTACTGGGCGACCACCGGCTCACCAAACAATCCGAAGTGCCGCGAGTGCACCGCCGGATGAGCTTTCGCCTTGGGGTCCAGATCGTAGATCGTGGTGATATTGAGGAAACCTTCGGCCACCACTTCAAGATAGTGATTGGCATTGAGCGCACGCACGATCTTCACTTCGCCCCGGCCCTTCGGCGTCACCAGTTCAGCCTTCTGACCGGCCAGATCAATTCCGGCGATCTCGAAGGTGAGAGGCTTGGCGACCGCGCGTTTGAATTTCGAGTTTGTATACGACAGCGTGGTGCCGGCTCTGAACGTGCAAATGAATCCAGTCGCGCCTTCCGCAGCACTCGCTTGGGAACAGGCGATCCCGCCTAGCAATGCCGCGATCGACATCGTGATTAGTGTTGGTCGCAAATCGTTTACTCCATACCGAATTCAGCCTGCCCCGCCAGCAATAGTACCCATACAAGAGGGTTGCGCGGGCGCACGCAATGGGGAGACTGCAATCAATCTACCCATCGAACCGGTATCTCGCATGCGCAAATTCTATTGGAACGAGTTGACCACCACCGAATTCGCCGGCTTAAACCCGGAAAAGACAATTGTCGTCGTGCCGGTGGCGGCGACCGAGCAACATGGCCCGCACCTTCCGGTCGGCGTCGATACCATGATCGCCGAGGGCATGATCGCGGAGGTGCTACAGCGACTGCCGGACGACATCGCGATTTTGGTGCTGCCGATCCAGGCCATCGGCAAATCGAACGAGCATCTGCGCTCGCCGGGCACCGTCACTCTCACCGCCGAAACCGCGATCCGGGCCTGGACCGAAATTGGCGAGGCGGTCCATCGTGCTGGATTACGCAAGCTGATTTTTATCAACTCTCACGGCGGCAACGTCGATGTCTTGAGCATTGTCGCCCGGGAATTAAGAGTTCGATTGCAGATGCTCGTCGTCTCGGCTGCATGGCGCCGGCTCGGTATTCCCGCCGATCTTTACACCGACCAGGAAGCTGCCGTCGGAATTCATGCCGGTGACATCGAGACGTCGCTCATGCTGCACTTCCGCCCCGAGCTGGTACATATGGATCGGGCCGCAAATTTTGCCCCAGCGACCATTGAAATCGCGCAGGAATTCGCAATTCTTCGCCCAACGGGCTTCAATGCGTTCGGGTGGATCGCGCAGGATCTGCACGCCTCGGGGGCAGCCGGCGATGCGTCGCTCGGAACCGCCGAAAAGGGCCGCGCTACGGCGGAATTCCAAGCGCTGGAATTCATCAAGCTGTTGCGTGATGTGGAAAAATTCCGGCTTGACCGGCTGGCTTGAGGCTCAGCCCTTGCGGGGCAAATAGGCGGTCGCCTCGACTTCGACGAGAATATCGGGCGTTGGCAACATACCGCTCACTTCGACCACCGTCGAAACTGGTGGATCAGTTGGGAAAAACTGCCGGCGCACTTGGTTGTAGAGGGGATAATCCGCCAAGTCCTTGAAATATTGGACGAGTTTGAATACGTCAGACATCGAACCGCCGGCTTCCTCGATTGTCGAGCGGATCTTGTCAAACACCGTCCAGCTCTGCGCCAAGATCGGTCCCTGAATGATGTCGACCGAGAATTCTCCAGTCCGGCCAATCGCTTGCTGTGCATCGACGGGGATATCATCATAGCCGCGCACGATTTTTCCAGCTATGGGATCAACGGCGATGATACCCGAAAGAAAGACGAAATCGCCCATCCGCTTCCAGCTTGCATAGCGCGCCAGTGGTGCTGCTGCTTTCGATTTGGTCATCAAGTTATCCCCGCGCGACGCTGATGAGGTATACTTCAGGCAGTCTAGCCCTGGTCCGCCAGTTTACAATCTTGGCCTGGCTCAACTTGACTTACAACCAGCAGACGTGGCGAATGCAGGCTGAACAATAAACGCAACCGCTGCTGGGTGCTGCCCCGGGGAGGTGAACGTGGCCGAAGGTGAGATATTGAACCAAATTTCTGTACAGGCGGATGAGCAGTCGCCAATCCGGACCTACCTTAAATGGGAGGCGCCGATCCTCGAGCTCGAGCGCAAGGTCGCCGAACTCAAGACATTGAACGCAGGCGATAATTCGGTCTCGATAGCCGACGAAATCGGCAAGCTGCAGCAAAAGTCGCGACAGGCCTTGATCGACATGTACTCAAAGCTGACGCCGTGGCAGAAAACCGAAGTCGCGCGGCATCCGGAACGGCCGCATACGCTCGATTTCATCAGCGCATTAATCGAAGATTTCACGCCGCTTGCCGGCGATCGCTTCTTTGCCGAAGATGCGGCCATCATGGGCGGCATGGGGACGTTCAAAGACCGGTCGGTGATGGTCATCGGCCACGAGAAGGGGTCGGACACCGAAAGCCGCATCCGCCATAACTTCGGGATGGCGAAGCCGGAAGGGTACCGGAAGGCGATCCGGCTGATGGAATTGGCCGAGCGCTTCGACATGCCGGTGATTACACTGATCGACACCGCTGGCGCCTATCCAGGTATCGGCGCCGAGGAGCGCGGACAAGCCGAAGCCATCGCCCGGTCCACCGACGTTTGCCTCGGCCTTGGCGTGCCGATCATCTCGGTGGTGATCGGAGAAGGTGGCTCTGGCGGCGCCGTCGCTATCGCGACCGCCAACCGCATCCTCATGCTCGAACATGCGATTTATACGGTCGCATCGCCTGAGGCGGCAGCAACCATTCTATGGCGCGACGCTGCCCGTGCCATCGATGCCGCGACCAACATGAAAATTACCGCCCAAGACTTGCTCGCATTGAAGGTCATCGACGGCATCATCCCAGAACCTTTGGGCGGCGCGCATCGGGATCGTAACGGCACCGTCAAGGCCACAGGCAATGCGATTTCGAAGGCATTGGCCGAATTCGACGGCGTGACGCCGGCCCAGGTGCGGCGCCAACGGCAGGATCGATTCATGGCAATTGGGCAGTCGATCTGAACGGCGACCCGAAAATCGCCCAATTCAGAGCATGAACTGCTTATAGAGAGTGCTTGACAAGGGCCGGTGCGGGTGGCGGAATGGCTAATTATTCGCTAACCTTAACCGGGTGTTAAGATTTGAGGGACTAGGTCATCGGTGTGCGCCAGGGGCACGGTGTAAACGCTTGATCGGCCTGGAAGGTAAAATGAACAAAGCCATTCGATTGGGCCTCACGGCCTTGGCTGGTTTCGTCGTGGCTTCATGCAGCCAGATCGACGTGCCGCCACATCTGCGACCGCTGTCGAAAGATACGCAGATGCTGCTCGGTAAGAAGCAGATGAGGACCAACGCGCCGATGTTCGTGCGCATCTTCAAGGAAGAGTCTGAGCTCGAAGTATGGAAGCAGCGCGACGATGGCCGCTTCTACCACTTCAAGACATATCCTATTTGCAATTGGTCAGGTGATGTCGGCCCGAAGGTTGCCCAAGGCGACAAGCAGGCGCCTGAAGGTTTTTATTCGATCGCTCGCCACCAAATGAACCCCAATTCTCAGTTCCATTTGGCGTTCAACATTGGCTATCCGAACGCCTACGATCGTGCGAACAAATACTCCGGCGACTTCCTGATGGTTCACGGCAAGTGCAAGTCGGCTGGCTGCTATGCCATGACCGATGCGCTCATCGAGGAGATCTATGCGCTGGCCCGTGAGGCTTTCATCGGCGGCCAGGACGGCTTCCAAGTTCATGCCTTCCCATTTCGCATGACACAGGCCAACCTCGCGCGTTACCCGAACCACTCGGCGCAGAAGTTTTGGGCGACCCTCAAGGAAGGCTACGACTACTTCGAAGTAACACGCCAAGTACCCGCGATTGCGGTTTGCGAGCGGCGGTACGTCGTCAATCCTAAATGGCGAAACGGTGCGCAGCCAGCGAAGATCGATGCTGAACTGATGTGCCCCGCCTACGACCGCGAAGCACCAGCGCCGTTCAAGCCGCCGGTCAAGGAGCAAGTCACTGATATCGAGCGCATCATTGCTCCTGGCCCGAAGATGCGCGGCTTGGCAAATGCGTTGCAGACGAACAAACCAACCGGCACTGGACTAGGTTTCGCCTCGATGCTCGGCGCATCCTCGATCAGCAAGCAGGCGTCGACATTATCGAGTGGACCGGCGCCGCAGTAGCAATCGAAGCTCGATCCGTGATTGGTCTGCGATGTCGTCCAAAAAGCGAGGCTCGCGCACCAAGGTTGCCGCACTATTGGCCGGCATCGGACTTGTATGTGTCCTGGCGCTATCTGCTTACCTCATCGGCATCGAAGCAGAAGACGCTCGGATCGACCGCAAGCGCGCCGGTAATTTCGCACGGTTCCTCGCAGGCCAAGCCTTGCCGGACACGCCTGAGCTTGGGCGCTTGAGCAATCGGTTGCAAGCAGCCGGATTCGCTGCCCGCTCGCCGGTGTTCTTGCGCGTCTTCAAACGTGAATTCGAGCTGGAGGTATGGATCAAGAAGGGCGATCGTTTCGAGCGTTTTGCCACTTATCCCATTTGCAATTGGTCGGGACGTCTCGGCCCTAAGCAACGCGAAGGCGATCGGCAGTCGCCAGAAGGTTTTTATACCGTCGATGCCAAGGCATTGAACCCGAACAGCCGTTGGCATCGCTCGTTCAACCTCGGATTTCCCAACGCCTTCGACCGGGCGAACGCTCGCACCGGGTCACTGCTGATGGTGCACGGCGGATGCTCGTCGATCGGCTGTTTTGCGATGACCGACCCTGTGATCGATGAGCTTTGGCAACTTGTCACGGCAGCACTTGGCAATGGCCAGAAACGGTTTCACGTGCACGTCTTTCCGTTCCGCATGTCGCCCGAGAACATGGAAGCGGCAGCCCATCACGCCGCCTTGCCATTCTGGCAGACGCTCAAAATCGCGCATGATGCTTTTGACGCAACACACCAACCGCCGGAAATCAATGTTTGCGGGCAGCGGTACGACGTCAAGCAAGCAGCGAGCACGCCGATCACGGACGCTCAAAACACCGAAAAATGTGGCTGAACACCACAACCGAACCCGAACGGCCACATCGGTGGCGCGAAGTTTATCACATCCACAACCAATCGACATTTTGCGGTGCGCAAGTCGCAACCGAGCTGCTAAGATGGCATCAGCAGTGGCAAGACGATTAGGCCTTTTGGCCGAATGTAGACGTACTCGAGGGGCTCTGCAGTAATGCGAAAGTTCAGTTCCGGTATTTTCTCCCGGGCAGCGATCGCTGTGCTCGTTCTGCTCGGCAGTGCGTGTGCTGCAGCGGCCGTGACCATCGAATTGAAGGATGTGGCATCCGATCGCGTCGAGCGCCAACGCGCGGCAGCGGTCGGCAGCCTGCCCCTTCCCGGCACCCCCGATATCGGCAATCTCGACCAACGCCTTGCGTCGAAGGGGCTGAAGTCCGGCGATGCCATCTTCATTCGCATCTTCAAGGCGGAATCCGAACTCGAAATTTGGATGCGTTCAGGCAACCGCTTCGTGCTGCTTGATACCTATCCGATCTGCCATTGGTCCGGCACCATTGGCCCGAAGATCCATGAGGGCGACAAGCAAACGCCGGAAGGGTTCTACGAGGTTACGCGGCAACAATTGCATCTGATCGGCCGTCATCCACGCTCGCTCAATCTCGGATTTCCCAACGCCTTCGACAAGTCGATGCAGCGGACGGGATCATACATTCTCGTGCACGGCGGTTGCTCCTCCGTGGGCTGCTTTGCAATGACGAACACGGTCATCTCCGAAATCTACGATCTGGCCGAGCGCGCATTGAAGTCAGGGCAAGACCGGGTCCAGGTTCATGTGTTTCCGTTCCGCATGACTCAGGCCAACTTGCAGCGCCATGCAGGCAGTGAGTGGTTGCCGTTCTGGACCAACCTCAAGGAGGGCTACGACGCCTTCGAGCAAACCAAGCTGCCGCCCCAAGTTGGAATTTGCGACAAGCGATATCTTATTCAAGCCACGGCTCCCGGGGAGGGAGCCGTACCTGGCCCTTTAGCGGTGTGCGGCGAAACCCTCGCCGCGTTGTCCGAATGGGATCAGCTGAGCACGGCTGCCCAGGTCCAACTGAGCAGGTTGTCGCGTCCGCCGCCACAACGATCGACATCGCGCCTGACGGACCGGCGGTTCCCGTTGCCACGGCTCTCCCGCCAAGCAGTGTTACAGTCACCGGAAGCACCACAATCACTGATCCCGCGCCGGTTCCGGTTTCAACCCCAGCAGCCGCCCCACAACCTGTCAGTAGGCCAACAACAGCTGCAATCCGCCCACGGCCTCCAGCGGTCAGCCCAGAGCTCGTTGCAAGGGCGGTCAAGCCTCGGAGCCGCGACGCAAGTCGAGGCGCTGTGCGACCACAGTCTGCCGAGTTGCCGGAGGTGGAAAGAGCTGCGAAGCAAGGCGGAAGCTAAGGCTTTGGCAATGCGCGATGGCCAACCAGCGCCTGGTCAGCGCCGCAAGACCGCCCAACGCACGCGGTGATACCCGGTGATTTTTCTTCTGTAAATTTGGAAAATCGGGAAACCCGATAGTCAATCCATGACTAGAACTGATACACCTGCCGAAAAACATTAGATCAATTAGGACCAGCTACATGAAAGTTTCGGCGAACGGCATCCAATTCAATGTCGATGTCAGCGGATCGGATACGGCAACCCCTGTCGTCCTGCATCATCCACTCGCCACCAACCTTTCCTGCTGGGACGAACTCACGGCCGTTCTAAACCCGAAATATCGCGTCATACGTTTTGACGCTCGTGGACACGGCCACACCGATGCACCGAAGGGCGCCTATAAGTTCGAGACACTAGCCGATGACGTCGTGCAACTGATGGATAAGCTCGGCGTGGCCAAAGCGCATTTTCTCGGGCTGTCGATGGGCGGCATGATTGGCCAATACCTGGGTCTGTTGCACCCCAGCCGGTTTCACACGCTCTGCTTGGTCTCGACATCGAGCCACACGCCGGCCGCTGGCAAGGCGCTGTGGGACGAGCGGATCATCAATGCTGGCACACTGGGCATGGATAGCGTGGTCGACGGAGCAATGGCCCGTTGGGTCGCGCCGGCGGCTTTGACCGAACGCCCGGCGCTCGTCGAACGATTGAAGACGATGATCCGCACCACACCTGCCGATGGCTACATCGGCTGGTGCGAGGCGATCCGCCATCTCGACGTCACGGCGCGGCTCAAGGCCGTCAAGCTGCCCACCTGTGTCATCGTCGGCGCGCTCGACCCTGCAACGCCACCGGCTGCCGCCGAGGTGATCAGCAATGAGATCAAGGGTTCCGATTTGATTGTCATGCCGGGCGTCTCGCATATGCTGCACAACGAGGAGCCTGCGGCGTTCGGCCGTCACGTGACGGAATTCCTCGCCCGCCATCCGGTCGAATGACCCAAACGCGTCCGCGTATTCTGATCGTCGGGGGTTACGGCGCATTTGGCACACTAGTCGCCGAACGACTGGCGCGTGAAGCCGAGTTCGATATCATCATTGCCGGACGCTCGCTGGCCCATGCGCAGGCCGCTGCGGTTAAATTGCAGCAAACGGGCCGAACCACTATCACCGCTGCCACTATCACCGCTGCCGTCGTTAACGCGACCTCGCCTAATTCCGCGACACTCCGATCCCTCGCCCCTACGATCGTAATCAACGCGTCCGGCCCGTTCCAAACCCAAGACTACGCGCTGGCGCGCGCGGCGATCGAAATCGGCGCGCACTATATCGACCTCGCCGACGCGAGCGATTTCGTGTCCGGGATTGTCAAAGACTCAGATCTCGACGTCACGGCAAAAAATCGCGGCTTACTCGTCGTCAGTGGCGCCAGCACCGTACCGGGGATCTCAGGCGCCATACTCGATCATTACGCACCAGAGTTTGCACGGCTCACCGCGATGCATCATGGCATCTCGCCGGGTAACAGCTTCGATCCGGGGCCAGCAACAACGGCATCGATACTCGGTGCGATCGGCAAACCCTTCCAAATGAAGCGCGATGGCCGATGGCGCACAGTGCATGGCTGGCAGGGTCTATCGCGGTATCGTTTTCCGGCAATCGGCGGACGTTGGATGGGCTATTGCAATGTCCCGGATCTGGTGTTGTTTGCCGCGCGCTATCCGAGCCTGCGAACAATCGAGTTCAAGGCCGGCGTCGACGTTTCGCTGTTCCATCTGGGCATTTGGGCACTGTCTTGGCCCAGCCGCTGGGGACTGCTGCCGGCACCCGGCCAGCTTGCCAAACCTCTGCTTGCCGTCAAACGCATGCTCGGTTTTCTCGGCACGGATGTGGGTGGGATGTTCGTGACACTGGATGGCGTCGATCATACGGGCGCAGCCAAAACGATCAGCTGGCACATGATCGCCGCACGCGGCGATGGCCCCTATATCCCGACGACACCGGCGGTCATCCTGGCGAAGAAACTGGCCCGCAACCAGACCGCAGAACGTGGAGCGCGTGCCTGTGCCGGCTTGGTGACGTTGGAGGAAATCCAGCGCGAATTATCGGATCTCGCAATTGAAATGAGCGTCACATGATGCCGCTCTATCGCCGGTACACATTCGACGTTGAGGCGACGATCCCGGCGTTTGGCCCGGCGTTCGGATTGCTCGTGCACTACCGCGGCTGGCTGGTGCGAGCGGCTTCGTAAGCGGCGAGTTCCTCGGGCGTATCGATGTCCGTTGCGGCAGCCATTCCGGCGACCGCCACGCGAACCGCCGCTGTGCCCTCGGCGTTGATCAGTCCTTTCGCGCCCTTGTCACCTTGCAGGTTGCCAAGCGCGGTAAAGAGCCGGCGCGGCCAGATGACGGGGTTACCTTGCCGGCCATCGTCGAGCACGGGATAAACAAGGCCATTGCCACCCGCCTCGGCGAAGCGTTGGCATAGGCGCGCGATCAGCGTCGCATCAACCTCCGGCATGTCGCCCTGCGCGATCAGCGCTCCATCGATCATTTCGTCGAGCGCCGACACGCCACACGCAACCGATGTTCCCATCCCCTGTGCGTACTGCTCGTTGAAGACCGTACGGCAATTGTGCCCCGCGACAACCGCCGCCACGCGGTCAGCCTCGTGACCGGTTACGACAACGATGCGGTCAATCCCGCCCGCCGCGATCGCGTCGATCACGCGAATGACCAAAGGCTTGCCGTCAATTTCAGCGAGCAGTTTATTGGCCACGCCGAACCGCGTCGATGACCCGGCGGCAAGGACGATCGCGGCAATCAGCGGCGCTTGATCCATCAACGCAACCTCAAGCCACCTTTTTTGGTTTCGGCCCGCGTACAGCGCCGATCACCTCGGCCATGACGGAGACGGCGATCTCGGCCGGTGTTTGAGCACCGATATCCAACCCGATCGGGCATTTGATGCGCGCAATTTCAACCGCGCTGAAGCCAGCCTCGGTCAAGCGTTCGGTGCGTTTCGCGTGATTGCGCGAACTACCCAGCGCGCCGACGTAAAGGCAGTCCGATCGCAAAGCGAGCTTCAACGCCTCGTCATCGATATGTGCGACGTGGGCGAGAACCACGACCGCCGTGTACGGGTCCAGGCCAAGGCGGGGAATGACGTCTTGCGGCCACTCGGCGTGCACTGTTACGTCGGGAAACCGGTCAGCCGACGCGAAGGCCGTGCGCGGATCGACGATCAACACTTCGTAGCCGATCAGCTTGGCGATCTGAGTGGCGATTTGGGCGATATGCGTCGCGCCAACAATCAGAATTCGTGCTGGAGGCACCAGGGCCTGGACGAAAAATTCGCCGTCCGCCGTCGCCTCAATCGCACTCTTGCCAGAGCGAAAGCGCGATTCGATTTGTGCGGGCACGTCAGGTTTGCCGCGCTCGAACACTTGCCGTTGGCCATCTGACATTCGGGTGCGCACGATCATTCCAGTGCGCGTGGATGTCGCGCCGATTGCCTGATCGATGAACGCCAGCCCGCCGCTATCCTTGTCGAGCCGTTCGATGAAGACGCGGACCTTGCCACCGCATGGCAAGCCAACGGTCCAGGCGGTTTCATCGGCCACGCCGAACTCCAATGTGCGCGGTGCTTTTGCTTCCAATACTTCGCCAGCCTCGGTGATGATCTCACCCTCGATACAGCCGCCCGAGACCGACCCCTGGAACGAGCCATCGGCTGCGATTGCCATCTGGCCACCCACTGGCACTGGAGCAGAGCCCCACGTATCGATCACCGTTGCCAACGCCACGTGGCCATCGCGCAACAACCACGCGCGCGCCGCCCGCAAAGTGCCGGTTTCGACGTCGGGTGTCACAATTACTCCGGGTTCGCTCATGTGATAGGATCCGCTCGATTGAGTAATTTATCCGCACGACCGACATAGGTATTGCCGCATTCCAGTTCCATATAGCACGCGATGAAATCGAAGCGAACACGCGACCTGACACGCTGGCTGGTGGTGGCCGTCATTGCGTTGGCACTGACTGCGGCAGGTCAACTGCCGGTTGAGCGTTTGACCCTCGAACCCCGCGTGGGACCGGACTTGAACGGTGTGCGCTCCTGGGGCTACCAGCTGCAAAATCTCGGGCTTCAATCGATCGCGGACGGCACCGATCTGCTTGTCGTCGACTATTCGCGCGATGGGTCAGAGGCACGCGTACTCAAGCCTGACGAGATCAATCGCCTGCGCACGCGTGCCGACGGATCGAAGCGCATCGTGCTCGCCTACCTGTCGATCGGCGAAGCGGAAAACTACCGTTACTATTGGCCCGAACGTGGATTGACCGGAAGACCGGCGTGGCTCGGACATGAGAACCCTGAGTGGAAGGGCAACTACAATGTCCGCTTCTGGCGGTCCGGTTGGCAAAAAATCATCGTGCGCCCGTCCGTCTCGTTCTTGGACCGCCTCTTGGAGTTGTTGCACCCGTCGAGACGGCCCTACCTAGATCGCATCCTCGAAGCGGGGTTCGATGGGGTCTACCTCGATCGGGTGGATGCCTTCGACGAATGGAAGACCGAGAACCCGAGTGCGCAAGCCGAAATGGTGGCATTCGTCGGCAGGATCTCGTCTTATGCCAAGCGCCGGCGGACGAACTTCCTGGTGGTCGCGCAAAACGGCGAGGAACTTCTTCAGTCGCCGGATTATCGACACAGCCTCGACGCCGTTGCCAAGGAAGACTTGTTTTACGGCGCAGTTGCAAGTGAGCAGCCCAATGATCCAGGCAGCGTCAAGGCCTCACTCGTCGAACTGAACCGCATGACAGCCGATGGGCGCCCCGTATTCGTGGTCGAATACCTGAGCGATGCCGCTAAGCGCGCCAGTGTCTTGCGACAGCTCGGCACGACCGGATTCGTCATTCAGTTCGCCGAGCGCAACCTACGCGACATCCCCGAGAAATAAGCGCGGATTTCGTGGCACGGCCGGCCTTCGCGGCCAATCAGCCACGGACGACTGGTGCGCATCTACAACGATCGCCACGAGTTGGTCACGAAAGCGGTGGAAAGCGTCGCGATTCGGTCTCGCTGCTGACAATCGAATCAGACAAATTCAACCTATGCGTGAATCTGTCAAACGCCTAGTAGCGCGTCAACTTGCGGGCCTGGCTATTGCGGGACTGCTCGTTTTCCCCCTGATTGCATTCAATGGCGAGAAAACAAAGGCGAGCAATCAGCCCGTTGTTGCAGGGATATTGCGCGTCATAGACGGCGATTCGATTATCCTTGGTGACGTCCGCATTCGCTTGGAAGGTATCGACGCCCCGGAGACAACCCAGGCGTGCAACCTCCACACCTCCGGTCAATGGCGCTGCGGCGAGGCAGCCACCCAGCAACTGATCAAGTTGATTAATCATCAGCCCGTGGTTTGCGAGGATCTGGGGCTTGATAAGTATCGCCGCACCCTCGGCCGGTGTTTTGCGGGCAACACAAATCTCAACGCCGAAATGGTCCGCACGGGTTATGCGTGGGCATTCGTGCGCTACTCGAAAGCTTACCTTCCGCAGGAGGCCGAAGCGAAAGCAGCACATGCCGGCATTTGGCAAGGTGAGGCGACGCCGGCATGGGACTATCGCGCGCGGGCCTGGGCGACGGCTGAGGTGCAGACGCCGAATGACTGCTCGATCAAGGGCAACGTCACCAACGCCGGCCGCATCTATCACATGCCTTGGAGCCCGTGGTACGAGAAGGTTCGCATGGATGACGACACCCGCGGCGCCCCCAAAGGCAAGCGCTGGTTCTGCTCCGAAACCGAAGCGCAACAAGCCGGCTGGCGATCGGCGCTGACGCGCTAGCCCTATGCTCCCGCTGGTTTCGTCACCGCAGGCTTGACGATCGAGCTCGCGGCCAACAGCGCCATCATCTCGGCGTGCCGGCCATCGGCCTCGATGATCATGATCTTCTGCCAGATCTTCTGACTGAGGCTTCCCGCCGTCCGCTCGATATCATTGACCGTTTCGGTGACGACCGGATCGGGGAAGCTCTGCGCGTACAGCACGGCGACCTTCGCCGTCAGCGACAACATTTCCGAGCAATAATCGAGATAGCGGGTCAGCTCGAACGGCGTCAGCGTGCGCTTGGGCGATGATGGGGTCGCCTCACTGACACTTGCCGCTGAACTCGGATCCTTGGTCAGTTGGTGCATGTCGATCACGTGCACGATCGAGCGCAACTCATGCAACGCCTTCAGTGCGCGCCGGCGTTTACCCCGCTCCTCCAGGCTAAACATGAAAAACAGCGTGGCCCCCGTCAGCACCACAATATTGAAGGCCGCATCGATGCCTTGGATGGTGCCGAACAGATCGTCGGACGCCTTGGTTTTCGACAAGATCAGGAAGCCGACGTAGCCCAGCAGCGCGATCCCAGCGAGGAAAACCATGACCACGAACGCCCGGCGAAAAATCGCGGGCTTCGCGATATCGGCCGCGCGCGCGCTAGTGGTGGCGGCAATAGCCGATAGCTCGGTTGAAACGCCCGCCAGGCCAGCACCAGGAAACCGCTCCGTGATGCGCCGCGTCAATTGATCGAGCGACTGAATGATCTTTGCGGCATCGAGCGTGCGGTACATTTGCGGTGTCGCCTTTGCTCAATCCCGCAGCAGCTCGTTGATGCCGGTTTTCGAACGTGTTTGCGCATCGACCGTTTTCACAATCACCGCGCAATACAGCGATGGGCCCCAATTTTCGCCGGGCAGATTTTTCCCCGGCAGATTGCCCGACACCACGACCGAGTACGGCGGCACGCGACCGATATGAATCTCGCCCGTCGCGCGATCGACGATCTTGGTCGAGGCCGAGATGAACACGCCCATCGACAGCACCGAGCCTTCGCCGATGATCACGCCTTCGACCACTTCGGAACGCGCGCCGATGAAGCAGTTGTCCTCGATGATCGTCGGGTTGGCCTGCAACGGCTCCAGCACGCCGCCGATGCCGACGCCGCCGGACAGATGCACGTTCTTGCCGATCTGCGCGCAGGAGCCGACCGTCGCCCAGGTGTCGACCATGGTGCCACTATCGACGTAGGCGCCGAGGTTGACGAATGACGGCATCAGCACGACGTTTGGCGCGATGTAGGCCGAGTGGCGCACGACCGCGCCGGGCACGGCACGGAAGCCGGCGGCTTTGAACTTGGCGGCGTTCCAGTCGGCGAATTTCAACGGTACTTTGTCGTAGCCGAACACTTGATGGCCGGTGTCGAGCGAGGTGACGAACGGCACGTTATCTGCGAGCCGGAATGACAGTAGCACGGCCTTCTTCAGCCATTGGTGCACCGTCCACTCCCCCTTGGCCGAGCCGGCGACCTTCTCGGCGACCCGCGCCTTGCCGCTGTCGAGCAGATCGAGCGCGGTTTTGACTGCATCACGCACCGCACCTTTGGTCTGGGTGTTGACGGTGTCGCGCGCCTCCCAGGCGGCCTCGATGGTCTTTTGCAGATCGGCGTTGGACATGGATGCGTGCCTCGGGACGGGGGCTGAATGACAGCCCGCGTTGTCGCATAATCTATAGGGGACAGTATACCGATTTCCTCAACGCACCGGCCCGGCCAAAGGCAATGGTGCTTGGGAGTTCGGTATACTGTCCCCGCGCGTATTGCGCGGGCGGCCTGCAGGTTTTGGTAGGAGTGATCGTGCAGTCAATTTCTCCAGAGCAACGACAAATGCCTCATCGCCCAACGGCCGGCCCGTCTGCTGGTGCTGCCGCAAGCGTTCGGCCACTTCAACAGATACTCCGGCTGCCAAGAACTCCTCCCAAGAGCCCGCATTCTCCAAAGCTGCCGGAAGCTCAGTGCGTATCAGTTCATCCGATCGTCGCAACAGATGCGCCGCCGCACTTGACCAACGCCATTCCTTCGCCGTTTCGACCAGCCTCGCGCGCACTGGGTTTAGCTCGACATAGCGCACAGTCGCGAGCAGATGATCTTCATGCAGCGGACACGAATGAAACCTCTCCTGCCACAGGTGTCCACGCCACCCCTCTCGCCGGTTGACCAGCGCCGCGTAAAGCCGGTGCGTTTCTGCGACGGCTGCTCGCAACCCGTCTTCGTTTGACGGCACAAGCACCAGATGCACATGGTTCGGCATTAGGCAGTACGCAAGAACCTCGACGTTCGCCTCCTCGCAACTCTGCGCCATCAAACCCCGGTAGGTTTGGTAATCGTTGTCGCTGAAAAACGTCTTCAGCCGCCGGTTGCCGCGTTGGGTAACGTGGTGCGGCAGACCTGGAACTACGATGCGGGGTAAACGAGGCATTCCACCAACATATCGGTAATTGGTGAATTTTACAAGAACAAAAAGCGAACATTTTATTAGTATACTGTCCCCTTACCAAGCACTAAAGTCTGGCTGATGTCGCAATCGCCGATCCATAAGTCGTTCTTCATCTCGGACCTGGAGTGGTTCGTGATGTCGCCGGTGATCCTGAAGCAGTTCCGGTTGCTCTACGATAAGGAAAAGCCGATCGGCGTGGTGTTCTGGGGCACGGTGTCGGACGAGGTGGCGACGCGGCTCGCCGAGGGCACCTCGAAACTGCGGCCGCAGGACTGGAAGAGCGGCGACAACCTGTGGGTGGTCGAGGTGATCGCGCCCTTCGGCGGCGCCGAAGAAATGGTCAAGGGCCTCGAGGCCGCCGTGTTCCCGGATCGCGAGATCAAGATGCTAGCGGTGAAGGATGGCAAGCGGGATGTGAGGGCGGTGTGATGATTTCTTATGGCTCTGTTCGCGTTGGCTGTGGAGGGTCATGCCACGGCGGCAGTTAGATAAACCTCGGCGGTGAGCTCATCGGCTTGGGCCGCAATCATCCGGCG